>SVCS01000032.1:10893-19217 GCA_015058205.1 Clostridiales bacterium
ATGATGGCGGCGTACAGGAACTTGTTGAAGAGCAGCGTCGCGGTTTCCACGCCCATACCGAATGCGATGAACGAGAAAGAAGGTACAAGTCCATAGCATATGGAGGTGATGGTTACACATATTACACCCAGCAGTTTTGTATTCTTCGTCAGATTCATTCTAGTATTCTTTGTTCCTTATCATTCAATTTCTTCATTGTCATTATTCCGTCTTTTCGATTTCCTTCGCTACGATGCCTTCGGCATTGTACATTTTGCGGAGAAGCGGTTTTTCGATTTTTCCTGTTGGATTACGTGGAACGTCAGCGAAGATGATCTTACGCGGACGTTTATAACGAGGAAGTGCAACACAGAAGTCTTCAATGGCTTCCTCATATACATCGCGGCCTTCCTTCAGTTCGATGATTGCAGCGGCAATCTCACCGAGACGAGGATCCGGGAGTCCGATAACCGCAACATCCTTGATGTCATCATTGGTGCGCAGGAAGTCTTCAATCTGGACAGGGTAGATGTTCTCACCGCCTGAGATGATGACGTCTTTCTTTCTGTCAACGAGATAGATGAATCCATCTTCGTCCATCTCAGCCATATCTCCTGTGTAGAGCCATCCTTCGTCATCCAGAACTTCTGCAGTGGCTTCCGGATCATTATAGTAACACTCCATGACACCAGGGCCTGCTACTGCCAGTTCGCCGACAGTTCCCTGCGGTACATCGTTTCTATCAGGGTCGACGATGCGGGTATGCCAGCCGAAACCTGCTTTACCGATAGCACCGACTTTGTGGATGTTTTCCACACCAAGATGTACGCATCCTGGTCCGATGGACTCCGAAAGACCGTAGTTTGTATCATAATCATGATGCGGGAAGATTTCCTTCCAGCGTTTGATCAGGCTTGGCGGTACAGGCTGTGCGCCGATGTGCATGAGTCTCCACTGATCCAGTTCATACTGTGAGAGGTTGACGTCCCCGTTGTCAATGGCATCCAGGATGTCCTGAGCCCATGGAACTAACAGCCATACGATGGTGCAGCGCTCTTCTGAAACTGCTTTGAGAATGAACTCAGGTTTGGTGCCTTTGAGCACAACAGCCTTGCTTCCGGAAAAGAGACTGCCGAACCAGTGCATCTTGGCTCCTGTATGGTAGAACGGAGGGATGCAGAGGAATACGTCGCTCTTGGTCTGTCCGTGGTGATTCTGCTCGCATCTTGCGGAGTGGGTGAGCGATCTGTGCTTGTGAAGAATCGCCTTCGGGAAACCCGTCGTTCCTGAAGAGAAGTAAATCGCACCGTAATCGTTATCCGTCAAATGAATATCAGGCTTCTTGTCAGAGCAGTACTCGATGTACTCGTCATAGCTGTCTGCAAAGGAAGGGCAGTCATCTCCGACGTACAGGAGAGTGCGTACGTGAGGGATAGAATCGCAGATGCTCTCCATTCTTCCAACAAATTCCGATCCGAACACCAGTCCGGAGCAATCTGCCTTTTTCAGACAGTATTTGATTTCATCTGCTGTGTATCTGAAGTTAAGAGGAACAGCCAGGGCACCTGTCTTCAGCACACCGAAGTAGACAGGAAGCCACTCCAGACAGTTCATCATCAGAATGGCGATTTTATCACCTTTCTTGACCCCTCTGGTCAGGAGCAGGTTGGCAGTCTTGTTGGCTCTTTCGTCGAACTGCTTCCAGGTCATCTCTCTGCGGCCGGCCTCATGGGGATTGGATTCGATGAGCTCATAATCTTTCCAGGTGCGTCTGTCACGCTCCAGATTCTCTGGGTTCAACTCCACAAGACTGATGTCAAAGGGGAATTCTCTGGCGTTTCTTTCAAGCAAATCAGTAATCGGCATTTTGTTTCTTTCCTTTCTTCCTAATATAAAAGCCCTCTTTCCCTAAAGGGATAGAGGGCGAATCATCGCGGTACCACCTCTATTTCGCATACTGCTTCACAGCAGCAGCCTCACCAGGTACGGCAACTTC
Source organism: Clostridiales bacterium (assembly GCA_015058205.1). Lineage (GTDB taxonomy): Bacteria > Bacillota > Clostridia > Peptostreptococcales > Anaerovoracaceae > Lentihominibacter. Next base: position 12,869 of record SVCS01000032.1, read on the forward strand.
CGTCTTAGAGGAACACCTTCTGTTTCCTTTTAGCGGAGCCTTTGCTTATACCCTCGCGCTGTCACGGGCGCTCCCGTCGTACCTTTGAAGCACGCAGCTCGCGGAATGTATTCGGTCTGATCTCACCTTTGCCTCGCACCACCCGGCATTTCTCTGGACGGATCCCTTCAGACTTACTTCTTCCCGGTCATAGCCTTTGCATATATTCGGTTGCCTTTGCAACAGTGGCTGTTGTTACTTTAACCACAGAAAGTATTATACCACTGATTTCAGAAAGGTCAAATGGTTTTCGGATATGGTTCCATGGATTTTATTGCGTTAAAGCATGAATGGTGGTAGGATAATGGCAAAGGCAGGAGATGCCGAAATGTATCAACTACAATCAATGCAACAATGAATGAAGCGATGGATGCAGCAATAAATGCACCAATGAATGCAAGGAGGGAAGAGAATGCTTAAATATGCTTTTCTGATCAATGTTCCGGGACAGAATCCGGACACTTACTGTGGAGTTTATGAGAACAGCGAGAGCTATAACGTAATTGCCGGAACGGGCGATATGGAGATGGCGAAGGAATACGTCGGCAAGCTTGCGGCTGATGGGTTCACACTGCTGAACCTGTGCGGCGATTTCGATGATAAGATCACAGCACAGCTCTGCGAGATTGCAGGTCCGGATGTCAAAATCAAACACGCGGACTATCTGCCGGAGCAGCTGGCTAAGGTAGAGGCGCTGCCGGAGTTCACGAAATACGGCGTCGTCGTCGTAATGAGAGGCGTGGAAGAACCTACAGAAGTAGTGATTGACAAACCGGAGCTTTATACAAAGGCAATCTTCGTCAAGGATCAGGAGCAGGCAAATGCAGCAGCCAAGCAGCTGGCTGATGAAGGCATGCACGACATTGAGCTGTGCAGCTGGTTCGACAAGGCGAAGACCGAACTGGTCATCGAAGCAGTCGGAGGAGTCGCACCGGTCGGAACCTGCGGAGATCTGTAAGATAGACAGGCAAAAGCGGGGCGGCAAAGGCAATGCAGCAAACAGCGCAGCAATTAGGATTCTTTGACCGTGAAGGTCATATCCGGCAGGCTGTCATCGACAGCGAAGCGGATAGAGAGATCCGGATAGCGGGCCCCGAAGTATTTGCGGTTGCAGGCGCCGTTGCCGATCATATTGGAGAAGGAAACGCCGTTGCCGGAAACCGTGATACGGCGTTTTTCTTTGCCGCCGCCTGACTTACCATTGCCGCTGCCGGGGTTCCTGTCAGCACTAGCAGCTGCAGATTCCGTACCCACGGCAGGAAGCTGCAGTATCTGTGCCTCGATATCCTCCCGGGCGATTTCGCCTTCCACGAGCTGGCGGAAGGCAGGGTGGTAGGTGTGACCCCAGGTCTGGTCTGATTCTTCGCCGGATCCGCTGATCAAGTCGGTGGATTTCAGCCCTACACGTATGATGTTGATATGGGCGTCTGTCAGGATCCGGTACATTTCTTTGGTGATTGCAACAGCATCCTCTGTTGTAAGTGGATGGTAGAGCCCGGCTTTGTACATATCGAACAGTGCTGTGTCCCGCAGTACTATCGTAGGGTACAGACGGGCGATGGAAGGTCTCATTCTGACAGTTTCCCGTGAGGAATAGAGACATTTCTCCAGAGAATCGCCGGGCAGGCCGATCATGAGCTGGATGCCCAGCTCAAAGTCGTATTCATGGATCAGTGAGCAGGCTTCATAGACATCGGCTGCAGTATGGCCGCGGCCGGCGGCAGCCAGTACGCTGTCATCGAAGCTCTGTACGCCCAGTTCGATGGTATCAGCGCTGTAATGGCGCAGGTTATCCAGTATCTTCTGATCAATATAATCAGGCCTTGTAGACATGTGAATCTTGTCTATGAGGCCTTTGCTTTTATACTCTGCCGCAACTTCAAGAAAGGCAGACTGCTCTTCTATCGGAAGACCTGTGAAACTGCCTCCGAAGAAGGCTACCTCGATGGTTTCCAGTCCTCGGCCGGACAGGGTGGGAAGGTAGGTGTCTATGATATTGCGCACATCGGACGGGCGCACATCGGGCTGGCGGGCGGTGATCGCCTTCTGATTGCAGAAGACGCAGTCGTTGGGACAGCCGCGGTGGGGTATGAATACAGGAATGATAGCGTGTTTTTTCATGATCGACTCCGTAATGGTCTTATCTGCAGGCGGATCGGATCATTCGACGGCCAGAATGCTGCCGATATCCTCCAGGGCGTAATCCTCGAACCAGACAGGCAGTATATTACGGCTTTTGATGAATTCCGTAATAGCAGCAAAGTCAGGATGGACACTGAGATCACCGTTGAAGACAATTGCCCTCTGGTCAGTCATCTCATCGTTGTTCACATAGATATGTCCGGCAGTACCGCCGATAAATCCCGTCTTAAAGCCTTTGAGCTTGATGCTGCCATTACTGATTTTGAGCACTTTGGCGCCATTGGCTTCCAGAGGTTTGGCGATAGCGTCATCAGAGACAATAAAAGAGTTATCGTCAACTGGCAGACACATACATCTGGTATACCCCTGGCGGACGCCGAGAATCTTGATATCCCTGTGGTCACCTTCCTCGGGCAGTCTGTGCAGACTCTTGTGCCACATAATCATCGCGTCTTTCAGTTCCGGATCTGTCTTTTCGACCAGGTGCACCACGTAATTTCTGGTGCAGACAGCATTGTAGATAATGTCCTGAGGATAAGCGACGGCCAGTTTCTCCACGTCACCGAAGAAGATACCCGCTTCACTCCAGAGCCCAAGCTGGCACATGTAGATATCCGGGTGTGTGGCAATGCGGGGATCCACATGGACAGGGCGTGTTGGGTGAAGCTTGCCGTCTTCTGCCCATGCAAGCCCCAGAGCGGCATTGATATCCGAGGTGTGTTCGTTGATGATTCCGTATTCCGTTACCGTATTCAATTCATATCCTTGCCGGGCGAGAAACCGAACCAGGGAACTGCCGGCGAGGCGTGATACATATACTTTCTTCATGGTTTTATTATAAAAGGAAGAGGTTGCCTTTGCAAATCTGTGCTATACTGTACCCATGGTTGAAATAGGTAACAGCTGGGACGATGTTCTCAGAGGAGAATTCGAAAAAGAGTACTATCAGAAGCTCAGAGCGTTCCTGAAGCAGGAATATGCGGCGCACAGGGTTTATCCGCCGATGGACAGCATATTCCGGGCGCTGAAGGAAACACCCTACGATAAGGTCAAAGCCGTGATCATTGGGCAGGATCCTTACCATGAACCGGGTCAGGCCCAGGGTCTTTGTTTTTCTGTGCCGAAAGGCATCAAACAGCCACCTTCTCTCGTGAATATCTTTAAGGAGATGCGGGCGGATCTGGGCATCACACCGCCATCTCACGGCAATCTCGAAAGCTGGGCCAGAGAGGGGGTCCTTCTTCTTAACGCCGTTCTCACAGTCCGCGAGCATGATGCCAACTCTCACAAAGGCAAAGGGTGGGAGCAGTTCACGGACAAGGTGATCAGCCTGCTCAATGAGAGGGAAGATCCTGTCGTATTCATTCTGTGGGGCGCCAATGCAAAGGCAAAATCAGCTCTCGTGACCAACGACAGGCACTGCATCATTACCGGAGCTCATCCAAGTCCTCTATCTGCTCACAACGGATTCTGGGGCGGGCGATACTTCTCTAAAACCAACGAATTTCTGGAAGAGAAAGGTTATGAACCAATCAATTGGAGGATAGCTGAGTAATGAAACTTCTCCTGCTCTACTGGAGCTTTCTCATAATCGGTTATATCCTGGCCTGGAGCGCAGCGAAAAAAGGCAACTCTTTCTCATGGGTCGCAAAGGCAATGATGGGAACGGTGTATGGCCTTTGTTTTATCATGGGTCTTCGCATGGGCGCCAATGAGCAAGTCATTTCAAACCTTGGTTCCATCGGTGTCATGGCCCTCGTGATCACGTTATGCTGTATCCTTGGAAGCATGGGGGCGATTTTTGTGACCCGCAGGATTCTGCATATGGACCGGTACGGCGAGCTGATGGATGACGCAAAAGCAACCGGCACGGAGAAGATGCAGTCTCCAGAGGAAGATTCCGGCCAGGACAGCATGGATCTGAAAAACACCTTTATCATTCTGGGCATCGTCGCCGGCGGTATGCTGATTGGTGCACTTCTGATTCTCAAAAGACTGCCGCAAATACTGGGGCAGTTCGATGTGGTGTCCAATTACACGTTGATTGTGCTCCTGTGTATCCTCATGTTCTTCGTCGGACTGGATCTTGGCGGATCCGGAACAGTAATAGAGAGCATCAGGAAAGCAGGATTCAGAGTGCTGGCAATTCCGGTCGCAACCATGGTGGGAACCATGATCGCCGGTGTGGCAGCATGCCTTGTGATGGGATTCTCACTGCGGGAGGGTTCCGCCATCTGCATCGGCTACGGCTGGTATACCTATGCACCCATCGTCATCGCGAATGCAGGACAGCAGTACATGATCGCCAGTGCAGTTTCCTTTATGCACAACGTCATAAGGGAAGTGACAGGAATCATCTTCATTCCACTGGCGGCGAAGAAAATCGGATATCTGGAATCAACAGGACTTCCGGGCATCGCAGCGATGGACGTGTGTCTGCCGATCGTGGAGCGGTCCTGCGGTCCAAATACTGTTGTGTATGCCTTTGCAACAGGTCTTATCATGTGCGTCGTCACGTCTGTCGGCGTTCCTCTTATTATGGGTCTGTAAGCCCGTCAAACAGTGAAAAGAGAAAAAAAGGTTGACAGATTAGTCCAAACTAACTAAAATTGCTACAGAGGTTAGTTCATTCTAACTTTTGTTAGTGAAATCTAACCGTGTTCAAGGAAGTAAAGGCAAGGGAGGCGATCATAGTGACTTTGATTGACGCTGAAGTAGGAAAGACATATGAGATATGCGGTATTGATACCGGTGACGATGAAATGAGGTCCTTTTTGTTCCGGCTCGGATGTTATGAAGGTGAACCAATTACCTTAATATCGAAGAAGAGAAAGGGCTGTGTCGTTGTGATCAAGGACGGAAGATACAGTTTGGACAATCAGCTTGCGGAAGCAGTTTCACTCAAATGTGGTGACCAATAGAGATTCGTTCATAAAGAGATTTGTTCATAATATCAAGTAATACTAGTTATATATTCAAGGAGGTAATCTATGAGAATTGCTTTTGCCGGCAACCCAAACAGCGGCAAGACGACCATGTACAACATGCTGACGGGTGAAAATGAAAAAGTCGGCAACTGGGGCGGCGTCACCGTAGGCAAGAAAGAAGCCCCATTTGCGGAAACATACGCGAAAGGCAAGGATGTTACGGCGGTCGATCTGCCGGGTGCTTACTCCATGTCTCCGTTCACACCTGAGGAGAGTATCACAAGTGAGTTCGTCCGTGACGAACATCCTGACGCAATCATCAATATCGTTGACGCGACGAATCTAAGCAGAAGCCTGTTCTTCACGACCCAGCTTCTGGAGCTTGGTATTCCTGTCGTCGTGGCACTCAACAAGAGTGACATCAACGAAAAGGAAGGAACGACCATCGACGTCGCAGCATTGGAAGAAAAGCTGGGATGTCCTGTCATCAAGACAGTATCTACAGAAAAGACAAACAATGGGCTTGCAGAAGTTGTTGAGAGAGCTCTGGCGATGGAAGGCAAAGGCCAGAAGGCGCCTTACCTCCAGGCAGATATCAATCTCCACGACAAGGCGGCTGTTGACGCAGAAGACAGAAAGCGTTTCGCCTTTGTCAATGGCATCGTAAAAGCAGTTGAAACACGTAAAATCGCATCCAGTGAAACGACAAAAGCGGATAAACTGGACAGCGTGCTGACAAATCCTATCGCAGGCATCATCATCTTCGCAGGTGTAATGTGGTGCGTATTCGCAATTTCACAGACTTATCTGGGCACATGGATCGCGGACTGGCTGGTCGGATGGATCGAGACATTCCAGGAATTCGTCGGCGGCGCAATGGAAAACAGTCCGGCACTCCTTTCAACTATCATAGGCGACGGTATCATCGGCGGTGTAGGTGCTGTTGTAGGTTTCCTGCCTCTGATCATGGTTATGTTCTTCCTGATTGCACTACTGGAAGACTGCGGGTATATGGCCCGTGTTACGACGCTGCTTGACCCGATTTTCAAACGTGTCGGTCTCTCAGGAAAGTCCATCATTTCCATCATCATCGGAACAGGCTGCGGTATCCCGGGCATCATGGCTTCCAGAACCATCAGAGATGAACGTGAGAGAAGAGCGACCGCTATGCTGACCACATTCATCCCATGCGGTGCTAAGATTCCGGTTATCGCGCTGTTTGCAGGAGCGTTCTTCGCAGG
>SVCS01000093.1 GCA_015058205.1 Clostridiales bacterium
GATATGAGTACGAGTATTGAGAATTTGAGAAGACTTGCAGAGCGTGATGTGAAGGACCACACCGCGCTCTTCGATTTGTATGTCACAGTGGGGCGCGACATCGACTACCTTTCCATTAAGTTCGGCATCAATCCTGAGGATCTGATCAACCTGCTGGAGGGCTACGGTGAAAAACTGCGCGTCACAGCTGCTGATGTCGCCGCCGATCCGAAACTTGCGACGGCCATCATGGAAGATAAGACCACTGCAAAGGCAATAGAGGAATTTGGGATGGCTCTGGATTATTCCGGCAAAGGCCGTCTGAAGAAGCTTTCCCGCCTTTTGATTGAGGAGTATGTGGAGCACTTCTACCCGGGCATCGCCTCCGAGCACCCGGAGAATGACTGGATTTGCATCGAGGCGTACCTCGACCAGATGCATCCCGGATGGAGAGGGCAGCTGGACGCAGCAGGCGGCAGCGGCACAGCCGACGGAGCAAGCGGTGCCGGCAATGACGGACAGTCTGTGCAAGGCAAAGTCAAGTCCAGCAAGCCGAAGCGCAAAGTCCGCAACAACTTCCGGCTGTACTGAGTTGCAAGAGAGTTTGTACTGATTCGCAAGAGAGTTTGTACTGATTCGCAAGAGACGAATATATGAAGAATCTACTTGGCATGACAATGGAAGAGTTAAAACTGTTTGTCGTTGAGATAGGCGAGAAGCCTTTCCGCGGCAAACAGATTTATAATTGGCTGAATCAGGGCGCCAGAAGTTTCGACGAAATGACCGACCTGTCGAAGGCTCTGCGCGAAAAGCTCAAGGCGGAAGCGCAGATCGGCGGCTGCAGGGCGATTCGGATGCAGGAGGACAAAAGCGACGGTACCTGCAAGATCCTCTTCGAAGCCGAAACGGCGGCAGAAGGCAGTGCAGCGGCAGAAACCGGCGCGGCTGCGTCAGGCAAGCCGGCCGACACCTTCGAAGGCGTCTTCATGCGGTACAGCTATGGGAATTCCCTTTGCGTGTCATCCCAGGTCGGATGCAAGATGGGATGCAAGTTCTGCGCATCGGCGTTGGGTGGATTCGTGCGGAATCTGGACGCCGGCGAGATGCTGGGTCAGGTGCTGGAAGCGGAGCGCGTCACCAGCGGCGCAGGAGCTGCAGACGGCAGAGATGCTGCAGACGGCTCGCGCGAGAAGGTCAGCCGCATCGTCATTATGGGCATGGGCGAACCTTTTGATAACTATGAGAATGTGGCGAAGTTCCTCAGACTGCTGCACGCAGAAGAGGGCAGGAATATGAGCTGGCGGAACATGACTGTCTCGACCAGCGGTCTTATCCCGGGAATCCGGAGGTTCGCGGAAGACTTTCCACAGGTTAATCTGGCCATTTCCCTGCATAGGCTGACAGACGAAGGACGCAGCAGAATCATGCCTGTCAACCGGAAGTATCCGCTTGATCAGCTGCTGGAAGCGGCGCGGGACTATACCGACAAGACACACCGACGAATTACCTTTGAGTATGCGCTCATCGAAGGGGAAAACGACACGGACAAGGACGTAGAGCTGATGATCAAAAGGCTCGGCGGTATGCTTTGTCACGTGAATCTGATTCCGCTGAACAAGGTGGATGAGACAGGCTTCAACGGAACCAGCAGGAAACGGGCGCACGAAATCGCCGAAAGGCTTGAAAATGCTGGCATTCCGGCTACGGTACGGCGTCAGCTGGGCAGCGAAATAGACGGCGCCTGCGGGCAGCTGAGACTGCGTCAGCAGGCGGCCGAAGACCTAGCCGACAGGCGGAAATCGGCTGAATAATGAGGCCGAATTTGAACAATAATCAGACCATCAGACGCAGAATTATAGGTTGCCCGAAAAAGACAGATGGTTTATAATTATGGAAAACTAACGATAAGGTAAGCTAACGATGAATCAATTCACAGGAGGACAAGAGCTATGGTGCAATTGCTTATAGGACACAAAGGGAGTGGCAAGACTAACAAGATGATTCAGATTGCTAATGAGAGCATCAAGACCTGTGATGGCAGCATCATCTTCATTAACAAGAATCACAGACTGATGTACGAGCTTTCATATAGAATCAGAGTTATCTGCATGGAGGATTTCGAGCATATCACGAATATCGATGAGTACATCGGTTTCATCTATGGCATAATTAGTTCAGATCATGATATCGAGACGATTTTCATCGACAGCATCCTGAAGCATGCTGATGTAAGTCTGGGTGATCTGCCGGAGTTCATCGACAGACTCAAAGCCATTTCCGAAATCTATGGCGTTGATTTCGTCGTAAGCGTAAGCGCTGAGAAGGAAGAGATGATCGGCGTAAACTTCGACGGTTGTGAGATTCTGAACTAAGAGGACACACAATAAAAATAGCTAAGAGTGGCGGTGGGTTCACCGCCATTTTTGACGGATAAGCAACGGCTTCAATAAGCAAAGGCAGCAGCCATAAGCAAAGGCAACACAACATATCTGAATGAACAAAGCATATCTATACGTAGTCATAACTGCATTACTGTTCGGAACCATGGAGGTTTCGTGCAAAATCGGCGGAAACGATCTGGACCCGTTCCAGTTGACCTTCCTGCGATTTTTGATCGGCGCGCTGGTGCTTTTGCCATTTGCAGTGAAGCAGATGAAGAGCAGGGGCGTGCGGCTTACAGGCAGGGATCTGCTGGAACTGACGGGTGTGGGAATCCTCGGCGTCACCATCAGCATGAGCCTGTTTCAGATTTCGGTTATGATGTGCAATGCGTCGACGGTATCGGTGCTGATCTGCGTCAACCCGTTCTTCACGATGGTGTTCGCGCACTTCCTGACCAGTGAAAAGCTCAACGGCAGCAAGCTGGTCATCCTGGCGGTGGCTCTCGCCGGTATCATGTTCATGTTCCGTCCGTGGGACATCCAGGAAGGCAATTCCTGGGGCGGTATGCTCCTCATGGTCGTGGCGGCGCTGTTCTTCGGACTCTACACGGTTCTGGGCAAAGTCAGCCAGGAGAAGCTGGGGCCATTCGCCCAGACGAGCATCAGTTTCCTGCTGGGGTCAGCGGCACTGCTTGTGATCATGCTGATCATGGGACGGCCGGTCGCGGCAGGTGTGGCGGACAATGTGCCGATCATTCTTTACACTGGCGTTATGGTCACGGGACTTGGTTACTACTGTTACTTCAAAGCCATTGAGCTGGCGGATGCAGCGACTGGATCCTTCGCCTTCTTCCTGAAACCGGCCATTGCACCGGTCATTGCGGTCATCGTACTCCATGAGACGATTCTGTGGAATACGGTCGCCGGCATCGTCCTGGTGCTGATCGCGTCCCTGCTGAACATTCTGTACCGCAGGAAACTGGCGGATCAGGCGGCCTCGGAGAAAGCCCGCGCAGCACGCGACAATAAGTGATAATAAGAGCATATGATATGTTTACAACAGATGAGATAAAACGAAAATTTGAGAATCACGTTCCCATCGGCGAAAGCTGGGCCCATCACTTCGCGGTGATCTTGCCCCTTGTCGATTTTGCAGATGGGAAGGGACCGCAGATTCTGTATGAGGTGCGGGCCATGAAGCTCGACAGGCAGCCTGGGGAGGTATGCTTTCCGGGCGGACAGATCGAGAAGGGTGAGACACCTGTTGAAGCGGCGCTTCGGGAAACGGAAGAGGAACTGGGTATCTGCAGGGATGACATTGAGATTATCACGGAGCTTGTGACCATCTGCACCAGGGCAGGTTCGCAGATCCACTGTTTCGTCGGCAGCATCGGTGAGGATGCTTTTGCGAATATGGACGTGAGCCGGGCAGAAGTGGCGGAGGTGTTCACGGTTCCGGTGGAGGATCTGCTGAACACGGAGTGTGAAATATACTGGAATCCGTTGAAAGAGGTACCAGTTGAGGACTTCCCGTACGACAGAGTTACGAGCGGAGAGGCGTATAAATGGAAAGACGGCAGGGCGCCGGTTCCTGTGTTCGATGTGAACGACAGGATCATCTGGGGCCTGACTGGCAGAATGACGAAGGAATTTCTGGAGGGTTTGACATGAAAAAATCGTTGATAAAGAAAGCGGGAGCATTGATTGCAGGCGGCGTGGTTGCCTTTGCATTTGCGGCGGTGCTGAGCGGATGCACCAATGAAGAGGAAGCACTGCCGGAGGAAAACGTGAAATACGAGATCGCGCTCGTAACGGATGACAGCCTTGTCATGGACGGCGGACACAGTGAGACGGCGTGGAATGCGATCACAGAGTTCGGCGGAACCCACGGCATCTCCCACAAATACTACAAGGCGACAGAGCAGACCGATGCGGCTTTTGAAGACGCAATCAAAACGGCCATCAACAAGGGCGCGAAGGTTGTGATCGTCGACAACAGCGCGATTGCAAAGGCAGTCTACAACATGCAGGAAGTCTATCCGGAAATCAAATTCGTTATGCTGGACGCCTATCCTTATGACCCTGACAATGGGGACATTCTGATTACACAGAACACCGTCGCCGCAGATTTTGACTCTGCGCAGGCAGGATACCTGGCGGGCTATGCGGCTGTCATCGATGGGTCGACGGAATTGGGTTTCATCGGCCAGAGCGGTGCAGAAGATATCAAAGCGTTCGGATACGGATATGTGATGGGTGCTGAGAGAGCAGCCGGTGAGATTGGTACACCTGTAACGATGGATTACAAATACTGTGAAAATGCATCCGACAGGGATGCGGTCTATCAGCAGGCAACGGAGATGTATGATAAGGGCGCCCAGGTGATCTTCGCTGCGGGGCCGAGAATCCAGGAACCAGTCATCGAAGCAGCTGAAGCAAAGGACGGCAAAGTCATTGGAAGTGAAACGGACCAGAGTGTGAAGTCAGATAAGGTTATCACATCTGCAATCTACAACATCCGTGGCGCGCTCAAGGAGATCCTCGGTGATTATGCGAAGGACAGCTTCAAGGGCGGAGAGGTCATTCAGTACAATGCCCACAATGAAGGCGTCAGTCTGGAGCTCAAAAACAACAAGCTCAGCAATCTGACGACCGATCAGTACAAGGAGATTTACGACAATCTGGCCTCTGGTGAGATCAAATTCAACCTTGAGAATATTGAATCCGAGAAGGATATCAT
>SVCS01000094.1 GCA_015058205.1 Clostridiales bacterium
ATAAATTCAAGTTTGACGGGATGAACGTTGGAACAGAATCTCGGAATATGAAGGAGAAAGAACAGATGAATCTGAACAGGATGATTCCCAAAGCAGGCGCAGCGATCGTAACGGTGACAGTGTTTCTGTTTGCTGCATTTGAGATCATCAATTTTTCGATGGGCAGTTTCTTTGTCTGCCTGATTCTGCCGCTCGGGTTTATCATGATGACGGCAGGGCTTCACAACGAATGCGAAAGCGACCGCAAAGTCGCTGCGAATATCGGTATGGTTTTTGCAGCCGTGTACTGCGTGCTGATCATGTTCGTCTACTTTCCCCAGCTGACCACCGTAAAAAACGAACAGCTGAACGAACAGGCGGCAAAACTGCTCGATTTCAGCTGTTTCGGACTGATTGCAAACTATGACCTGCTGGGTTACGGCATCATGGCGCTTTCGACCTTCTTTACCGGGCTTTCGATGAAAGCAGGGAACAAAACGGACAAGTGGCTCAAGGCACTGATGATGATCCACGGCGTGTTTTTCTTCAGCTGCACTTTTATGCCGATGACAGGAATGTTCTTAAAGATGTCGTCTGGTGGCGATGGTCTCGGCGGAAGACTTGCTCTTGTTGCATGGTGTGTGTACTTCCTTCCCATCGGAGTTCTGGCATATAGGCATTTCGGCGCTCAACACAGGTAATCCTGACTTGCACTGACATTGTAACTTTTGAAATTGTCGGCTAAGACAAACGAAATTTGTGAGGATGATGCAAAATGAATTATAAGGTTATAGATAAAGAGACTTACTATAGAAAGGGCGTCTTCCGACACTTTACAGAGGACTGCACATGTTCGACTTCTATGACAGCGAGGATCGATGTTACTGATCTTGTTCGTTATTCCAAAATGACCGAGACAAAGTTCTACATCAACTTTCTTTATATCCTGTCAAAGGTTCTGAATTCTCGCGAGGATTACAGGATGGGGTATCTTAGGGAAAAAGACGAACTGATCTGTTATGATGTGATCAATCCCATACAGTATATCTTTCATGATGATACAGAAACCTTCACGCTTGTCTATACGGAATACGATGAGGATTATGAGAAATTCTACAAAACGGCTCTGCGGGATGCTGAAGAGGCAAAAAAGACCAGAGAATACGGTTTTGATATTATGAATCATCCCAACTGGTTTGATGCGTCATGTATACCGTGGCTGTCCTATGATTCCCTGCATCTTGAGCTGCCAGACGTTCATATGTTTTTTGCGCCGGTTATCAATTGGGGAAAATACAAGGAAGAAAACAGCAGACTTGTCATGCCTGTTACTGTCCGTCTGAATCATGCGATTGCTGATGGTTATCTGGTGGCAAACGTATTTAGGCTCTTAGAACAGGAGATTGGGGGATTCGTAGAGCTTTAATCGACAAATTCAGGTTTGTAGGGATAAATAATACTACGCAAAGACAGCTTCGGCTGTCTTTTTGTTATGGAGGAAAAGAAAATGATGAATTTCAATGAAGGTGTAGCATCGAGATACGGAATCAGAGAAGCAGTGATCGCACAGCATCTCTGGGAGCTCGGCGAGGATACAGACTTTACAGATTCTGTGTATAAAGATTCCAAGCTGTGGGTCAGAGCATCTGCTACAGCAATCAAGTGCGCGCTACCGTACTTCTCGAAGCATCAGATTAAAGATGCCATTATGCATCTGAGGAAAGAACACATCCTTATGAAAAGGGAGATGAATGACTCCAGATTTGACCGTACAAACTGGTATGCGTTCTCAGATCACGGAGTCCAGTTGATGGAGGAAGAATATGCCTAAGAAAACTGAATTGCAGAACAAAATGTCCCTGCTGCAGAAACTGTTCGACACTGGATGTGTCACGGAAAAGCAGCTGCAAGGACTGGAAATGGAAGACATACTAGTTATTCCGGGAATAACCGTAGATGATATGAAAGAGCTTGTGATTCTTCAGAAATGTTCGAAGAAAAACAGGCTCTTTTCTTATTTATCCGGGAATTCAGAAGCCAGGGAGGATGAGAATGCCCAATCATATCTATAATGTTGTGACTTTCGATTGTCCTCATGAGAAGACTGTAGAAATCCTGAAAGCCGTTGAAATGGAAGGTTGTGGACTGGGTTCCATCGACTTTGAAAAGCTCATTCCGATGCCGGAAGGTGTTTATCGCGGACCTCTCGGAGCAAAAGAGATGGCTCTGTATCCGGGTGATATGAACTGGTACGACTTCTCAGTCAACCACTGGGGATCGAAGTGGAACAGTTACGGATACGACTACCTGCCGAAGAAAGAAGATGCTCTTGTGTTCAACACAGCCTGGTCTGCTGTTCCCAAGGTTATTGCAAAACTTTCGGAAACGTTCCCGGAAGTGGCAGTGGATTACTGCTGGGCGGATGAAGAATTCGGATCAAATACAGGCAGGATTCAATTCAAAAACGGCGAAGTCATGGAAGTTTATATTCCTGAAGATCAGTCACTGGAGGCGTATGAGTTTGCGGCTGCCGTACAGGATTCGACTCTGGAAGACTTCGGATTTGCACTGGATAAAGATACCGGCAAGATCCGTTTTCTGGAGGAAGTGACTCCTATGGAAGAGCAGAAATCAGCCGAGAAAACAAAAGGAGCTGAGAGATGACGGATATAAAAGTGATGTCCAGCAATCTGGATGAGATCATGAAATCGCTGGAAGATGGCGTTAAGGATTTCATGGAAACAGACACCTATAAGGCATATCTTCGTGCTGTAGGCAAGTTCCATAACTATAGCATGAACAATGTAATGCTGATCACGATGCAGCGTCCTGATGCGACCTTGGTTGCTGGGTATAACACCTGGAAAAAGAGTTTTAACCGGAATGTGAAGCGTGGCGAAAAAGGTCTCAAGATTATTGCTCCGATGCCTGTGTCGGTCGAAAAGGAAGAAGACCGGGTGGATCAATACGGCAACACATACAAAGAAAAGGTTACGGTGACGGTACCCCGATTTCGTGCAGTCACGGTCTTTGACGTCTCACAAACTGATGGAGATCCGCTTCCGGATATCTCACCTGCTGATTTAAAGGACGAAGTAAACAACTACAGTGCTTTCCTGAAAGCTGTTGAGAAAGCAAGTGACGTTTCCATCAATTATATTGACATTGAAGGCACAGCGAAGGGTTATTTTAATGTCGCAAACAATGAGATAAGTGTAGCGAAAGGAATGAGTGAATCGCAGACATTAAAAACTCTGATCCATGAGATCGCGCACTCTGTCCTGCACAATAAAGACAATGGAGGTGTCTTTATTGACACTAAAACGAAAGAGGTCCAGGCCGAGAGCATTGCATTTTCGGTCTGCTCTCATTTCGGGATCGATACTTCCGAATACACCTTTCCTTATGTCACAGCATGGGCAGGTGACAAAGATCTGAAGACGCTCAGGAATTCGATGGATACGATCAAGGATACAGCATCTCTTCTGATTCACAGAATTGAAGATAACTACAAGACCTTGACGCAAGAGAAGACAGAGCCTGCACAACATCTGCAGAAAGGAGCCGAGAGATGACACATTTTACTGAAGAAGAAAAGTTGATCGTCAGCATGTTTAGATCAAACGGGAGACTCATTACAGTTTCAAAGATCCGTGCTGCGATGGCTGATGTCGATAATGATGAGATGCTGAAGCTTATGCAGTCAACAGCGGATAAGCTGATCGATAGCACTGAAAAAGAGTACCGTCAACTGTCGGAATCATTCATTACATAATGGAGGTGACGGATGCCATATATCAAACCAGAGACGATCCTGGAGGCAAAGAAGGTAGACCTTCTGTCATATCTCAGAACACACGAACCTGATGAATTGGTCCGCTGTTCCGGCGGTTACTGCACCAGGACTCACGATTCCCTGAAGATTTCTAACGGAATGTGGATGTGGTGGTCAAGAGGTATCGGAGGACGGTCTGCCCTGGATTATCTGGTGAAGGTAAAGGGTATGGATTTTACCGAAGCTGTGCAGCAGATCGTCGGAGACAGCTGCTTGATACAGCCTGTTTCTTCTTTACCAACGGAAAAAGAAAAGAAACTGTTACTCCCGGAGAGAAATGCTTCCAATGAAAAAGTGATGCAGTATCTGACCGGTAGAGGCATCAGTAAAGAGATCATTCAGGACTGCATTGAGGCAGGGATCATCTATGAGTCCCTGCCTCATAACAATGTGGTGTTCGTCGGGAAAGACGATAAAGGACAGCCCAGGTATGCAGCATTCCGTGGTACCAATGCCTCCCGAGTTATGGGCGACTGCAGCGGCAGCGATAAGCATTATTCCTTCCGGCTGATGAATCCTGACAGCAGATCTGTACACGTTTTTGAATCAGCGATCGACGCGCTTTCCTATGCAACACTGATCAAGTTGAATGGCGGTGATTATAAAACAGAGTCTCTGATCTCACTTGCCGGTGTGTACTCCCCCGGCTCTGATGGAACCGGAAAAACACCATCTTCACTTGAGGGGCTGCTAAAAAACAACCCAAATATCGAGAAGATATATCTTCATTTGGATAACGACACGGCAGGCAGAAACGCCACAAGAGTGATTCAGAACAATCTCAGTCACAAATACAAAATCGTTGATAAACCTCCCAGATTCGGAAAGGATATCAACGATTATTTATGCCACAAACTTGGCATTCAGCCACAACGAAAAAGGAGTTATGAACGATGACGCGACACGAAGTCGAGATGATAAAAGAAAGGTTTCAGCCCGGAATGAGGATCCTACTTCACGAGATGAAGGGAGAACCCCGTATGTATGACGGGCTTGAAGGAACGATTGAATCTGTGGATGATATTGGTCAGATCCATGTTCGATGGGATATGCGTCTTGATCTTGGCTTTGCCATACAATTCCAAGCTAATCTGATGCGTTACCTTTCTCAAAACAGTCGTTACTGATTGGAACTGATCTTTCTGATCATCTCAGCCAGATCGAGGAAGTTTTCGGCCTTCATGATAGCCATGCCCTGAGTTTCATCACCCAGAATGACCAGCGAATCACCGGCACTGATGTCAAAGATCTTCCGGGCCTTGGC
>SVCS01000095.1 GCA_015058205.1 Clostridiales bacterium
GCGATGCCGAGGAGGATCGTGCTCAGTGAAACATCTGTGTACTGCTTCTTGATGTATGCGCGCAGCATGGAGAGCAGCACTGCCAGATCACTGGCTCTTTTGCCTACCTTCGGGATGAGCTTCAGCTTTTCTTCGAAGTCTCTGAAGAGGCCTTCCATCTTCACATCATCGTCCAGGAATGCCTTGGCCTTTTCTTTGTTCTCGTTCAGGGACTTCATCAGCTTCCGCTCGGAGTATTCTCTTTTTGTTTTCATATGGATAACCTCACTTTCTCTATTCATCAGTTGTTGGCTTTATTATATCAAATCAGTGGGATAAAAGAAAACGGCCAGCTTTCGCTGACCGTTCTTCTGATTGCTTTTGCAATTGGAGCTCTTGCATTGTGATTATATTACTTCAGACCAAGTTCTTCTGCTTTATCCATCGGCATGGCGACGAGATATGGCTGCTGTGCAGGGCCGTCGAGTGTTGAGGCCTCCCCTTCATGCCACTGATAGAAGAACCGCTCTGCGCTGTAGGTGTAGTAGCCGTCCTGGTACTGGTCACTGGTGTCATACGGATCGGCCAGGATCAGCACGTCGTCCGCGGAATTGTCTTCCTGGCAGGTGTCGATGCCGATGATGCACTGCCAGTGGCCGCCCCAGTCAGACCAGTCGACCATAATTGGAACCCCGTTGTCGATCATCTCAACGCAGTAGTCTTCAAAGTCCTGCAGCGGATCTTCGCTGTCGTCCCAGTTGAACTTTTCTGTCGTTGAGAAGTTGAACTCCGTGTACCAGCCCAGCTCATCCTTGAAGAAGCCGTTCATGCCTTCCGCGTCCGTGCCAGCATCTTCTGTGGTGCCGCTGAACTTGCAGATGGTGAGTTCGTCGTACTTGTTGACATCACCTCCGAACCAGTTCAGGACCATCACGCCGCAGGCCGGTCCGCAGGAGTATTCTGTGGACTGCTGATAAGATGCGAAGTTCGTGAGAATGTGCAGCGTTCCATCGCTTTCCATGTTGTAGTAGTCGTTGATTTTGAAGTATGGTGTGTCAGGATTGTCGCACCATCCATCGTAGCTGGAACCGCCGCCGGATGTAGTGTCATAACCATCAGGATATCCTAACAGGTGTTTTTCTGGAGCAGATGTGGATGCGGATTCAGAGTCGGTACTAGATGCGCCGCAACCATAGAGGCAGAAACTAAACGCCAGTATCAGGCATGCGATAACAGCCAAAAGCTTTGTTCTGTTATTCATTTTACTGAACCTCCTTATGTTTGTTTCTCTAACAACACAATTATACACCTGTTGTAAAGAGGGTCAGCAATAGTGCGTATCATCCCAGAATGAGGAACAATGACTGTTTAGGTCACCCGCCAAAAACCGTCTGCAATAATAATCATCCCAATTGAAAGCTTCCGGTCTATTTAGGTTATCACACATCCCGACTCCTTTATTCCAAAACTGCATACAGATAGGTGTAATTGATATTATTATGGATTTTTAACTGTAAAACCGATAACCTTGCCCCTGTAAGAGCCAAAATGGTGCGCAAATCATGGGTGATAAGATTATGACGTAGACCCAATCAATTTAGAAAATGCTATCTGGGTTGATAATTGTCGCAGACATGAAAATCAGCTCCGTTTCTTCTCTTTCTTCTGCTGTTTTCGTTCTTCTTTGAGGGCTTTCCGCTCCTCTTCCTCTTCCATGTAGCGGATGAGTTCGTAACGGCGCGCCATGACTTCATCTGTCGGCACGACGCGGTATTCTTCCATATCCGGCAGCAGGTCGATGTAAACACTGTCGAAGTGGGTCTTTGCATCGTCGTTGATCTGCTTGTGCAGTTCCTTCAGACGGACCAGATCGACGGTGTTGCCGGCCGGAAGGAAGTAGATCTCCGCCCAGACTTTGCGTCCGGTCTTAATGACATCGATAGCTGTAATCTCGCAGCCTTCTGCCGTAAGCGTGGCTTTGCAGAGTTCTTCAACCTTGTCCCTGATTTCTTTATCCGGAGCAAAGAGCACCAGACTGCGCAGAGAATCAAAGATCATCTCAAGTGGCTCCTTGATCAGAACAATGGCCAGGATAATCGCGATGCCCGGGTCCACGTACGGACAAATAAAGGACAGCGACGTACGCATGAGGATCAGGTTCACCAGGAAAGCGCATCCCACGCCCAAAGTACTCAATGCGTCCAGCTTCCAGATGAACAGCTCTGCCTTGATGGACGGTGAGGAGTACTTCTTCTGAAAGCGCGTGAGCACCAGGTACATGATGACACACCCTGCGGATACGGCCAGCTCAAAGACAGCCAGCACGTTCGCGTCGACTTCGTTACCGCCGGAGAGAATCGTCTTCACACAATTGAGTACGAGTACTACATCGACACCCAGGAGGATGCAGTACTTGATCAGCACGAACAACGACTCTACCTGCGCGAATCCGTAGGGCTTCCGCTCCGTCATCGGCTTGTAGAGCAAAGGCACCAGAACGATGAATGGTCCGATCATGACCAGATCGGCGATGTCGTAAACACAGTCCATCAGAACGGCCTTGGAGCCTGTGTAGATGGCGAAAAAGATCTCTGCCAGCAGGAACATGATGCTCCCTGCAAGGGATAAGTTCAGAATTTTCTTTTCCGTTTTGAGTTTTTTGTCTTTTTCCGTAGTGTTGTTGATATTGGTTTCCGTATCTGTTTCCATAATATCTTGTGGAATCTCTGATGTTTCTATATGATTCCCCTCTTGATACTAATGTAATCCATGAAAGCGTATTAGCTCAATTACATATTTGCTGTTATTTTGTATTAGTTTGTTGTCTTGTAATGAATGCCTTTCATGCATTACAATATGACTGAAATGAGACGATTTTTCAGAGGTGTCATAAACAACAGGAAGTGGATCGTTCCCCTGTTCATAGCTGCTGCTCTGGTCTGCGGTTACTGCAGAGGTCTTGTCGCGGTTAATTATGACATGAACGACTACCTTCCGGAGCACGCGCCGTCTTCAGTTGCCCTCGATGTAATGAGCGAAAACTTCGACGGTGCGATTCCCAATGCCCGCGTCATGGTCAAAGCTGATAGCGTCAAGGAAGTCCGCGACATCAAGAAACAGATTGCGGACGTGGATGGCGTGATCGAAGTGACTTGGCTCGATGATTCCTATGGAAGCTTCTTGCCTTTGCATATGTATCCGAAGACACTGGTGAAGAGCTATTACACCGATGGACACGCCCTGCTGACAGTGACCATCGACAAGAACAAGCGCATTCCGGCTGTCAACACGATCCGGGAAATCTGCGGCGATGACTGCGCCATGACGGGCTCGGCGGTCAGCACGGCGGTAGCGACGGAGAGCACGATCAAAGAAGTCAAAATCATCACCATCCTGGCTGTCCTCTTCGGGTTGCTGGTTCTGGTGTTCACGACGGCATCCTGGGTCGAGCCGCTCATGATTCTGTTCGGGCTCATCGTTGCGGTGCTTCTCAACGCCGGAACGCATATCATATTCGGCGAGATATCCTTTGTGACGAACGCTGCGGGAAACATCCTGCAGATGGCGGTATCGCTGGACTATTCCGTCTTCCTGATCCATCGGTATGAGAAGTGCCGGCGGGCGCAGGTGGGCGCAGGTGCTGGCAGGACCGGTGTGGACACTGTGAAGGCCATGGAAGACGCCCTCGTTGAATCGGCATCCTCCATCCTGTCCAGCGGTCTGACAACGGTCATCGGTTTTGCTGCCCTCATCACAATGCAGTTCCTGATCGGTCCGGACCTGGGTCTCGCCCTCGCGAAAGGCATCCTGATCAGTCTGATTACGGTCTTTCTCTTCGTGCCGGGACTCGCGCTCATGCTGACACCGCTCATCGACTGCACCATGCACCGCCCGCTGCTGCCGTCCTTTACAGGCCTCGGACGCATCGTTGCAAAAGCTATGGTGCCGCTGGCTTTGGTTTTCTGCATTATCATCGGGCCGGCCTTTTACTTCAGCACCCAGAACGACTACTTCTACGGCGCATCCCACATCTTCGGCCCGGGCACCCAGTACGGCGACGACACCCAGAAAATCCGCGACACCTTTGGCGTCCAGGACACCTACGTACTCCTCATCCCGAAGGATGATGCAAAAGCAGAACGCGCTCTTGTTCGTGAGCTGAAGGACATGGACAATGTGATCAGTGTAACGGGGATGACATCCCTGCGCGGATTCAGCATTCCATCTGAAATGATGCCTTCCTCCGTGGCGTCACAGCTGGAATCTCAGGACTGCCGGCGCATGCTTTTGTCTGTTTCGGTGGATTATGAAGGCACGCCGACTTGGAAACTGGTGCGCGGCGTGCGCGCAGCCACAGAAAAGTATTATCCGGGCGAGTACTTTCTGGCCGGCGAAGGTGTAAGCACGTATGATCTGAAAACGACGGTCTCTGCCGATATGATCAAAGTCAATCTGATTGCCATCTGTGCTGTGCTGTTGATTCTGATGTTATTGCTGCGCGGATTCGTGCTGCCTGTGATCTTGGTCACGGTCATCGAGACTGCGATCTGGATCAATTTCGCCCTCCCGTTCTTCGCGGGAAAGGCTGTGTTCTACACAGCGTATTTGATCGTCTCATCGATCCAGCTGGGCGCAACCGTCGACTACGCAATCCTGTTCACCATGCAGTTCAGAAAGATTATCGGGGCCGATGACGGCAGCGCACTCACAATGCGCGAGGTGACGATCCGCACCATTGCAGAAACGGCGCCGTCCATTTTCACCTCCGGCGTCACCATGACCGTAGTCGGCTTTCTGCTTTACTTCATCTCCTCCCATGGTGTCATCTCACAGCTCGGTTACTTCCTCGGCGCAGGCACCCTCCTGTCTATGACCCTTGTGTTCTTCGTCCTGCCAGGGCTGTTGGGTCTGTATTACCGCCGCAGAAAGGAATTGAAACGATAAAAAAGTGCCAGGAACCGCACTTTCTGTGTGTGTTTCCTAGCACTATTTGCTTTTTCAAATCGCTGACGGATTCATAAAAAACAACTCCGGAGCCGTATCTCCGGAGAAGTTTCGTGAGACTATGATCTCAACCGCTTTTCGCCTATTTGTAT
>SVCS01000096.1 GCA_015058205.1 Clostridiales bacterium
GATTTATCATTGAAATATCTGGGTGTTGATTGTCTGAATCCGTTCTTCCTTTCATCATCACCAGTAGGCGGAAACTATGACATGGTAGCTAAGTGCTACGAAGAAGGTTGGGGCGGCTGCTTCTTCAAGACCGTTGGTATCTTCGTTGCAGACGAATGCTCACCTAGATTTGACCAGACAAATAAGGAAGGTCTCCCATGGGTCGGATTCAAGAACATGGAGCAGATCTCCGACAAACCGACAGAAGTCAACTTCGAGTACATCTACAGACTCGTAAGAGATTATCCTGAACACATCACAGTAGCATCCATCATGGGTTCCACTGTTGATGAATGGAAAAAGCTCGCAAAGATGGCTGACGAAGCCGGCGCGAAGATCATCGAAGGAAACTTCTCATGTCCTCAGATGACTTCACACGACATGGGTTCTGACGTTGGAACAAACAATGAACTGGTAGAAGCCTACTCAAGAGCTGTTTCAGAAACAGTTCCTCATATTCCGTTCGTTGCTAAGATGACTCCAAACTGCAAGAACATGGAAGAGCATGCAAGAGCTGCACTGAAGGGCGGCGCTGCTGCAGTATCAGCTATCAACACAATCAAGTCAATCACAAACATCGACTTTGAGAACACAACTGGTATGCCGGTAGTTGATGGTAAGTCATCCATCTCCGGTTACTCCGGCGCAGCTGTTAAGCCAATCGCACTCAGATTCTGTACTCAGGTACAGCAGGATGAGGAAATCCAGAGAATGGCAAGAGAAGGCAAGTGGAACTTCGGATACGGTCATGAAATGTCCGGTATCGGCGGTATCGAAACTTGGAGAGACGTTGCTGAATTCCTGGCAATCGGCTGCAGAAACATTCAGGTTACGACTGCAATCATGCAGTATGGTTACAGAATCGTAGAAGATATGGCTTCAGGTCTCATGCACTTCATGGATGAGAAGGGCTACAACCATCTTGATGAGTTCATCGGAAGCGCTCTTCCTAACATCATTCCTGCAGAAGAACTGAACAGAGAATACAAAGTTCTGCCACAGTTCGATGAGAAGAAGTGCATCGGATGCGGAAGATGCTACATCTCCTGCTACGACGCAGCTCACCAGGCAATTGACTGGAATGAGAAAAAGAGAAAGCCTGAACTGAATGACAACTGCGTAGGATGCCACCTCTGCCTGAATGTATGTCCTGTACAGGAATGCATCACTCCGGGAGAAATCAAGTGGAAGGTTCGCGACAAGGACGGCAACGCTGTTCGTGAAGCGAAGGATCCTACTCACATCAAGTTCAAGAAGGATGCCAAGAAGGCAAAGAAGCTTGCACTGAAGGCTCACTACGAATAAGAAGTTCACGAAACTACACTTTCGTATTAAAAGGCAGAAGAGGATGCTGCGTAAGCGGCATCTTCTTTTTTATGTTATAATAACGATGGGAGAATAGGAATCAATGAACGCAGTAGATATTATCAATAAAAAGAGATGCGGTGAAGCGCTGAACACGGAAGAAATTGAATATATGGTGATGGGGTTCACGGAAGGAGTGATCCCGGATTATCAGATGTCTGCACTGCTCATGGCAATTTGCCTGCAAGGCATGACAAAAGAAGAAACCGTTGACCTGACAAGAATCATGAGAGACTCCGGGGAGACGGTTGATTTGTCAGCAATCAAAGGAGTTAAGGTCGACAAGCATTCCACGGGAGGAGTAGGAGACAAGACGACGCTTATCGTTGCTCCGATTGCTGCGGCGTGCGGCGTTCCAATCGCCAAGATGAGTGGCCGCGGTTTGGGATTTACGGGAGGCACAGTCGATAAGATGGAGTCCATCCCGGGATTTGTCACATCAATGGAAAGAGACAGATTTATAGAGTCCGTAAACGAAAAAGGCATTGCGGTCATCGGTCAGACCGGACACATCGCGCCTGCAGACAAAAAGATGTACGCACTGCGGGATGTGACGGGAACCACCGAGAGCATCAGTCTGATTACTTCCAGCATCATGAGCAAGAAACTCGCTGCCGGAGCTGACGCAATCGTACTTGACGTCAAGTGTGGGGCGGGTGCATTCATGAAGACTTATGAAGATGCCAGAGAACTTGCCGTGTGGATGGTAGACATCGGCAGAGGGAACAATAAGAAAATGACAGCCGTCATTTCAGATATGGAACAGCCTCTCGGAAAAGCTGTCGGGAACGCTTTGGAAGTGCGCGAAGCCATCGACGTTCTGCGCGGAGACGGCCCTGAAGATATCAGAGCTCTCTCTCTGAGATTGGCTGCGGAGATGATTCTGTTAGGCGAGCTGGCAGACGGCAGCAGAGAAAAGGCAGAAAAGATGGCGATGGAAGCTCTCGAAAGCGGCAAAGCATTGGAGAAATTCGGACAGTTCGTGGCAAACCAGGGCGGAGATCCAGCAATTATCGAGGACACTTCCTTGTTTGCACAGGCTGCTTTTGCAGTAGAAGTCAGAGCCGAAGCAGCGGGTTATGTAACAGCTCTTGACGCGATGCAGATCGGCTTAGCGTCTCAGCACGCCGGAGCGGGAAGAGAGAAAAAAGAAGATGAGATAGATATGGCAGCGGGCATTCTGCTTGATAAAAAAGTCGGCGACGAAGTTCAGGCAGGAGAGCTGCTGTGTACGGTCTATGGAAACGATAAAGAAAAGGCAGAAACTGGAGCCAGAGAGGCTTTTGCAGCCTATACGATCGGTTCAAACAAACCGGAGAAAACGTTACTGATAAAAGAAATCATAGATTGAGACATTTTTAAGATTCCAGGGGGAAAGAAAGACAATGAAGATTCAATTTTGCGGAGCGACAACAGGCGTAACAGGATCATGTCATCTGATCACGACAGCGAACCATAAAGTTCTGCTCGACTGCGGACAGTTTCAGGGCGGCAAGGCCCAGGAGGAACTCAACTACGAGCCGTTTCCTTTTGATCCGGCAGAAGTGGAATACATGATACTCAGCCATGCCCATATAGACCACTGCGGCAGAATCCCGCTCCTCGTAAAGAGAGGGTTTAAGGGACAGATCTATTGTACGGATGCTACGGCAGATCTTTTGGACATCATGCTCAAAGACAGCGGCCACATCCACGAACAGGAAGCCGAGTGGCAGAACAGAAAAAACGCCAGAGCAGGAAGACCGGCTGTTGAGCCGCTGTACACAGAACTGGAGGCGGAAGAATCTCTGAAGTTTGTAAAGCCGGTTCTCTATGATCAGCTCATCGAACTCAATGATGAGATGCGCATCTGCTTCAATGATGCGGGGCACATCCTGGGATCCGGCGAAATCGAACTGTTCATCTCCGAGCAGGAGGAAGGCACGGACAGAGTGCACACATCTAAAATCGTTTTCTCAGGTGACCTGGGTGTAATGGACAGACCGATTCTCCGCAATCCGACGATCATCAAGAAAGCGGACTACATTATCATGGAGTCGACCTACGGAAACAGAAACCATCCGGACAACTCTATGGATGTCAACAATCTGGTGGATATCATCTGCGAGACAGCAGCCCGCGGAGGAAACACCGTCATTCCATCCTTTGCAGTAGGAAGAACTCAGGAACTGATTTTCGAGCTGAACAAAATCTACGAAAACCTGCAGGATCCGCGTCAGAAAAAACTGGCGGATCTGAAGATCTACGTAGACAGTCCGATGGCTTCCGCCGCGACGGAAATCTTCAAGAAGAACGCGCAGGTCTTCGACGAGGACACGAAGGATTACATCAGCAAAGGCGACAATCCTCTGGAATTCGCGAACCTCAAATTCACACAGTCGACGGAGGAATCCCAGTGGCTCAATATCGACAAAGAGCCGAAGGTCATCATCTCCGCAAGCGGCATGTGTGAAGCGGGAAGAATCAGGCATCACCTCAAGCACAACCTCTGGGATGCCAGAAACAGCATCATCTTCGTCGGATATCAGGCGGAGGGGACTCTGGGAAGATGCCTCATCGAAGGGCAAAAAGAAGTCACACTCTTCGGAGAAAAGATCCAGGTCAACGCCAAGATCCACAACCTGGAAGGATTCTCGGGACATGCGGATATGGATGGACTCATCGGCTGGCTCAAGGGGTTCCAGAAACCGCCGAAACAGCTCTTCCTTGTCCACGGTGAACCGGAGGTAAAAATCGAGTTTGCGAAGACCATCAAGGAGAGGGTCGGATTCGATGCGATTCCGGTCAATGTCAACAGTGAGTACGAACTTCAGTACAGCGGAGAAGTGGTCACCATGAAGGAAGCCATTGCGGAAGCAGTGGATGAACGAAAGATCAACGAAGCGCGGGACAACCTGTACAACGTCAGGAGAAGACTGGAGGATATCATCTACAACACAGACCTGAGCGTTGACAACACCACAGATCCGGAGAAACTTGCTAAGATCAACAACATCATTCTCGAACTGGAGAAGTCCGCCATCAATCTGGGCGCGGTCATAACAGAATCCGAGGAGGACGAAAGAATTGAACTGACGGATGAACAGAGACAGCAGCTCAGGGAGGCGAGAGAAGAGAAGATTCGCGAAAAGAAAAAAGAAAAGAAGTCAGCAAAAAAATAAACCAAATGAAACATGAATGTATTTGTTTCAGGGAAATAAATCGTTTGAAAGATTCTGAATGTGATAAAATGTATTCGGACAGAAACCATTTTGTTTCATACAATTTGTTTCTTATACAAATGACAATATATTTCAAGGAGGAAAAATTATGTCAGAATTAAGAACAGCATTACCTAAAATCTCAACTCCGCTGCCGGGCCCTAAGGCACAGGCTCTGATCGAAAGAAGAGCAAAGGCTACCCCTAAGGCCATCGGTACTGCATACAAAGCAGTCATCGAAAGAGGCGAAGGAGCCATGTTTGAAGACGTTGACGGCAACATCTTCCTGGACTGGATCGCAGGCGTAGGCGTACTGAACATCGGATACTCACATCCTGAGCTGATCGAAGCAGTAAAGGCACAGGCAGACAAGTACTTCCACTCCATGTTCAACATCACGACACACGAGCCGTACGTAGCACTGGCAGAAGAGTTCTGCAAGATCGCACCGGTAAGAGG
>SVCS01000097.1 GCA_015058205.1 Clostridiales bacterium
GTGTTCAGTTTTCTTAAGCTTTCAATGTACTGTTCGCCTGTCATTAACATAATAAAATCACTCCTTCTTATTGCTTTACTTCTGGCGGCAGAATTGCCGGCAGATTATTGTGAACTAAATGATAGCTGATATTATTAAAAGGCAGCACAAAAAGGCTGCCAGTTTAATCGTCTTTTAATTCTCCTCTCAGGATTTTTCTGGCCATATCAAGAAGATCCTCACTTACAGAAGTATCGAGAACTACATCCTTAACTTCAGGACATCCTCCCATTACAAAATCCTTTACAACGCTTTCAAGGGTTTCCTGTGCAGACGGACACTGGGCACATGCACCTGTAAGTCTGACATATGCCACTCCATCCTCATACTTCGAGAGGCTTGAACCACCGAAGTGCTCCTGTAATACAGGATCAACTTGTTCTTTTAAAATCGCTCTGATTTTTTCTTCCAATTTACTCTCCTGAAAACGTGCAGACTTACGAGTATATTATATTGTTTTACCTGTGCGTTTTCAAGCAATAAAACACTGTCGTATGAGATTATAATGCAAAAAAGCAACATAATACACAAATCCGATAACGATTATGTATCAGTTTTGTGTCAAAGTCCGTTCAACCGCTTCGTGCCACCCTTTCAGCAGTTCTGTTCTTGTCTCCTCTTCCATGCGGGATTTGAAGATTCTGTCAACCTGCCAGTTGTCGTCGATGTCATCTTCTGAATTCCAGAATCCTGTTGCCAGGCCAGCAAGATAGGCTGCCCCCAGAGATGTTGTTTCAATGCAATCAGGCCTGTAAACATCGCTGTCCATAATATCCGCCTGGAACTGAAGGAGAAAATCGTTTGCGGCAGCCCCTCCGTCGACCTTAAGCGCCTTGATTCCTTCTCCGAGATCCTCTGCCATCGCATTCAACAGATCATAGGTCTGATACGCCATGGATTCCAGCGCTGCTCGTGCGATGTGATTTTTGTTTACGCCTCTTGTAAGGCCAAAGATCGCTCCTCTGGCATATGGATCCCAATAAGGTGCTCCGAGACCTGTGAAGGCCGGAACGATGTATGCTCCTGCTGTATCATCCACTTTCATAGCCATTTCCTGAGTCTGGGCTGCGTTCTCAACGATTCCCAGTTCATCTCTGAGCCACTGTATGAGCGCGCCGGAGACAAAAACAGATCCTTCCAGCGCATAGGTGACTTTGCCGTTGATCCCCCATGCGATTGTCGTCAACAGGCCATTTGTTGACGTGATTGGTGTCTCTCCTGTATTGACAAGGATGAACCCACCTGTACCGTATGTATTCTTCGCTTCCCCTTTTCCGAAGCAAGTCTGTCCGAAGAGTGCTGCCTGCTGGTCTCCTGCAGCGCCTCCTATTATGATACTTTCCCCAAATAGTGATTTCTCTGTCTCACCGTAGATACAGCTGGAAGGCATCGGCTGCGGGAGCATGCATTCCGGGATATTCAGCCGTCCAAGGATTTCTTTGTCCCAGCATAGTTCGTGAATGTTGAACATCATCGTTCTGGAAGCGTTGGAATAATCCGTCACATGCACACGGCCGCCAGTCAGATTCCAAATAAGCCACGTCTCTACTGTACCAAAGAGCAGTTCGCCTTTCTCCGCCTTCTCTCTGGCTCCTTCCACGTTTTCCAGGATCCATCTGAGTTTCGTACCGCTGAAGTATGGATCTATGAGAAGACCTGTCTTCGCACGGTACTGCTCTGTCAGTCCCTCTGCCTTCAGTTCACTGCAGAAGTCAGCCGTTCTCCTGCACTGCCAGACAATAGCGTTATATACTGGTTCCCCAGTGTTTTTGTTCCAGACAATGGTCGTTTCCCGCTGGTTGGTAATGCCAATGGAATCAATGTCTGACGCCGTCAGCCCCGCCTTTGCAAGTGCATCTCTCGCCGTTTCGAGCTGGGTATCCCATATTTCCAGCGGGTCATGCTCGACCCATCCCGCCTCCGGAAAATACTGCGTAAACTCTTTCTGCGCTACGCTGATCTGCGTACCCTCTTTGTTGTAGATAATACATCTTGAACTTGTCGTGCCCTGATCCAGAGCCATAATATACTTTTCAGTCATCCTAGTTCTCCATTGTTTATCAGTATAGACTTAGTCAATTCTGTTGATTCTTCCGCCTTCCTGAAACGATTTCAGATTCTCCGCCATGAGATCAATGATCAGTTTCCTCGTTTCTCTCGGTGTAAAGGCAATATGCGGGGTAATCACACAATGATCGAGGCCCAGCAGCGGACATGTTTCGTCAGGCGGCTCTTTCGCAAGCACATCCAACCCTGCTGCAGCGACTTTACCGCTTTTCAACGCATCTGCCAGCGCCTGTTCATCCACAAGAGCGCCTCTCGCCGTATTGATCAGGATCGCACCGTCCTTCATTCTGCTGATGAATTCGCTGTTCACCATTCCCCTGTTTTCCTCTGTCAAAGGACAGTTCAATGAAAGAACATCTGCCTTTATGGCCCTCTCAGGATCTTTGCGGTATGGAATCACTTCCATGCCCAGCGCCTCGGCGATTTCGCCAATTCTTCTGCCGATATTCCCGTATCCTACGATGCCGAGGGATTTTCCGGTCAGTAAAGTCAACGGCGTCGTATCTACATCATCATATGTCCCCGGATGATTGGTAAGCTGCAAAAGCAGCGCAATAGCATGCTGTGCGACTGCATCCGTCGAATAGGCCGGGATATTCGTTACGGCCACACCAAATTCAGCGGCCGCCGCAAGGTCAATGTGGTTAAACCCTGTCGCAGCGATTCCGATGTATTTCAGTTGCGGATGACTCTCTATAATCCTTCGATCGATTGGAAAAGAATCAATAAAAACAGCGTCGGCATCCTTCAGCCGATTCTCCGCCTCTTCCTTCGTCGATGTCAGAAACCATTTGAATTCACAAAGGTCTTCTACTGGTTCCCATGACAGATCTCCGCGATTGATATCGATACAGTCTAGAAAAACTGCTTTCATCATTGATCACATCCTCCTCTTATACCAAGTTTACCATATGTTCTGATAGAATTCACAGATTTCTTATGCTATACTTTAGGCAATCAGTCAGACTATGACGAATCCCCTTTTGAAAGGATATACTGCAATGAAAAAATCAACGAAAATCATCATACTGGTCGTGCTGATCCTGATGTGCATTCTGATGGCAATCGGCGGAATTTCTATGGGTATCGCTATGGCAGGCTGATACTTGTCTGCGAATTCCGCACACTGGATACACCCTGAATAATTAGAAAGACAACAAAAGAGACACTGCGCAGTGCGCAGTGTCTCTTTGTTTTCATTAACTGAACCACACAGACATTCATTAGAAATTGTGTTCTTCTTCGATTTCGTGGTGCTGTGCGATGTAATCCTTAGCAAAGGATCTCAGATAATCGTGACCGAACATGAGATATTCTGTCTCTTCTCTGCGAGTCTTGCCGTTCTTGCCGGCTTTGTTCGCAATGAAGAAGATGATACCCAGAACGACCCATCCGCCGACGAACAGCCATTCAGGACCAGTAAGTGGTGAAGGGCTGCCAAGTCCAGGCAGATACAGCCAGAAGAAGAACAGAGCTACCAGCATTGCCAGTGCGCCGATGACAGGACCTGCCGGTGTACGGAATGGCCTTGCGAGATCCGGCTCTTTTCTTCTCAGGATGAAGAATGAGAGTGATACCATGAAGTATGCAACTACCGTTCCGAAGGCAGCAGCGTCAACGAACCATACCAGTGCGGATCTTCCTGCACAAGGTGAAATGACTGTGATGATACCAACGAGCAGTACTGCTGCTGTCGGGGAACCATACTTCGGGTGAACCTTCGCGAAGATCTCAGGCA
The DNA here is from genome assembly GCA_015058205.1 of Clostridiales bacterium. Classification (GTDB taxonomy): domain Bacteria; phylum Bacillota; class Clostridia; order Peptostreptococcales; family Anaerovoracaceae; genus Lentihominibacter. The sequence continues at coordinate 3,845 of SVCS01000097.1, forward strand.
TCATCTTCGCTCTTGCCATTGCGAAGATAACACGTGATGCGCCGACGACGAATCCATTCCAGGAAGTCAGGATTCCGCACATCGCTGCGATGATCATCAGTTTACCGAAGATTGGATTGTTCATGCACCATGCGAAGCAGTTTGCTACAGGAACAGCTGCCGGATCATTGTTGAATCCATTGAGTACATCGCCCGGAGTTGAAATCGCAACTGCGAAGATCATCAGGCAGTACCAGAAGGCAGCCATGCAGATGGAGATGATCATAACTCTTCCGATCTTGCCGAGCGGAATGTTCATTTCCTCAGCTGCCTGCGGGATAACGTCGAATCCGACGAACATAGCAGGTACAGCCAGCATTACTGCTACGAAGCCTTTACCATCGGTAAAGAGCGGAATGAAGTGCTCGAGGGAACCAGTTGCTGTACCGCAAACTGCGAATGAGATACCGCCGATTGCCATTGCAACGGTAGCGACAGTCTGGAAGATCGCAGACGCCTTCGCACCTCTGTAGTTGACGATTGTCATGACGACAGCGCCGACAGCCGCAATGATCAGGAATGTGGTGGTAACATCTGATCCTGCAAAGGTCCACAATGTCGCGCCCTGAGGCAGCAGACCTGCGAACAGGAAGTTGATGGCATTGGAGAGTGCCGGGCCTTCCCAGGCAGCTACACCCAGATAAGCCAGTGTGATCATCCAGCCTGTAAACCAGGATGCGTTGTATCCCATCGCTCTGTATGAGAATACGAGTTCTCCGCCTGACAGTGGCAGCATCGGTGTCAGTTCTGCATAAGTCAGTCCTACGAAGATTGCCATCAGGCCGCCGAATCCGAAGGCGATCATCGCGCCCAGGCTTCCGCCGTTTCCTACCCATGAACCGGCCAGCATGATCCAGCCCCAGCCGATCATGGTACCGAAGGCCAGTGCCAGGATATCCTTCATGTTGAGGGATTTTTGTAATTCATGTCTTTCTTGCATGTATTTGTTCTCCTATATTTTCTGAAATATCTGCTTTAGCAGTTCTGCCTCTTATTTAGCAGCTTCTGCCAGTGCTTCTTCGAAGATCTTCAGTCCTGCTTCCAGCTGTTCGTCTGTTGCGACCAGTGGGCAAAGGATTCTGATAACGTTGTTGAACGTTCCTGCTGCTTCCAGCATCAGGCCCTTGTTCATTGCGTTCTGTACGATCTTTCCTACGATCTC
>SVCS01000098.1 GCA_015058205.1 Clostridiales bacterium
AGACCCAGCATGCAGAGCGGCAGCAGCATGACTGCATCCAGCCACATGATGCACCAGTAGTAACCGATTGAATAGGAGCTCAGCGCGTACATGCTTGCAAACAGCATGGTCTTGGCGCCGGCTTGTCTATCCGCCAGCATCTCATCGGGATAATATACATTCTTCAGATAGATGTACATGAAGCTTCCCGAAAGTCCGATCTTAATCAGCAGGATGACGCTTACGCCCTCCATAATCAGTGTTTTCGGGAATAATACGAGCAGAAGATTCAGAGGGCTCGCCCCGTAATAAGACAAGAGACACCAGAAGTTGCATCCGCCTCCGCTGTTCCAGGAGTAAAACAGGCTTCCGCCTTCCTGAAGCCTGCACTGCAGTTCACTGAGGAACGGAACATACTGATGGTACATATCAATGATCGCAAGCTGCTGTTCCCCAAAAGGATAGATGCCCGTGAACGCGAAAACAGCTGCCAGTATGATTACCGGCATAAAAAACGACCCAAAGACGTATCTGTTCAGTTTCAGGAAATTCAGGATTTTATTCTTCAATATTTGATTCCTTCTCTACGTAGACTGGTCTGCCTTTTGTTTCAAGATACATTCTGCCTATGTACTCCCCAATGAGTCCCAGAATGGCAATGATGATTCCGCCAAAGAACAGAATCAGGCAGATTGTAGATGCGTAACCCGGCGTATCCTTTCCCATGACAATCGTTTTGATGATTTCCACAATCAGATATATCGCAGACCCTACGGCGACCACTCCGCCGAAGGCTCCTGCAAATTTCAGCGGTGAATCTGCAAAATCAATAAACCCATCCACAGCATACTTCGTTAAACCCCAAACGGTCCACTTGGTCTCTCCCGCAAGTCGCTTGACGTTTTCAAACTCGATCCATTCCGTATCGAATCCGACCCATGCGAATATACCTTTGCTGAATCTCTGCGTTTCCGGCATCTCAGCAACGGCTTTGACCATAGCATGGTTCATCAATCTGAAATCGACAGCGCCGTCGACGATTTCAATATCACAGTACCTATTCATGATTTTGTAGAACAATCTTGCAAAAGCACTGCGGATTCTCGGTTCACCCTTTCTACTGACTCTCCTTGCGGCCACGCTGTCGCATCCTGTCTCTTCGATCTTCCTGAGCATTTCTCCAATCAACTCAGGAGGATGCTGCAGATCCGCGTCCATGATGACTGCCAGATCACTCGGCTTGCCGCCTTTTGATCCTTTGGCGGACGCTTTCAGTCCTGCATACATCGCTGCCTCTTTGCCGAAGTTTCTGCTGAAAGAAATGTATTTCACGGCAGTCAGTTCTTCTGCGCCTCTGTCCGCAATCAGTTTGATTTGCTCCAGCGTTCCGTCTGTACTGCCATCATCTATAAAAATGTAGCTGAAATCATAGCTGCATTCAAACTCACTGCTCTCCTCAATGTGCGCAGCCACAGCCTGAACAGCCTCATAAAATGCTTCTATATTCTGTTCCTCATTGTAGCAAGGAACAATGATGTCTAACCGTTTGCTTTCCATGGGCCTATTGTACGGCTTTTGAATAATTATTGTCAACGAAGTGAATCAAAAAGAGACCCGCAAATGCGGGTCTCCTGTCATGCTTTTGCAAATTCTTATTTGCTTACTGCTGCGAGGAATGCCTTTTCTGAAAGTTCATCAGCATATTCTGAATCCATTTCCTTGATTCCTGCAGGGAATTCATACTTCGCAAGTCTTTCTACGAATGGATCTGGATCGAAGTGTTCTGGACCCCAAGCGCCTGGTTCATTCCAGATGCCCTTAGCAATCAGTTCCATCATGATGACTGGACCTACTGCAGTCTGAGCAACTACGGAGTTTGTAGTATACTTCTTGATGCATTCCTGGTTGTCAGCTACCTGATAGAGGTATACTGATCTGTACTTGCCGTCTTTCCAGCCTGTTACCCAAGTACCAGCACAGCCCTTGCCTGTCATTTCATCTGTTGCTCCTACTGGTGAAGGAATAACCTTGCAAACAAAGTCTCTTGGAGTGATCTCACTGTCGCCAACCTTAACCTTGTCTCTCTTGTTGTCGAGTCCCCATCCGTGGAGAGTCAGCAGCTTAGCTCTGAATTCTCTAGGTACGCCATACTTGAAAGTAACTCTGTTGCAGTCGATTTCTCTAGGAACGAGCAGTACTTCTTCGTGCTCAACGTTTACAACTTCTACGTCACCGATTCCGCCAGGGAAGTTGAAGATTTCAGGCTCTGAGAATGGCTCTGTGCAGAACCAGTGTCCATCTGGATTCTCTTCATTCTTTTCCCAGATTACAGGTGGCTGCAGACATTCTTCGATGGTTGTCCATACGGAGAATCCGAAGTCTGAATCAGTGTTTCCATAGTTGTCGCCGTCACGTACGTCTACTCTGTCGATCTTGTCGAAGAGATGTACTGCAGCATACTTAGCAAATACGTCAGCCATACCTGGTTCTACACCGGATCCGCATACTGCGATCTTACCGGAAGCTTCCCATTCCTTCTGCTTAGCAAACTGATAGTCGCCCAGTTTGATGTATGGCAGTTCATATGGTTTTTCTGGATGCTCTGTTCCAAGTGTCATGGCACAGTCAAGATATCCAATCTTCAGCTCCAGGCATGTATCAAAAATAGTCTGGTTCATTCTTGGATCGCAAGCGTTCATAGCGAAGTCACATCCGTGTTCTGCAACAACAGCCTTGATGCTTTCTGGATCCATCGCATTGATCTGTGCAGGAACGAACTTGCCGCCGCCGCAAATCTCATTTGCAACCTTCTCAGCTCTGGCCAGGTCATAGTCAGCTACTACTACCTTCTCAGCCCAGTCGCCTTCTGCTCCGGCTCTCTCAATAATCTTAGCTGCTGAAGTTCCTACTCCGCCTGCTCCGATGATAAGTAATTTCATAGTTCTTACCTCCATAATATAATTATTATTTTGTTGCCGTTTATCTGCAGATTGCCCAGATTGCAGGACAACCTTTCCTAACTATAATAGTAAGTCTTTTCCTGCTATTGTTCAATGAGCCATTTGCTTTAAAATAGTATTTATTTGCTGTCCTTTAAGTCGATAAATATGAGTTCGGAGCCGATTCCCTTGAACACGCTTCTGAGGCTGAGCGCATCGGAGCTGAAGTAAGTTGCGCTTGAAATGGACGGTTTCTCGGAAAGGCTGCTGAGGAGCTTCTCCCTGTCGGACAATTCTTCGCCCTGCTTTGTCTGCGCCTCGATTTTTCCGGTCAGGTTCTCTCTGTCCATTCTGTATCTGAGAACCCTGAACTGACCGGAAAGGCCGGTGCACCTTACAAGGAACTCTGCCTCTCCATCAAAATTCCGAATTACTCTGAGCAGATCCTGATTGGAACCGATTCTCTTCAGTGACTTGCATACATTATCATCAAAATTGTAGACCAGTATACTCAGGCTTGTGAGCTGACCAGGGAATTTTTCTTTGGTTGTTACCATGTAATTACTTCCTGAGGCGATGAGGTTTTCGCCAAGTCCCCGCAGCAGCTTATACGGCTCTGCCAGAATCTTGTTGATGTCACGGCTCATGATTTCCTCAAGTTCCGGATCGTCCTTGATGATCTCTGCATAATCATCATAGACATCAACATCCACAATCGTCGGTCTGACTTTGAGTTTGTCGAGATAGTCAGCATAGACACCTTTGACCTGACGCCGTATTGCGTTTTCAATCTGATTCGGGGAACACCTTGTGTACTTGGCTTCGATTTCTCTGCTGATAATCTTGCCGATATAGGCCTTTCTGTATTCCAGCGGATGCATCCCAAACCAGTGTTCAAAGTGCTTGATATAATATCTGACCGCAGAGAATCCTGTTTCTTCTGCAATCGTTCCAATCTTCTTGTTCGTTCCCAGAAGCAGCTTCTCCGATTCCTCTACTCTGATATAACTCAACAGATCCTGGAAGCTGAGGCCCGCCGCTTCTTTGATGATATGTGATAGATAATAGATGCTCAGGTGCTCCCTCTCCGCAATTTCACTGAGTGTGAGTTTCCTGTTGTAGTTGTCATACATGTAGTCCGTGATGCGGTTCAGTCTTCCGGCAAGGATCTTATTGCCTTTGTTCTTGGCTTCATTCTTGAACTTACCGTCCTCCATCACGAAGTATCTGAAATTGGACATGAGACAGGCAATCAGGTTGTGGGTACTCTCAATGACCTTGTGCTCATAGCCGTAACCTTTCTGGAGGACTTCCATCATAATCCTCGCCAGGATGTCCTTGAGGATGTCCAGACTCTCGTCGCTGTCATCTTCCATGTCTGTAACAAAGAAGTTGTTCTTCAGGTTGTCATAGTATCTGGAGAAGTAGGAGAGATCCAGCTGCAGCATCATGACCATATTATCTTCTCCGGTGTTCTCGAAGCTGTGCATCTCCCTGTCATTCAGAATAAACACATCTCCCTGCTTCAGATTGTAGGTATAATATCCGTTTCGCAAGGTGATCGATCCATCAAGTACGTATACAACTTCCATGTCATCATGGAAGTGAATCGGGTATTCTTCGATATTTGCTGTGATCACATTGATCGGCAGCTCATCCCTGTACATGATTTTTTCTTTCAGCATTTTTGACTCCTAAAATGTATGTGTTATGTAAACCAAAACCAGTGACTGTAAATAATTGGTTCAACAATCGAAAAACCTTGTTATTAAGGGCATTTCGGCGGTTATCCACAATTATTTCGAAATTGTATACGATTTAATCCAATGATGGCTGTGGATAACCATTTTTTTACTATTGTTGAAATTTCAACGTTTTCAGCTGTCAAGTTTAAAATGAGATACAAGGTTTTCCACAGGAATTCACAGAATTATTTCATCTTCATGGCAAAACCCCTGAAAACGTGGATTTTCTGCGGTTTTTCGGCTTTTTGTAAAATCTTTACTGTAAAAATCTGAAAAGCCTAATGCAACCGCAAACTAGTCACTATGATTGTTAATTATACTACTAATTTGCCTGACAATTCAATAATGTTG
>SVCS01000033.1 GCA_015058205.1 Clostridiales bacterium
TATTCGTCTGTGCCGAGCACATCTCTCTTGACGTGGCACTGGATTCTGCCTTTGTAGTCCTGGATATCGATGAAGGACGCTTTACCCATGACACGCTTTGCCATCATTCTGCCTGCGATGGAAACTTCCTTGCCGTCATATTCTTCGAAGTTATCCTTGATATCCTGCGAATAAGCTGTCTGCTCCCATGTCTCCTGAAGGAACGGGTTGCGGCCTGCAGCCTGCAGTTCAGCCAGCTTATCTCTTCTGATCTGTGACTGTTCGTTTCTTTCCTGTTCGGTGATTTCGAATTCTGTTCTTTCTTCGCTCATTGTATTGTCCTTTCCATCTCTGCGCCCCAAGGAGGGGCTGTTGCCTTTGCCCCGGAAGGGGCCTTTTCTTATTTCTCGATCTTCATGATCTTGTAGTTGATGATTCCGTCTGGAACTTCGATTGCGACGGTTTCACCTTTTTTCTTTCCAATGAGCGCTTTACCAACAGAGGATTCTGTAGAGATTTTGCCATTGAATGGATCTGATTCAGTAGCGCCAACTATAGAGAATACCTCTTTGTCTCCTGTATCTATATCTTTGACTGTAACTTTAAGGCCGATGTTGACCTTGTCGCCTTTCACATCTTCTTCCTGAACGATCTTGGCTTTTCTGAGCATCTCTTCCAGCTGGTGGATGCGCTCTTCCAGTTCTGCCTGCTCGTTCTTCGCTGAATCATATTCAGCATTCTCGGAAATGTCTCCGTATGAGATCGCTTCCTTGATTCTTGCTGCAACTTCCGCACGTTTGACTGAAACCAGCTCGTCGTGTTCGGCAACGATTTTGTCGTAACCTTCTTTCGTTAGCAGTAATTCTTCGTTCATGAATTCTTCCATTTTCTACTCCTTTTTCGCGCATAAAGAACGCTTTATTTACTCTGGCTGGGCACTTTTTCTGCGTACAAAAAATACTAAAAAAGCACTCGGCCTGCGAGTGCTTCCATTCTACATGAATTGACGGCCAGTGTCAACGAAGAGCGTCGCCGTAATAATCCGTCAAAATACGCAGTACATCGCTTAATACGCCGTATGCCGTATGGTCGATTTCCGGCTCGAAGGGTTCTTCGATGACCGTGGTGGCTCCCATGAGATCTGTATCGATTGTCACGTAGGAAGAAGTCGCGTCCATGATCGCCGGCAGCGTATGTTCATTCACCCATGTTGGTTTAACAGTTCCAACTGGTTTCCCATTTTCCACTCGTCCGCGGCAGAGCAGCTTAATCCGTTTGCCTTGGGCTTTCGCCGCATCAATTTCATCCTTCGTGATTCCGCCGATGCCGGTCCGGTCGATGTCCAGCGGTGTGATTTCCACATCCATCAGCACGTTCATCAGCGCCGTCAGTTTGGCCGATGCATCCCATCCGTCGATATCCATGCTCGCATCCGCTTCTACAAAGCCCTGACGACGGCCTTCTTCCACAGCATCTTCGAAGCTAATACCTTTCTCCATTTCCGTCAGAATGAAGTTCGTCGTTGCGTTGAAAATACCGCTGACCTCTGTGATCCGGCAGCCTTTGAGCGTCTCCTTCGTCAGGTTGTAAACGGGTGTTCCGTCCATGACAGTCGCCTCGTGACAAAATCCGACGCCCTGTTTCTTCGCCAGATCGCGCAGCTCACGGTAGTGCCAAGCAATGGGTCCCTTGTTGGCTGTAATCACATGTTTACCTTGTTGCAGTGCGCGCCTGATGTGGTCCGTCGCCGGCTGTCCCGTCATGATATTGATTGGTGTCAGCTCAATCATGACATCGTACGCGCCGGAATCGATGACTGCAAAAGCATCAAGCTCCTTGTTGAACATCTCGTCAGTAAGAGCTGTTGTATCGATTCCTTCCGGGCGCAGACAAACGCCGCGGCTCCTTGTGCAGATTCCGGTGATTATTGCCTTTGCATCAAAGGCTTCACGAATGTAATCCTCTTTACGCAAAAGCATTTCGGCGAATGCTTTTCCAACATTTCCGTACCCGATGAGGGCGATGCGTATCATTTTCATGAGCTTTTCACCTCCGAAGTCAGTTTACCGCATTTTCCTGCCTTTGCATATCGAATTCTATGATATACTGATACCAGCAATATGAAATAAGGAGAACGAACAATGGCATATATCAAACACGGCTACCCGAAGTTGGTAGTGGATCTGGGGAAACTCAGACACAATATAGAATACGTGAAGGATCTCTGCGCACGCGACGGCGTTGAGATTGCAGGCGTCATCAAAGGCTGCACAGGACTGGTTCCATGCGCTCGCGAATATGAGAAGGCAGGCGTGAAATTTATTGCGTCTTCAAGACTGGAACAGCTGGCAGCGCTGAAAGAAGAAGGCTTCACGACCCCGTTGCTTATGGTCAGAATTCCGATGCTCAGCGAGGCAGAAGACATCGTAACCTATTGCGACTACAGTCTGAACAGCGAAATGGTCGTTCTGGAAGCGCTGAACAAGTGCGCCGGCGAGCAGGGCAAAATCCACAATGTCATCCTCATGGCTGACTGCGGCGATCTGCGCGAAGGCTGGTGGGATAAAGATGAAATGGCGGAAGCAGCACTCACAGTAGAAAACGATCTGAAGAATCTGCATCTGGCAGGGGTCGGTTTCAATGTTGGCTGCTATGGTTCCATTGTCGCCACGCCAGAGAAAATCGGTGAACTCATCCAAGTCGCTGAAAATATTGAAGCAAAGATCGGCCGTCCTCTCGAGATTATTTCCGGCGGAGCGACCAGTTCTTTCATGAGAGTTCTCGACGGGAATCTGCCGGAGCGTGTCAACATGCTGCGCATCGGCGAGGCGATCCTGCTGGCATACGACCTGCCGGTCCTCTATGGATACGACCTGAGCAAGATGCATCAGGATATCTTTACACTGCAGGCGGAAGTCATCGAAGTCAAAGACAAGCCATCCCATCCGGTCGGCGAACGCGGCTTCGACGCATTTGGACATCAAATCGAATATGTGGATCGCGGCATCAGGCGCAGAGCCCTCATCGCCCTCGGCAAGTGCGACTACGGTGATCCGGATGATCTTCTGCCGCGCATGGAAGGTATCGAAATTCTGGGCGCTTCCTCCGATCACACCATTCTGGACATTCAGGAGCTGGTGGATCAGGGCGGTGATCTGAAAGTCGGTGATATCATCGAATTTGACCTGAAGTATTCGACCATGGTCTACCTCACCAACTCAGCGAACATCGAGAAGGTTTTCTGCTAATTGTTGATTCCCTGAAGGTTGATCCACTAAAGGTTTATCGCTCAATAAAAACGGCGCCCTGACGGGCGCCTTTTGTTGCTTTTGTTACTCTGGCAGTTTGTTTTCCTCGACCATTCTCATGAGCTTGGAAGAGGTGTTGTGTATGAAATCAGTTTTTCTGTGAATGACTCTCTTGATTTTTCTGTGCATTGGTGCTTCCGCATTGATCTTGTCGATCTCTTTCCAGATTTCCCGCTTAACATCATCATCGGTATAATCCGGTCCAAGCAGTTCTGCCATTTCCCCATCATCGACTTTGACAGAAGCCACAAGCAAGGTGTCATCACCATCATCTTCCGCAGCTCCAAACACATATGACTCCTCTACAAAAGGAATCAGATTGATCAGGTATTCAATCTCTTCCGGATAGATGTTCTTGCCTTTTCTTGTCACGATAACGTTCTTGGCGCGGCCTGTCAGATATGCATAACCATCTGTATCAACATAGCCCAGATCGCCCGTGTGGAACCAGCCTTCCTCATCGAGGACCTTCGCTGTCTCTTCCGGATCGTCATAGTATCCAAGCATAATGTTCGGGCCTTTGATACAGATTTCTCCGATACCCTCCTCATTGACATTGATCGTCTTGATATCCTGTCCCGGGAACGGCACGCCGATAGAACGCGAGTTTGGCGCATCCTGCGGATTGAACGCACCCATAGGGGCCGCCTCTGTCAGGCCATAACCCTGAAGGGCATTGAACCCGAAATCCTGCAGTCCGTCCAGGATCTGCGGATCGATTTTAGCGCCTCCGCAGATGAGCGTTTTCATTCTGCCGCCGAACACATCGCGGATATCCTTAAAGAATTTATCTCCCAGGTCGATATGGAACTTCTTTGTGAAACGGTTGATCTTGATGACCTTCCGAAGTGTCCCATCTTTTCCCTGCTGACGCGCACTCTTCCATATTCTCTGGTACATCTTCTCATAGAGTGCCGGCACTGCCAGCATCATGGTCGGTCTGACTTCTTTCAGATTCTTCGTGATGTACGTAAGTCCCTGGCAAAATGCAACAGCTGAGCCCTTGTAAAGTGCCATCAGGAAACAGCAAGTACACTCGTAAGTATGGTGCAAAGGCAGGAAGGACAGATAGATGTCATCCTGTCTGAGTTCAAAGGTTGTCGGCGCAATCATCAGTTCAGCGCACACATTTTTCTGGCTGAGCATGACGCCCTTTGGTTTGCCCATTGTGCCGGACGTGAATATCAGGATGCTCATAACTTCATTATCCACTTCCGCATTCACGTAATCAGAATTACCAGCTTCGATCAGCTTCTTGCCTTCTTCTTTGATCTGCTTCCAGGCATAGACGCCGTCCTTCTCCTCGTCAGCATCGAAAGCCACAAGCAACTCAAGGTTTGTATCTCCATCTGCTTTGATCTTTCGGAATGTTTCCAGATGATCATCATCAAATACGACTGCAGACACTTCAGATCTCTGGATCTGGTTTTTTAACTCGTCGGCATTTAATTGCTTGTCCAGCGGAACGATGCACCCGATACCTCCGGTAACAGCCAGATACGTGCTGCACCACTGGTAGCAATTCGGTCCGATGACCGCAACTCTCTTTCCGGTCAGGCCCTTGTCCATCATCCACGTTCCGATGCCGTTTACATCAGCGAGGACCTCCTTGTAGGTAATTGGCTCATATTCTCCTTTTCTGTCCCACTTCTGCAAATATGCAACGTTGTCCCCATAAAGCTTTGTACTTGAAACCAGCAGATCCTTGATGTCGGTAATTGGCCTGGATTCTTTGCACTTTACAATGGGACGCGGGTCGTTATCTACATAGGATACAACTTCTTCAGCCCAGGCAATGGCCTTCCTCCTCTTTTCACTCACGTCTGACATTACAGTTCTCCTTTTAAATACCGTTCAATGATTTCCGTTGCGTCCTCCACGCAGCCGTCGCAGCTGCGGAGAACTTTTTTCGTTTCAACGCCTTTGATCACACTGCAGATCGTTGAGCCATTCTTTTCCTCAAAAGCTTTCAACATTGCTTTGGAAGCTTTGTAGCTCGTTTTCTTGGAAGCTGGTGACTGCAGGTTTCCGTCAGACTCCTTCAGCCCTGCCACGGCAGCCATTGCGGATACAGCTCCGCACTCATGCATCGACCCCATGCCGAATCCGAACCCTTCCATAATTCTGAACACAGTCTGTTCATCCATGCCCAAGTCTTCTGCAAAAGCACAGGCCACCGCCTGCGCGCAGTTGAACTTATTATGATGATTTGTGATGGCCTTCACGACCTTGTCGCTCTTTCCAACCAGCTGCTCTTTCCATGCGTTCGGATCCTGCTTGGCAGGTGCAGCTGCAGCGGTATCCGTTTTTACTGTTTCACTCATGGTTATCTCCTCCTCAATGCTCCGCTTTCTCTCAATACTTTTCTGCCAGAATTCTCGCTACGTGCACGCCGCTGGCGGAAGCCTGTGACAGTGAATGGGTCACGCCGGAACCATCTCCCAGCGCATACATGCGCGGAACTGCTGTTTCCAGATTCTCATCCACTTTGACAACAGAATTGTAGAACTTGACTTCCACACCATAGAGCAGCGTATCTTCGTTTGCAGTTCCCGGTGCGATCTTATCGAGCGCGTAAATCATCTCGATGATGTCGTCCAGCTGTCTCTTCGGAATAACCAGAGACAGGTCTCCTGGCGTCGCCTGCAGTGTCGGCTGGGTGAAGCACTTGCGCATTCTGCGTTCGCTGGAACGACGTCCCTTCACCAGATCGCCAAATCTCTGCAGCAGAACACCGCCGCCCAGCATGTTGGACAGCTTGGCGATGGATTCACCGTACTCATTACTGTCATCGAACGGCTCAGTGAAATGATTCGATACGAGCAGCGCGAAGTTGGTGTTCTGGGTATGCAGTGACGGATCATCGTAGCTGTGTCCATTGACTGTAACAATACCGTTGGTGTTCTCTGATACGACCTCGCCATACGGGTTCATGCAGAATGTTCTGACCAAATCGTTGTATTTATCTGTCTGATAGATGATTTTGCTTTCATATACATCATCTGTGATGTGCTTGAAGACTTCAGCCGGAAGCTCCACTCTGACGCCGATGTCCACGCGGTTCTTCTTCTGCTCGACGCCCATCTTGTCGCAGATCTGTGAGATCCACTTGGAACCGGAACGACCTGTTGCCAGCACCAGATCCTTACAGGAGAATACTTCACCTTTGTCCGTCTTCACAATGAAGGTGCCGTCTTCCTGACGCTCCACATCTTCAATCACTGTGTGGAACTCCATATCGATCTTGTCTTTGCAGTAGTCGAACATTTTGCCCAGAATTCTGACGTTTCTGTCCGTTCCCAGATGTCTGACCTTGGCTTCCAGAAGGTGCAGGTCATGTTTGAGGCACTCTGTCTTCAGTTCAGAATTGCCCGTTGAATACAGCTTCGCGTCAGCGCCGCCCATGCTGCAAAGCACTTCGTCCACATACTCCATCAGATCCATGGCCTTGTCCAGGCCCACATAGTTATGCAGGTCTCCGCCGAACTGAGTTGTGATGTTGTACTTGCCGTCGGACAGTGTTCCGGCGCCGCCATATCCGTTCATGATGTGGCACGGATTGCACTTGACGCAGGTCTTGGTTTTGCCTGCTTTGATTGGGCAGACTCTGCCGTCCAGATCGCTGCCTTTGTCGAGCACAAGCACACGCGCGCTGGTGTTCAGCTTTGCCAATTCATAGCTCATGAAAACGCCGCTTGCACCGGCACCTACTATAATGATGTCATATTCTTTCATTTCAGTTCCTCCAGTATTTCCTTGATGAGAACGCGTTCGTCCATATCGTATTTCACGCCGTTGATTTCCTGATAGGTTTCGTGGCCTTTGCCCGCGCAGATGATGATGTCGCCCGGTTCGCCGTGTTCGATGGCGTACTTCATGGCGTCTTTGCGGTTGATGATTTCCACGTATTTGCCGTCGGTCTTTCCGATGCCGACTTTGATGTCGTCGATGATGGCCTGCGGATCTTCATTTCGCGGATTGTCGCTTGTGATGATCGTCAGATCCGCCAGTCTTCCTGATACTTCTCCCATTTCGAACCGTCTGTCGCGGGCGCGGTTACCTCCGCATCCGAAGACGGTCACCAGCCTGTGAGGATTGTACTCGCGCAAAGTCTCCAGCAGACTTTCCAACGCCATGGCATTGTGTGCGTAGTCGATCATCAGTGCAAAATCATCGCTGACCTTGATGAGTTCGACACGGCCCTTAACGTGGATGTCCTTCAGTGCTTCGGTGATTGCTTCCGGACTGACGCCGAAGTGTCTGCAGATGGCGATGGCAGTCAGTGAGTTGTAGACGCTGAACTTGCCCGGGATGTCGATCTCAACAGGGAAATCCATCATGCCCTTCACGTGATACTTGATGCCCAGATATCCCGGATGGGAGACGAGCTCCATATCCTCAGCTCTGAGGTCGTGCTCCGGGTCTACCAAATCCACCGCATTTGACGCGCTGCCCGGCTCACTACCGGGAGCACCAATGCCGTAAGTCTCGATCTGGCACCCTGCTCCCTCCAGAATCTGCGCCAGGTGTTCATCGTCTCTGTTGACGATTCCTACGCGGCACTGATTGAGGAGCATCTTTTTGCATTCCAGATAATGCTCGAAATCTCTATGTTCATTCGGACCGATGTGATCCGGTTCTATATTCGTGAAGATACCGTAGTCAAAGGTAAATCCCGCTGTTCTGTGGAGCATGAATCCTTGAGAGGATGCTTCCATGACCACGCTGTCGCATCCATTCTCCACCATCTCGGCAAAGTACTTCTGCACCAGATAGGACTCCGGTGTCGTGTTGGCTGCCGGGATTGTTCTGGAGCCCGTGTCCGCCTCAATCGTGCCGATCAGACCAACCTTGTGACCGATGTTTTCGAGTATGGCCTTGACCATGTATGTCGTAGTGGTTTTGCCTTTCGTGCCCGTGATGCCGATGGTTGTCAGCTTCTCTGCCGGATGTCCGAACCAGGCTGCACTCACACATGCCAGCGCATAACGGCTATCCGGGACTTTCACGACGACTGGTGCTGTACCGGCAGGCAGATCGATCGCATCCTCTACGATGATTGCCCCTGCACCTGCCTTTGCAACGTCCGGTGCGAACTTATGGCCGTCGACGACCGCTCCTTTGACGCAGGTGAACAGGCATCCGTGCTCTGCTTTTCTCGAGTCCAGCACGACGCTGCTGATTTCCGTTTCGAGACCCGCTAAGCCCTCATTCAATATTTCATAATTCAGATCTTCCAGTAATTCTATTAGCTTCATATTATTTGCCTCCATTGCAATAATAATCCATGATGATTATAACACAAAACATTACAATCTTTAAGAATCTTAGTTATTCAACATCTAGTGGTTTTGTTGTATAATATAGACGAAATCGTGGGTTTCATGATTTTGTACTGCAGACAATTATTTTTAGGAGGTATTGATATGGCAAGCAGCTTTGATATAAAAGGCTCAATGGTAGCCCTGATTACACCATTCAACGAAGACAAGAGCATCAACTACGACAAACTTGAAGAGCTCCTGGAGTTCCACATTGCGAATAAAACAGACTGCGTTCTGATCCTCGGCACGACCAGCGAATCACCAACGTTCACTTGGGAAGAGGACTATGAAATCGTCAAGCGCAGCGTTGAGGTCTGCAAAGGCAGGATGCCGCTGATGGCAAACGCCGGCTCCAATGATACAAGAACTTCATTTGAAAAGGCCAAGAGATTCGCAGACGCTGGTGTTGATGCGCTGCTCTGCATTTCACCGTACTACAACAAAGCCAACAAGACGGGTCTCTACCACCATATCGCTGACGTAGCAGACTCTGTAGATATTCCGGTTGTCGTCTACAACATTCCGGGCAGAACCGGCATCAACATTCCGATCGATGTCATGACGGAACTCGCCAAGAAGGACAACATCGCAGGCGTCAAGGAAGCGACCGGCGACATGAGCTACGTAGCCAAACTTGCAAAGGCAACAAAGGATATGGACTTCAACATCTGGAGCGGCAACGACGACATCACCATTCCGATGATGGCTCTGGGCGGTGCAGGCTGCATCTCCGTATGGGCAAACCTGCAGCCGGATAAGACCGTTGAAATGACACATGCATTCCTGGAAGGCAACACGCAGAAGGCCATCGACATGCAGCTCGAATACATGACGCTGATCAACGATTTCTTCATTGAAGTCAATCCGATTCCAATCAAGGAAGCCATGAACATGGCCGGTATGGGCGTCGGCGGATTCAGAATGCCGCTTTGCCCGATGAGCGATGCCAACAGAGAGATCCTGCGTGCTGAAATGCAGAAGCTGGGCATCATCTAACAGAACTTCCGTGATTGCAAAAGCAAGGAGAGATAGATAAGAATGAAAGTATTGATCACTGGTTACGGTCGCATGGGACGGCTGATCGAAGATACACTTGTCAAAGCGGGCGACGAAATCGCAGGCTGGATCGACATCGAGAATGTTGAGAATCTGAATTCCGATAAAAAGATTGCCGATGTCATTATGGATTTCAGCAACCCATCTCTGACGGATACAGTGGTAGCTTATGCCGCACGCACGGGAACACCGCTGCTGAGCGGAACCACCAATATGACAGAAGAACAGCATCAGCTTCTGGCTGAGCTTGCGAAAAAGGTCCCTGTTATCTGGGCGTCAAATTATTCCCTGGGCATCAATCTGTTCATGCACATTCTGCCGCAGGTCAAGGCAGCCCTTCCTGACTGGGACATTGAAATCACAGAAACGCATCACAATAAAAAAGTAGACGCTCCAAGCGGCACTGCCAAATCCCTCGCTGATGTAATCGATCCGGAAGGCGAATATGAACGCGTCTACGGAAGAAGCGGAAACTGCGGCGCACGCACAAGCCGTGAAATCGGCATGCACGCTCTGCGCGGCGGCACTGTAACAGGCGAACACCGCGTCGACTTCTTCGGAAATGATGAAGTTTTTGAAATTACCCACAAGGCGGGCAGCCGTCAGATTTTAGTAGACGGCGCCATCGCCGCAGCCAGGAAACTTATCGAAAAAGAGCCTGGCCTCTACACGATGGAAACACTGCTGTTCGACTAATCAGACGTTCCATCAGAAAATATGACTAACGCATGCAGTTGGTTGTCTGATTTCTGGCGAATCGCAACGATGTGGCGGTCGTCCTCAACTGAATATTCCAGCAGAACTTTATCCTGAGTGGTGATACCGTGTTTATAGAGTATCACCACTTCTTTAAATCTGTGGAGAAACTGCTCTTCCGGCAGAATCTGCTGCGCCAGATCCAGGTACACGCTGTTGTGAACATGGCCGTTGTAATCGAACATCATGCGGTTGATTTCCATCTCGCCCCTGATCTGTACATTTAATGCAAGGTCACGTATAGATGGAAGCTCATAATCGGTAATCGTTTTGCTGTCCGGCTCTATCTTGAATGGCTCCACCAGTTCCGGCGTGAGCCGCAGAAATTTACCGGTGGCGACATCCACCGCGACCCATTCCGAAATCGCTTCTGCTACAATGTTATCTTCTTCATCGTAGATGATGTAGTCACGGGTCGCCCGCGTTTTTGTATAGTCTCTCGCCCATGTCACTGCCCGCACGGTGCTGAACATGGTCGGTCTGCGATATACCTTCATCACCCAGTTCAGCACAATCCAGGAAATGTCGCTTTTGCGGTCGGGCTTTGTATGGCCTGCAACGACTCCGTGATACATGGACATGTCCGAAAGGATCTTCAATAGAGTAGTATTTTTTACTCTCTTTTCAGCATCCACATCTATTGCGCCGATGAAAAACTTCTGTTCCACCTTCATGAAAACTACCTTCTTCCTTTATGAATGAATTTCCCTTGCAAAAGAAACAGGCGCCGCATTGGCGCCTTTTCATCTTTGTTGCTTTTGCTAATCCGCCCTTCTTACTGTTCGATGAGCTCAGCGTCGATCAAGCTTTCAAACTCTTTGATCGCCTTTTCGAATTCTTCATCCGTAAGATCGTCGATCAGTTCGAAATCTTCTTCATATTCCTTGTATCCGTAGATGTAGACTTCGCCGGTTCCCAGTGGGTTCAGCGCGATGTAATCTTTGCCGTCCACATCGAATACGCCTACGATTCCACACTCTTCTTCGTCGCCGTTGTCGTACTCAAGAGTGATGATGTCTTCCTCGTCGTATCCGTATAATTCTTTGTCTTCTGCCATCTTATATTCTCCTTTCGGTTTTCTTCTCTTTTGATAGAGTAACTATACCATCAGTAGACGTTTTTCACAACATCAAGTTTACTCTTTCTCATCGGGGGCATCACTTACTGAAAAACCGACATACATTCTCCGCGGCTCTCCTGTCCATGCCCTCCACTTGAGCGAGACGTTCTATCGGATCAACTGCTTCACCGCCATCTTTGTCCGCGATACCTCCGGCGCTTCCGCTTGCGATTTTCCTGATTTCTTCCACGCTTCCAAAGGCAGTAAGCAGGGCTTTCCTCCGCTTTGGACCGATGCCTTCTATTTCATCCAGTACGGAATGCTCCATGTTTTTGCTCCGCAGTTTGCGATGGTATGTGATCGCAAATCGATGCACTTCCTCCTGCATGGTTCCAATGTACTTATATAACAGCGGTTTATCTTCCAGCGTAATTTCCAGCCATTCAAAATCCGTGTCGTTTGCTCCGGCTGCCTCAGATGCCCCGGTTTCCGGCCGGCGTACAATCAGCCCGCGTGTTCTGTGGTGATCGTCCTTCACCATGCCTACGACTGGGATGTCGAACCCTGTTGCTTCTATCACCTCGAGCGCCGTGGTCACATGGCCCTTGCCTCCATCCATAAAAATGATGTCGGGCAAAACGGCGAACTTATCATCTCCGCTGAAGACTCGCATGAATCTTCTCGACAGAACTTCCCGCATGGATGCGTAATCATCCTGCCCTTCTACGGTCCTCACACGGAACTTCCGGTAGCTCTGCTTATCCGCTTTCAGTCCATCGTAGACAACCATTGCGCCTACCGTATCTATGCCATTTGTGTTGGAAATATCATAGGCCTCAGCCCGGAACTGCCTGCTGTCATAAGGACCTGACTCTGCGCCCATCGCACAGAGGACGTCCCATATTTCCTTGCCGAGTTCATCCCGTCTGGCCGCGGCTGCTTTTGCTTTTCTTTCAATCGTGTCTGCCAGAACAGCAGCATCGCTGACCGCCAGTTTCAAGAGCGCGCGCTTCTCACCCCGCTCCGGTTTCATGATTTTCACATTGTGTGCAGAAATCTCAGACAGATACTGTTCCAGAAGCGCACTGCCCGATGGGAGTTCTGAAACAATGATCTCACGCGGAACATCCGGCACTGCACTGTAGTGCTGATTGATGAATGCTTCCAGAATGCTTTTGCTGTCTCCGTCGATAGAGGATGTCAAATCCATGCTGAAGGTCTCCCGCTCCACAAGCTTTCCCTCACGCACGGAGAAGACCGCGAAAGAATCAGTCTTTGCAACGCGTACAACGATATCCGCTTCATTGGAATGGTGCAGAACGACGCGTTGTGTCTCATTCAAGGATTCCGCAGCCTCAATGTAGTCGCGGTATTCTGCCGCTTCCTCAAAATCCAGCCGGTCCGAAGCTTCCTGCATGCGTTTCTTCATATTGTTCACGAGAGGCGCTGAATGCCCCCGCAGAAACTCCACTGCGCCTGCAATGGCTTCCTCGTACTCTTCATGACTGACGCTCCCAGTGCATATTCCTCTGCACTGGTTGATATGATAATTGAGACAAGGCCTGAATCCAGATGCAAAGGCAACGGCGCTGCACCGTTTCAATGCAAAGCTGGAATTCAGCAGATCCACGATTCTGTTGACCGCTCCGGCATCACTGTAAGGTCCGAAGTAACTTCCTCCGTCCTTACGCACATTTCTGGTTTTGATGACACGCGGCCATTCCTCATTTGTAACTTTTATATACGGGTATGTCTTGTCGTCCCGCAACAGAATATTATATTTCGGACGGTGTTTCTTGATGAGATTGCACTCCAGAATCAATGCTTCCATCTCACTGTCCACCGTGATGTATTCAAACTCACTGATCTGGCTGACCATGCTCCTGACTTTAGGATCCATGTTCCTCGACGATTGGAAGTACTGCCGAACGCGATTGCGCAGGCTAACAGCCTTGCCAACATAGATGACATTGCCAAGGCTGTCTTTGTGCATATAAACTCCCGGTGTATCCGGAAGCTGTTTCAGTGCTTCCTTAATATTATTCGGAATCTCCATAGTCGAACTCTCCATGGTTCTTTTTTCTCGACGCCCTGACCAAAGCAATGATGATGATCAAGGTAAGGAGGGCGAGTCCAAACAGAATCAGGAATTTCGGCACGTCTTCATCCGCAATGCCGATATAGGAAAGAGGTCCGCCTTTCTCTGCTGTCTCCAATGAGATGACATCCTGGCTGGAAACTTCCACGCCGTTATCGTAGGCTACCAGTTTGCCGACGACTTCTCCTTTTTTGATTGGAGCCATCGGTTTTTCTTCATTCAGTGTCAGCTCAGTTGTGACAGTCTTGGAAGGGTCCGCGCCTTTGAGTGTTGTCACCTTCAGATCATTTGGAATGCCGATTTTTACTTCCCTGAGGGATCCCCTCTTCACCTTCATCTGGTCAAGTGTCTTGCCGGATTCTTCGGCAGTGTAACTATCGAAGTTATCGTAAGCGTAATCCCAGAGCTTCACGGCATCTTTGAATCTCGTCGGTTTGTCGGTGGCATCCATCAGTGCGATGACAACATCCATGTTATCCCGCTCCACGTACCCTGTGTAGCAGCCGCCTGCTGTGCTCGTCCATCCGGTCTTGCCGCCGATGCAGCCTTCCACCATGTAACGTGTCTTTTTTCTCAGTTTGTTCAGTTTTTTAACTCTTGCTCTTGACTGTGCATCAAGCTGTTTCGTGCCGGTCAGTTCATCCACAACGTATACTGGCGGATTCTCCTTGATGTCTTTTTCCATGGCAGCGAGCTCGTCGATTTTGCTCTGATCCCAGAGACATTTGTTGGAGGTCTGCGCCTTACGCGCTTTGTATTTGTTCGTTGCCGGTATCAAATGCTCTTTGGTTCCGACGACAGTCCTGAAGCGCTCATCCTTCATGGCTGCACTCATGACGATCGCAATGTCATGCGGGGTCGTCAGATTGTTCACCGGGTCGGGATTTAGTCCGTTCGGGTTTTTGTACTTCGTGTTCTGAGCTCCTAATTCGGCCGCCTTTTCGTTCATCATTCCGGCGAATGTCTCCATATCGCCTCCTGCCAGATATCCCAATTCTTCCGCTGCGTCATTGTTTGACGAGAGCATCATGCAGTAGATCAGATCTTCGATCTTAATCGTCTCTCCTTTCTGAAGATGCATCGTACTCGGTGTGTTATCCGGAGTTCTGTCTACCGTGATCACTTCATTGAAGTCCAGTGTATCGAGACATACGAGAAAGTTCAGGACCTTCGTTACACTGGCAGGGTCCCTCTGCTCGTCACCGTTCTTTTCGCACAGAACCTGACCGCTTCCGGCATCCATTACAATATAAGCCTCCGCGCTTACATCCGGACCTTCCGGCGCTCCCTCAAAATGACTTTCTTCAGCAAAAGACGGCACTGCCCCTGTGAGAGCCAGTGCCGCCGCGAAAACAAATGCTGTCAGAGTTTTAATAATTCTTTGTTTTCTGTTCTCCATTATTTGCATGAATTCTCTACTATATTATTTATTCTCTGCTTTGAATTTCTCCATGAATTCGATCAGCGCATCAATACCTTCTTCCGGCATTGCATTGTAGATCGATGCTCTCATTCCGCCGATAGATCTGTGTCCGCCGAGGTTATGCAGACCTGCTGCCTTTGCATCAGCAACGAATTTCTTTTCGATATCCTTATCGCCGATGACGAAGACAACATTCATGAGAGATCTGTCTTCTTTTCTTACCGGGCACTTGTAGTAACCGCTGCCATCGATATAATCATAGAGTTTCGCTGCCTTTCTGACATTCTTCTCATTCATTGCAGCCAGTCCGCCGTTTCTCTTCAGATATTTGAACACTTCGCCTGCAACATAGATTGAGAAGCAGTTTGGTGTATTGTATGCGGAATCGTTCTCTGCGTGAATCTGGTAATCGAGATATGTCGGAATATCTGCCGCTGCCTTGCCAATCAGGTCTTCTCTTACGATGGCAATCGCAACACCTGATGGCGCAATGTTCTTCTGAACGCCTGCCCAGATGATACCGAACTTTGTAACGTCTACTTCCTCAGACAGAATGCAGGATGACATATCAGCTACAAGCGGGATATCTCCCGTATCAGGGATGTATGGGAAGTGTGTTCCGTAAATTGTGTTGTTGAAGCAGATGTGAACATAGTCCGCGTCTTCTCTGAAGTCTTCCTTCGTTACTTTCGGAATATATGTGAACGTGTCTTCCTCTGATGATGCAACGACCTTCGCATCATATCCCATCTTGACAGCTTCTTTATAAGCTTTCTTTGCCCAGTTTCCTGTCAGGAGGAAGTCGATTTTTTTCGTGTTAACTGCCAGATTCAGCGGAACCATTGCGAACTGCAGTGTTCCTCCGCCCTGGATGAACATTACCTTGTAGTTATCAGGAATGTTCATAATGTCTCTGAGGTTAGCTTCTGCATCAGCAAGGATTTCCTTGAATTCTGCTGATCTGTGTGACATCTCCATGACCGACTCACCGCATTCATGGTAGTTCAGAAGATTGTCAGCGACGTCTCTGATAACTTCTTCCGGAAGCATGGATGGACCTGCCGAAAAGTTATAAGCTCTTTCTTTCATTGTTATTACCTCCGTATATTTAGATTATTAATATGATCTGTTTCATACATATTTTCATATAGAAATATTATATCATGGAGCAGTATTCTTTTGTGCGTGTATTTTGTTTTTTATCCCATATTTCGCTTCATTTATGTTAGAATATCTTTCAGGCAATTAAAACCTCCGGCCTGTGCCGGTGTAGTTAAAATAAAGAGGTGACATAAATGTATAAAATCGGAACATTCAACAAAATTTCCCCTGTAGGTCTGAACAATCTCACCGATGATTATGTAATCGTTGAGGATCAGAACGAGGCACACGGAATCATTCTCAGAAGCTATGACATGCATGAGATGGAGTTTTCCAATGAACTCCTTGCAATCGGCAGAGCCGGTGCAGGAACAAATAACGTTCCTGTCGACAGATGCAGTGAACTCGGCATTGTTGTATTCAACGCCCCTGGCGCAAACGCAAACGCGGTCAAAGAACTGTGCATCTGCGGAATGATCATGGCAGCCCGTAACGTACCTGACGGAATTGCGTGGGCGAAGACACTCAAAGGCAGTGAAGGCGTAGGCAAGCAGATTGAGAAAGGCAAAGGCCAGTTTGCCGGTACAGAAATTATGGGCAAAACCTTGGGCATCATCGGTCTCGGCGCAATCGGCCGTCTCGTCGCAGACTCCGCATTGGCTCTTGGCATGAATGTCATCGGATATGACGCTTTCCTGACAGAGGCAGTCAAAGCGCAGCTCCCTGCTGAGGTGAAGGTTGTCGATGATCTGGCTCAGCTTTATCCGGAGTGTGATTACATCTCCATCCACGTTCCTGCCAACGATGCTACAAAGGGTATGATGAACGCAGAAGCGTTCGCGCAGATGAAGGATGGCGTGATCTTCCTGAACTTCGCACGTGACAAACTGATGAACGACGATGATCTTCTGGCTGCGCTCGCATCCGGTAAGATTGCCAAGTACGTGACAGACTTCGCAGATGATGCAGTGCTGAATTCAGACGAACCTGGAATCATCGTGCTGCCGCACTTGGGCGCTTCCTCTGCAGAAGCAGAAGACAACTGTGCAACGATGGCTGTTACACAGGTTATGGACTACATTGAAAACGGCAACATCAGAAACTCCGTCAACATGCCGGCTTTATCACTCGGACCGAAGAAGGACTGCCCTCGTCTCTCCGTCATCTGCAAAGCCAGCGCAGAGTCAGATGTTATGTTCAAGCTCAATCAGCTGGAGCTTGCTGATGTGGTTTCCGCAACTCGCGGTGAGTACTCCTACATCCTGGCGGATCTGGAAGACAAGACGATCGATCTGCAGGTCGCAGGCGTAATTCGCGAAAGAATTATCTAAATAAACGGTGGCGACAGTACCTCTGCTTGGTCCTCGTCGTTGACAACCATAAACGCTCATTCATATGAAATAGAACCCCGAGAAAACTCGTGACTATGTCACTCAAACAATCTCGGGGTTTTGCTATTTCATTTATTCATTTCGCGAATGGTTGTGCCAGCTCCTGCGGAATACGCACCGGCACTGTCACCATCGTTCATTCTACAATCCATTCTTACAGCATAGATGCCTGATTGGGCATTCAGCACACTTCGGATTACGCGCCGTGCAGCATCTGCGGCCGTGCCAGATCAGGCTGTGGTGCGCCTCTGTCCACCGGTCATCCGGCAGGATCTTCATGAGCTCTTTTTCTGTCTCTAAAACGTTCTTCTCTCCGGCGTTTTTCGCACTGACTTTCGTGTCGTTTTTAATGCCTTTGCCTGAAGATTTTTTGTCCTTTGGCTCTGTGCTTTTTTCCTCTTGTCCGGAGCTGTTTTCCGATGCCAGACCGATGCGGTGGGACACTCTGAAAACGTGTGTGTCCACAGCAATTTTCTGATGCCCGAACCCTACCGCGAGAACGACGTTTGCGGTCTTCCTTCCGACGCCCGGAAGGGCGACGAGCGCGTCATAATCTTCCGGCACCTGACCGCCGTGTTTTTCACAAAGGGCCTTAGCTAAAGCGATGATATTTTTCGACTTGGTTTTGTACATTCCAATTGTCTTGATGATCTCGATCACGTCCTCCTGCTCAGCTGCCGCAAGGGCTGCCGCATCAGGATAGGCTGCGAACAGTGCTGGTGAAACCTTGTTGACGCTGGCGTCGGTTGTCTGTGCGGAAAGCACGACGCAGACGATCAGCTCAAACACATTTATATGCTCAAGAGCACACCCTGCTTCAGGATATTCTTCTCTCAAAAGGTCTAATATTTCGACTGCTTTTTTCTTGGAAACGCGCGCCATTATTATCTTTTTTCCTTTCGTTTTGCTGCTCGTTTTATTGCCTTTGCTGTGATTCAATTATACCGCTGAAAAGCCGCTTAAAAAAGTGATAATCTTGCGGTTATCGATGCGTTTTTTCAACAATTATGCGTAATTTTTTGTAATCGGTTACAGTGTATTGTATACATGAATTCTTCGTCTTAAAAACCTTTAAAACTTATCAAAAAAGCGTTACATTTTTCACACTTTGTAGTATAATTTTGTTGTAATAATATATTTCTAATTTTCAAATGGAGGTGTTTTATGGCAACTTACACTCAAGTTGAAACGAACGGCCTGTTTGAACTTTCAGAAGAAGCACGTGCGGAGCTGCAGAACTCTTCGTACTATAACGAAGACCTGAAGCCTTCCACAGTAGCTGAAAGAAAATGGACCACGTACAACATCACGATGCTGTGG
>SVCS01000034.1 GCA_015058205.1 Clostridiales bacterium
CAGCTTGAAGCGGCATCTGTTGAAGACAAGGGAGAAGGATTGCGTTTTAACGTATTCTGCTACAATGTGCAGCCGGGTGTGGAAATCGACTACCGGACTGGTGAAAACTGGTTGGCAGAGAAAGAAGATCATTGAGGGATCATGGAACAGGATACAATCACAAACAACAATATTGAAGTCATGCGCGCGGAGGAAGAGTGGCAGAGAGCCGGCGCCTATTCAGTGCGGATAGAAGGGATGAACCGGCAGCATCACATTCCGCTGCGTGAGGAAATAGATGAACAGGACGGACCCGACACGAAATACATCGTGCTGTTAGATGACGGTTATCCCGTGGCGACATGCAGGTTTTTCGATGCGGGCGGCGGTATGGTCAACATCGGACGCATGGTCGTTCTTCCTGAATACAGAGGCAGAGGCCTCGGCGCAATGGCAATCACAGAAGCCGAGAAATGGATCCGGGAGCTCGGGTTTAGGAAGATCGGCGTGGACAGCCGCGTGGTTGCGGTGGGATTCTACGAGAAACTGGGATTCCGTGTGGTGGATCCTGAAGAATATATATGCGGACCATTTGAGTGCAAACGTATGGAAAAGGAGGTTGCTATGCTTAAGATTCTGGTAAGTGAATGCCTGTACGGCGGAAGAGTCGTAAGATATGACGGCGGGGAAGTGCCGGAAACACATCCAACGTTCCTGAAGTGGAAGGAGGAGGGAAGACTGATCCCAATCTGCCCTGAGGTGTTCGGCGGACTGCCGACGCCGCGCCCTGATTCTCAGAGAGTCGGAGATAAAGTCATGGCAAGCACGGGACCTGATGTCACAGAAGAATATACAAAGGGAGCCATTGAAGCAGTGCGCCTTGCGAAGGAGAACGATGTAGCGTTCTGCATCATGAAACAGGACAGCCCATCCTGCGGAAGCAAGTTCATCTATGACGGAACCTTTACGGACACAAAGGTCCCGGGTCAGGGACTGGCCGTTGAAATGCTGCGGGATGCAGGTTTTAAGGTCTTTGCAGAGGAGGATATCGACGAAGCGGCAGAATATCTGGAAAAACTGCTGTAAATACGCAAAAAACCACTTGCAAAGGCTCGGACCCTATGATAGTATACTCAAGGTATTAAGCAGAAGTTATCCGCTTCTCACCTTGGGAGCATGGGCACCCGGGTTGATATGGTAAGTAAGCCTTATGGCTTTTTGCACGCGGATACTTTTGTATCCGCGTTTTCTTTATGCCGTTTGGATACGGTTATGTACGAAGGAGGTACAGAACAATAGCAAAGGAATCTTTGATCAACGAAGAAATTCGTGCCAGAGAAATGAGAGTCATTTCTGCTGATGGAGAACAGCTGGGAATCATGTCCAGAGATGAGGCACTGAGACTGGCTGAAGAGAAAAACCTTGATTTGGTGTGCATCGCTCCGAAGGCGGAACCGCCTGTCTGCAAGATACTTGATTACGGTAAGTACAAGTACGACCAGCAGAAGAAGGAAAAGGAAGCCAAGAAGAAACAGCATACGACGCAGATTAAGGAAATCAGACTGTCTACTTTTATCGAGGATCATGACATCATGGTCAAAGCGAAGACAGGTGCGAAGTTCCTGAAAGATGGCAACAAGCTTAAGGTCAGCCTGAGATTCAGGGGCAGAGAACGTGACTATGTTTCAACAGGACAGGAAGTCATGGAGAAATTTGCTGAAGCCGTTTCAGACGTAGGCGACGTTGAAAAGAAGCCTAAGTTCGAAGGCAGGAGTCTTACAATGATTCTTACGCCTAAGAGCGATAAGTAACGTTTAAAAAATAATTCACTATAGGAGGACGATATGGCAAACAAAATGAAGTCTCACAGAGGCGCATGCAAAAGATTTAAGTTAACAGGTTCAGGAAAAGTTAAGAGAAACAAAGCATACAAGAGCCACATTCTTACTAAGAAGAGCCAGAAGAGAAAGAGAGGACTCAGACAGTCCACTACATTAACCAGTGCAGATCACGGCAGAATCAAGGAAGTTCTGAGCAAGTAAGGAGGTATTGAAATGGCAAGAGTTAAAAAAGGTTTAAACGCACATAAGAGACATAAGAAAGTACTGAAGATGGCGAAGGGCTTCTATGGCTCCAAGCACAGCACATACAGAGCAGCGAAGCCTGCAACGATGAGAGCACTCCGCTCTGCATACGTAGGCCGCAAGAACAAGAAGAGAGACTTCAGAAAGCTCTGGATCGCAAGAATCAACGCAGCAGCAAGAATGAACGACATGAGCTACTCAAAGCTGATCGGCGGCCTCAAGAAGGCAGGCGTTGACATCAACAGAAAGATGCTTTCAGAGATGGCAATCAGCGACCCGGCTGCTTTCACAGCACTCTGCGAAACAGCTAAGAAAGCAATGTAAGCTGACAGACCAAATGAGAATACAAAGAGAAGGAACAATTGCTCCTTCTCTTTTTATGTATGTTAAGTATTTTTGCTTGACAGACAGCGCCGCCGCAGTGTATACTACTCGAGTGTCAAGCGAAGAAGCTTGTCAGATTGGAAGGCGCTGAAACATTCAGCTGTTCAGATATGAAGTTCGACGATATTACGAAACAAAGTCTGCTCTATGACTTTTATGGAGAGCTGCTGACAGAGCGGCAGAGAGAGGTCCTGGAGCTGTATAACGAAGAGAATCTGAGCCTGGCGGAAATCGCCGAGGAATTCGGCATCAGCAGGCAGGGTGTGCATGACGCTCTGCACAAGGCACAGAAGGCGTTGGAGGACTATGAGCACAAGCTCGGTCTGGTCGAACGGTTCAGCGCCACAAGAGATGCAATCAGCAGCATCAGTGATGAACTGGATGAAGCAATCGATATGGCAGCTGCAAAGGCAACAGACAGTGTTGCCGGGAAGCTCGAGCAGATCAGAAGTGAGATTCAGCAGCTGGAGATATAGAAGCAGCCGCGATGCAGCGGCAATCTAAGGAGAAACAAATTGGCATTTGAGGGATTATCGGACAAACTGCAAGGAGTCTTCAAAGGACTCAAAGGCAAAGGCAGCCTGACGGAAGCTGACATCAATGCAGCGATGAAGGAAGTCAAGCTGGCTCTCCTTGAAGCGGATGTCAACTTCAAGGTGGTCAAGGAATTCGTTGCCGACGTCAAAGAGAAAGCGCTTGGCGAAGAGGTGATGAAGAGTCTGACTCCGGCTCAGCAGGTCATCAAAATCGTAAACGACCAGCTCATTGAATTGATGGGCGGTGCCAGCAGCAAGTTGACCTTTTCACCAAAAGGATTTACCGTCTACATGATGGTAGGTCTGCAGGGTACCGGTAAGACGACGACCTGCGGCAAGCTGGCCATGTGGCTGAAGAAGAACGGCAAGAAACCGATGCTCTGCGCATGCGATATCTACAGACCGGCTGCGATCGATCAGCTGGAAGTCGTAGGACAGAACGTGGACGTACCGGTCTTCGCTATGAGAGATACGAAAGATCCGTCCAAGATCGCGAAGGCAGCCATCAAGGAAGCAGAGCTCAAGGGGTTCAACGTTCTGATTGTGGATACTGCCGGACGTCTGCAGATCGATGAGGAACTCATGGAAGAACTGAAGGTTCTGAAGAAGGAAATCAGGCCTCATGAAATACTCCTCGTCGTCGACGCACTGACCGGTCAGGACGCCGTCAATGCGGCCGAAGGCTTCAATGACGCCCTTGGAATCGACGGCGTCATCATGACGAAGATGGACGGTGACTCAAGAGGCGGTGCTGCGCTCTCCACGAAGAAGGTCACAGGCAGACCAATCAAGTTCGTCGGTATGGGCGAAAAGATGGATGAACTGGATGAGTTCCATCCGGAGAGAATGGCCAGCCGTATCCTGGGAATGGGCGACATGATGTCACTCATTGAGAAAGCGCAGGAAGACTACGACGAAGAACAGGCCGCCAAGCTCGAAGAGAAGATCAAAAAGAACAAGTTCACTCTCGAGGACTTCCTTGAACAGATGGGCCAGATCAGAAACATGGGCGGCATCGCCAAGATGCTGGATATGCTTCCGGGAGTATCGGGAAATAAGAACGTGAACTTGGAGCAGAGCGAAAAAGACTTCGCCTGTTTCGAAGCAATCATCCAGTCCATGACGAAGGCAGAGCGGGAAGACCCGAGACTGCTCAACGCCAGCAGAAGGAAGAGAATCGCGGCAGGATCAGGCCAACCGGTTCAGAAGATCAATCAGCTTATCAAGAGATATGAAGAATCCCGCAAGATGATGAAGCAGATGATGAATCCGAAGGCAGCGGCCAAGATGAGCAGAATGTTCGGCGGATTCAAAGGATTCTAGGAAGCCGGACATACCGGACAACCAACATCGTTAAACCATTCAAAGAATATAATATAAATAAATCAGGAGGAGTAAGTAATGGTAAAAATCAGATTAAAGAGAATGGGCGCGCACAAAAAGCCTTTCTACAGAGTAGTTGTTGCAGACGCAAGAGCTTCAAGAGATGGAAGATTCATCGAGGAGCTGGGATATTATGCACCGCTGAAGGATCCTGTTGAAATCAAGATCGACGAAGAAGCTGCTAAGAAGTGGCTGGAAACAGGAGCTCAGCCTACAGACACAGTTAAAAAACTGTTCAAGCAGGCGGGTATTCTTTAAGAAAGTGGTGATCCAATGAAAGAATTAGTTAGTGCAATTGCAAAGTCACTGGTTGAACATCCGGAGGCCGTAGAAGTATCCGAGACCGAGTCAAATGGCACTACTGTTATTCAGCTGCGTGTCGCTTCAGATGACATGGGTAAAGTCATCGGCAAACAAGGCAGGATCGCAAAGGCAATAAGAACAGTTGTCAAGGCAGCGGCCACGAAAGCCAACGCCAAAGTAATTGTTGAAATAGTTCAATAGAGACTGCACATACAGGGGCATGAGGCGTTATCGCCGACATGCCCCATGATAATGTTATGGAAAAAATACTCATAGGAAAAATCGTCAGCGCGGTCGGCCTCAAAGGCGAAGTCAAAGTCTACAATTATTCAGACAGCGCAGACATATATGCGAATACCGAAGCACTTTACGTGGATGATGATCTCATGCCTGTAAGAAGTGTCAGGACCCAGAAGAACATGGTCATTCTGGGACTGGAAGGCATCGATGACAGAACCGCGGCGGAGAAGGCAAGAGGCAGAGAAATTTTTGTCACTGAGGACGATCTGCCGGAACTCCCGGAAGGCCAGCATTACATCAGGGATCTGATTGGAATGGAGGCAGTGCAGGAAGACGGCAGTCATCTTGGCGTGGTCAAAGACGTGATTCAGAACACCGCCCAGGATGTTTTTGAAGTGGTAACAGATGAGGGAAAACAGGTGCTCATTCCGAGCGTACCTGCTTTTGTTCTTGAAATAAATGAGGAGACCGGACGCATTACGTTCCGGCTTATAGAAGGGATGCTGTAGCGGCACAGAAGGGATCAGAGCAAAATGGAAAAAAAGGGACTTACAATTGACGTCCTGACGCTCTTTCCGGAGATGTTCCGGCCGGTGACAGAAGACAGCATACTGGGCAGAGCGGCAGAGAAGGGCCTGATCGATGTGAGGCTGACAAACATACGGGACTTTTCCAATGATAAGCACAACCGGGCAGACGACTATCCCTTTGGCGGCGGCGGTGGTATGGTCATGATGGCAGACCCGATTTTTGGAGCCATGGAGCATGTGGATGCAAAGGCAAGAAAAGTAGTCTATATGTCACCGCGGGGAAGGATTCTGGATGAGGAGAAAATAAAGGAACTGGCGGAACTGGACAGCTTCGTGATTCTCTGCGGCCACTACGAAGGAGTGGACCAGAGAGTGCTGGATTACTGGGATGCAGAGGAAATCTCCATCGGAGATTATGTGCTCACAGGAGGAGAACTTCCTGCCATGGTGCTGATCGACAGTGTGGCAAGGCTGATTCCGGGGGTTTTGGGCAATGAGGATTCTGCACTGGAAGAATCTGTGTACTCAGGGCTTTTGGAACATCCACAGTACACTCAGCCGAGAGAGTACAGGGGAATGGAGGTGCCGGAGGTGCTCATGAGCGGACACCACCAGAACATAGCGTTGTGGAAACTGGAGCAATCCCTGAGGTTGACCAAGGAGAGAAGGCCAGATCTCTACAAGGCGTTCATCGCTCACAGAAACGATAAAAACGAAGATGGGACGAAGAGGTTCAACAAAGCGCAGCGGCAGGTCATTGACAAGGTGGAAGAGGAGTAAACCGGAGGCGGTCAAAATCTACATGTTGTGCATTGCAAGCCTATTGCTTTTGTTGTAGAATTAATTGATGAGAATAAGGATTACCAAGAAAACAAGGCGAATACTGATTCTATATTTGGCAGTACTCGTTCTACTATATATTGTTGTTTTTCAGATGCCGAAAGTGTCCGATAAGTTCGAGACGACGCAGGTCCTCGAGAACGGAACGCTGGAAGTTTCCTGCGAGGCGAAGGGCTACGTGGTCAAGGATGAGGCAGTGTGTCTCGCCGAAAAAATGGGTACCATGGAGTATAAGGTGGATGACGGCACCGTGGTCAAAAAAGGCACGACGATCGTCGACATCACTGAGCCAGAGGAGAGCAATAAAGAATCGAGCATTAAGGGCAAGTACAAGGAAAACCTGGAACTGCTGAAGGGGTATGATCTTGTCACTGAGACAAGCAAGGCCCCTATTAGTGGCGTCCTGAGCATGTCTATCGACGGTTGCGAGAAGTACTTCTGCAGCGATAACATCGACAAGATTACAAAAGAGGAAGCTGAGAGTTTCAGCCCGAAACAGATGGATCTGAGCAGAGAGAAGGTCAACAAAGGAGAACCGATCTTCAAGATCTCTGATGACGACAACTGGTACATCCTCTGCTGGGTCAGCAAGGAAGATGCCGGCAAGTATGAGGAAGGCCAGAAGGTCCGTGTCACAATCGGCGATGAAACCCTGGACGCTAAGGTAAACAGCATCAAGCAGGAAGGCGAACTCTTCAAGATGGTGATCTACCTGAATGTCTACTACAAAGACTTCACCAGCGCCAGGGAAGTTGATGTCACTGTTGTGCAGAGTAACACAGTAGGCCTGATTGTGGACAATGAATGCATCATTGAGAAGGATGGACAGCCGGGCGTTTATGTGAAGACGAAGGACGGAGACACTTACTTCAGACCGATCAAAGTCAAGATCACCGACGGCAACCAGTCTGTCATCTACGAGTCCATATATGTCAACGACAAGTATGAACAGGTAGAGACCGTAAGAGTGTATCAGGAGGTCCTGAGAGATCCCCAGTCCGCACTCGAAGAAGAACTGGAAGAGGAAGCAGCAGAAGAGGCGACTGAAAACGCAGAACAGAAGGATGAATAACAGCTGGAGGGAGGATTATTAGCTGATATGGAAGACATAAAGAAAAATCTTGAGACAGTAAGAGGACAGATATCCGATGCTGCAGCAGCATCTGGAAGAAAAGGTGAAGATGTGATACTCGTGGCCGTAAGCAAGACGAGGACACCGGAGGAAATCAATACAGCGATCGATGCAGGAACGACGGACATCGGCGAGAATAAGGTTCAGGAGATCATGGACAAGTACGATGCCATCAAACCGGTAAGATGGCATATGATTGGACATCTTCAGACTAACAAAGTCAAATATATCATAGATAAGGTCGATATGATCCACTCAGTGGATTCCATGAAACTTGCCAAGGAAATTGACAAACGTGCAAAGGCAGCGGGCAAGACTATGGATATTCTGGTGCAGATCAACCCTGCAGAAGAAGAAAGCAAGTTCGGCGTCACAATCGACGGTGCGGGCGATCTGGTCAGAGAAATCCTGGATACATGTGAAAATATCAGAATCAAAGGACTTATGAGTGTGGCTCCTATTGCAGAAGACCCAAGAGATGTGAAACCGTACTTCGACGGCGTGAAGGCCAAGTACGATGAACTGGCACAGATCGATGATCCGAAGCTTGACTTCGAATATCTGTCAATGGGCATGTCACACGATTTTGCAGTAGCGATCGAAGCAGGATCGAATTTAGTAAGAGTAGGAAGCGCAATCTTCGGAGAGAGAGATTACGTGCAGTACAGAAAGAATCAGGAGGCGAAGAAAAATGGGAATGTTTAATAAATTCAGAGATCTGATTGGTATCGAAGAATACGACGAGGATGAAGAATTTGAAGAAGAAACATATAAGCCATCATCTTATCAGGAGAGGACACCGGCAGTTCCTAGAACAGCAGCTCCTTCCCAGAAATATGAAACGAAGAATATAGTACCGATGCAGAATAAAACAGTGAAATCAATTACAAATGCATTCAAACTGGTTGTCATCGAACCTGCAAGCTTCGATGAATGCGCAAGACTGGTTGACAATCTGAGAAGCAGAAAACCAGTCATCGTAAATCTGGAGAAACTGGACACAGATACAGCCAGAAAAATCTTTGATTTCCTCGGCGGCGCAACTTACGCCCTGAACGGAAATGTACAGAAGGTAGCAAACAACATCTTTATCTTCGCGCCTGAAAACGTAGCTATCTTTGCTGACGGTGAGAACAAGCCTTACAGTTTTGCCGGCACAGATGAGAATCCCTGGAAGTAGTCTTTCAGACTGGAAGTAAGACTTCAGAGAGGAACGATCGATGATTAGACCTATCGATATACAAGAAAAAGTCTTCACAAGAGCGGTCAGGGGCTATAAAGAAGAAGAAGTCAACGAGTTTCTTGATGAGATTACTGTAGACCTCGACAGTCTTCTCAATGAGCTCCGTGAGACACGTGAAGAGAACAGCAGACTCGTAGATGAGCTGCAACGTCTCAAGACAACAGAGGGAAGTGTTGCAGAGACTCTTCAGGCTGCGAAGTCACTGATGACCGACATCTCCGCCAGCGCTGAGAAGCGTGCAGAGATTCTGCTCAAGAACGCAGAACTGGATGCGGCCCTCATGAGAAAGAACGCCCGAGAGGAATCAGAAGCGCTGACGAAGGAAACGCAGAACCTCCGCGCCAGATATGAAGAGTTCAGAAATCGCTATAAGAGAATGCTTGAAAATGAGCTGCAGAGATTTGAATCGAGCAGAGGGGAAGAATTGTCCGTGAGCAGCATTGTGGATTTCGAAGATCTGCCTGTTGCGGAAGATGAAGAACCGCTCGAGACAATTGTGACGCAGGATACCATACACACCGGCAAATTATGATCTGGTCATTGATTATCATCGGCGTCATCGTCCTTGACCGTATCGTCAAGTTCATGATGACAAGCGGATTCAGTCCCGGAGAATCAATACCAGTGCTGGGTGATTTCTTTCACATCACATATGTGCAGAACACAGGAGTCGCCTTCAGCATGATGGCCGGGCATGAGAATATCATACTGGTGTCTACGTCGGTTTTACTCGCGGCAGGACTCATTTATCTGTTCGTGTTCCGCAGGAAGAACCCGCTGCTTTTCAACGTGGGTCTTTCTCTTGTGTGCGGCGGCGGCATCGGCAACGTGATAGACAGAGCGGCATATGGATATGTTGTAGACATGTTTGACTTCGGGTGGTTCCCGGTGTTTAACGTTGCAGACATCTGCATATGCGTGGGATGCGGCCTGATACTGCTGTATGCGCTGCAGGCGCTGAAGGATGAACAATAAGCCTTGCTGAGGTGCGTAAGACATGGGAAACCTGTTAAAAGAAGAAATCAACATTACAGAAGAAACGAAGGGAACCAGGCTTGACCTGGTTCTTTCTGCAGGTCTCGAAGATTATTCCCGCAGCTTCATCCAGAAGTTGTTTGAAAAAGGGAGTATCGCAGTCAATGGCGAGATCTGCACATCAAAAAAATACAAGTGCAGCGCAGGGGACAGGGTGGAAATCACGATTCCGCAGCCAGAGAAACTGGAAGCGGAAGCAGAGGATATCCCCATCAATATTGTCTATGAGGATGAGGATCTCATTGTCGTGGACAAACCAGCAGGAATGGTGGTGCATCCCGCTCCGGGAAACTACACTGGTACACTGGTGAATGCGTTGCTCTATCACTGCGGGGATCAGCTGTCCTCCATCAATGGTGTCATCAGACCGGGCATTGTCCACAGGATCGACAAGGACACGAGCGGTCTTCTGATGGCGGCAAAGAATGACAGAGCCCATCTCGGACTGGCGCACCAACTGGAAGAACACAGCATCAACAGACAGTACAGGGCCATCGTCTACAACAATATCAAAGAAGATGAGGGAACGGTGGATGAACCCATCGGCAGAGATCCGAGAAACCGACTCAGAAATGCCGTCATCAAAGACGGTATGCCTGGATTTGAAAGCGCCAGGAATGCGGTCACCCATTACAAGGTGCTTGAGAGATTCGGGAAGTTCACCCTCGTAGAGGCGAAACTGGAGACTGGCAGAACCCATCAGATCCGCGTCCACATGGCGTATATCAAGCATCCATTGTTAGGGGATGAACTATACGGACCAGCGAAGAACAAAGAAGGCGCAAAGAGACAAATGCTCCATGCCGGCGTGCTGGGGTTCGTGCATCCGGTCAAAGGTGAGTACATGGAGTTCGAGAGCCCGCTTCCGGAGGACTTTCAGAAAGTCCTGAGTAAGTTGCGTCAGTCCTTGTCTACTACCTGAGTATCAGGCTGGTATATGCTTTTGATATATTGGAGACAGCCATCGCAAACATACCCCTGTTTGAACGAGAATGTCTCATAAGTGCACCCGCAAAAACTACATTTGTGCTTCATGTCATGTAGCTCCTTTCTGTCAGAATCATGCTGCAGTCGGAGAGGCCGTTCAGCGCCTCGCACAATAAAATGTAATAAGCAAGGTCTCGGTTGTCAATGAAGATGACTGAATATAGTAACAGAAAACAGAAAATATGTAATTATTTGGAAAACTCAGGAGGACTTTGAAGATGTATGAAACGTTCACACTGAAAGAAACGGAAAAAGGAATCATTGAAGGCGTGCAATGGCCCCTGGCAAATCCCATCAAAGTCGTTTGTCTTGTGCACGGAATCGGTGAATACGGCGGAAGATATGACAGGGTTGCAGAGCACTTCCGCAAAAAAGGTATCGCCACAATTTCGATGGACCTCAGAGGTCATGGTAATTCCGTTGGGCCGAAGGGTCACTGCGCTCCGAGAGACGAAGTGTTAAGAGATATCAGCGAACTGCTGCTCTATGCGCAAAAACAGTATCCGGGAAAAGACATCATACTCTACGGTCACAGCATGGGCGGCAACCTGGTCCTCGATTACAGATACAGAGGGGAATTCAACAATCTGCCTGTGAAGTACCTGATTTCAGCACCGTGGATCAGATTGGGCAGACCAATTGCCGGACCGCTCCTTGCCATTGTGAAACTCATGTGCAAAATCGCGCCATCTGCAGGCATCAGCAGCGCAGTAGATGAAGAGCTTCTTGGTAATCCGGAGTCCGTAAAGCCGTACAGCGACAATCCGATGGTACATAATCGCATTTCATTCCAGTGCGCACTGGATGGGTTCGAAATAGGCAAGGCTTTGGAGGCAGGAACCCATGAAAACAATGGCGCCGCGAAAGATATCCCGACCATGTTCATGCACGGTACGGAGGACGGAATCTGCAGTATTGAAGGAACCAGAAAAGCCTTCCAGTATCTCAAACGCAAAGGCAATAATGTCGATATGATCGAGTGGCCTGGATTTCTCCACGAAATACACAACGGAAATAAAGTCTCCAAGGGGGATGAAGTCATAGACAGTATGATTCAGTTCATCCTCGGTTAATTATTAACAAAGACTCGGATAAGAAAAAACAAAGACCGGCGCAAGCCGGTCTTTATATTTCAAGAATTACATGGTTATTCAGGTATTGCTGGATCGACGTAGAGAGTCCTGTTATGCGTGAAGATGACAAAGCCCGGTTTTGCGCCGGAAGGCTTCTTCACATATCTGACTTTGGTGTAATCAACAGGAACATTGGCGGAGCTTCTGCCTTTGCTGTGGAATGCAGCAATCTGCGCTGCGGTGCGGAGATCTTCTTCCGCAGGCGGTTCACCCTCAGTGAGCAGGATCGTATGAGAGCCCGGTATGTCTTTGGTGTGCAGCCAGATGTCAGAAGATGAAGCCCTTTTGAACGTCAGGAAATCGTTTTCTTTATTGTTTCTTCCTACAAGAACTGTTTTCCCGGAAGGAAGGGTATATGTATGCGGCTTTGGTTTGGCGGCGCGATTTTTGCCGCCTTTGCCGGATCTGTTGCCTTTGCTCCCATCGCGGCTCTTTCTGTAACGAAGGTAACCGCCTTCGATCAATTCTGATCTCAACAGATCCACTTCTTCCACAGAGCCTGCCGTTTCTGCGAAGGAATAGACAGATTCGAGGTACGCAATCTCAGCCATCGTCTCGTCCAGCTGGATTTGCTTTTCCTTGAGCGCTGTTTTCGCTTTGCCGTATTTCTTGAAGTAGTTCTGGGCATTGCGGGCAGGGGAATACTTCGGGTCGAGGGGTATCTCGACCTGACTTCCATCGTAGTAGCTTGTGACTGTAACAGATTTTTCACCCTGCTTCACCAGATGAAGATTTGCGTTCAGCAGCTCCCCGCGAAGCCGGTACTTATCTGCATCCATTGCCTTTGCCATATCCTCGTTGAGGCGTTGTACCTTGAGGCGAAGCTTGTCGAGCTGACTTTTGATGAGGCGCTTCAAGTCACCGGATTTCTGTTTGATGGTATTCGAGGATTCACGATTGACGAAAAAGTACTCCGCAGCCTGACTCACTGTGTCAAAATAAAGTGGTTCGTAGGTGTTATCTGCTTCGTATGCAGCCAACGGAACGATGTGGAAATCCGCAGGTGCGCCGTCCTTGACATATACACGCGGAGCACAGAAACATGCGGCATGGCCGGGAGCATCCGCAGCCGCAGCAATACAAGTGCGCATCTCTTCCAAGAACCTATAAGGTGAATCTGCGTAAGCGATAGATTGAGCCAGCGCAGGGGAGATGCCCTTGAGACCTGCGAGCAGACTTCTTTCCGGCTGCAGTTGATCGGCCATGAGATGGTCCAGATCTTCCTGCGAGGCCTCTGTGAAAGGAATCTTCTTCTGCTCAGGCGGGTATTCATAGAGCTTGCCGGGAAGAATCTGACGGGCTCTGTTCACATCAATACCGACATGTTTGATGCTTTCGATGATTTTGCCCGTACCCAGGTCTATGAGGAGCACGTTGGAGTGCTTACCCATGATCTCACAGATGAGCCGCTTGTTCACATTGAATCCAAGCTCATCGACTGTTTCCAGATCGATTTCAATGATCCTGTCGCAGCTGTGCTGGGTGATGGACTGGATGCGTGCAGCACCTAGATGCTTTCTGAGCACCATACAGAAAAGCGGCGGGTGGGCAGGATTCTCAGGAGAAGCGTCTGTCAGATACACTGCCGAATGGTTTCCGGACGCGGAAATAAACAGCTTCCGTCTGCCTTTCGCAGTATGTACAGACAGAAGGAGCTGTTCCGGTTCGGGCTGATAGATTTTTTCGATTTTGCCTTGTGTCAGCTCACGGATGAGCTCCTGCGTCATGGCGCAGGTTACGGCTCCGTCATAGGACATTTTGACTATGCTCTCCTTTTGATTTACAATACCAATAGTATCATAAATTAAGAGAAAACAGGAGAAAATTGTATGATCAGAAGTATGACAGGTTTCGGGAGAGGGGAATTTTCCGATGGGAAAAGAAACGTGATCGCCGAAATCAAAACAGTAAATCACAGATACGCAGACATCAGCATCAAGATGCCTAAGCGTTATTCATTCGCAGAGGAGAAGTTAAAGGCAATTATCAAAAATCAGGTCAAGCGCGGTAAGGTGGATGTCTCCATCATCGTGGAGAATCTCACAGAAGGAGATATTACCATCAGCCTGAACAAGCCGGTCGCAGACCAGTACATTGAACGTCTCAGAGAACTGAAGGATGGTTATGATCTGGAAGGGGAAATCGATATCAAACTCCTTTCCTCCATGCCGGATGTCCTGAAAATCATCCCGGATGTAGCAGATGAAGAAGAAGTGTCTTCGGCCATCTGCAAGGCTGTGGAACTGGCTGCTGCTAATCTGGATGAGATGAGGTCCAGAGAGGGCGAAAAACTGGCAACCGACTTGCTGGCAAGGGGAGAGACCATCAAGGAAATCGTGCGCAAAATCAGCGAACGCGCGCCGAAGGTCGCCATCGAGTACAAAGAAAAGATGTACAGCCGCATTCAGGACATTCTGGAGGATAAAGTTGATGTGCCGGAAGAGAGAATCCTGGTTGAAGCTGCCATTTTCGCGGACAAGGCAAGCATTACAGAAGAACTCGTTCGCCTGGACAGCCACATGGATCAGCTGAAGACGTTCCTCACAAAAGGAGACGGCGCCATCGGCAAGAAGCTTGACTTCCTGGTGCAGGAGATGAATAGGGAGACCAACACCATCGGATCCAAGGCCAATGATATTGAAATCACATCTCTGATGCTTGATGCGAAGAGCGAGATTGAGAAGATCAGAGAGCAGGTTCAGAATATCGAGTAACCGAAACAATTAGTGACAGGGACGCGGGCTGCGGAGAGTACCCGCTGAACGCTTGCGCTCTGTCCTCACGCAGCGGTTCTAAGTTCATTCTGCGTAGAGCTTGAATTCACTAAGAACCGGCGTTGCGGAGGTCAGCTTTGCACTCTCCGCAGCCCGCGTCTTCAATAGTTGTTTCTCATACTCTTAAGTGCGATAAATTTTATACTGTTAATAAAAGAAGGAGTATGGTATAATACTACGATGACTAGAGGGAAATTATTCGTAATATCCGGCCCGTCAGGCGCCGGCAAAGGCACAATCTGCAAGAAACTATTGGACGCAGACAGCAATATGCGTTTCTCTGTCTCCATGACAACCAGGGCGGCTCGCGAAGGAGAGGTCGAAGGCGTCGACTATTACTATGTGAGCGAAGACAGGTTTTTGGAGCTTTTGGATGAAGGGCAGCTTCTGGAGTACAACAAGTTTGTGGAGAACTACTACGGGACACCGAAAGGCCCGATTGTAGAATGGACTGAAAGCGGGCACAATGTGCTGTTGGATATTGATTATCATGGCGCTTTCCAGGTGCGGGAATCTTATCCTGCTGCGATTCTGATTTTCATTGCACCGCCTTCGATTGAAGCGCTCAAGGAGCGTATCAGGGGAAGAGGTTCAGAAACAGAAGAACAGATCGAGGGCCGAATCCAACAGGCGATGGACGATATGGCCCAGGCGGATCGGTACGATTATCTGGTCGTAAATGATGATATCAACGCAGCTGTATGGCAAGTGCAGCAAATAATGAGAATAGAAAAGGGCAAGGAGGACTAATTATGTTATACCCATCAGTAAATGAAATCAGAACAAAGGCGGACAGCCGTTACACGCTGGTCATTCTGGCTGCGAAGAGAGCCAGAGAGGTCATCGACGGTGTGCCGAAGCTTACAGAAGAAGAAGTAAGCAAGCCAGTATCCATCGCTGCAAATGAGATTGCAGAAGATCTGATTACATACAGAGAAGGTTAAACTGACAGATGTCTGTAGCTGATCATTTGCAGACAAGTGAATAGGAAAAGACAATCCCGGGTGAGGGAATCATCACCCGGGATTTTTATTTGGTGCAGTGGGTCCGGTTCCGAGACGGTGCAGTCTGCCTGATATAGATTGTTACGGAGGTCTATTTGAATATGATTACAGAAAAAATGATCTATATTAAAAAAAGACAAACGAGACTTGCAATCAAACTGGAAGACATACTCTACCTGGAAAAGTTCAGACGGCAGATTATAGTTCACATTACTGAGGGAGAGGACGTTAGGGTATATGGGAAATTCGATGAGTTATTACCTATGCTTGATGAGAGATTTGCGCACCCGCACCAAAGTTATATCATCAATATGCAGCACATCATCAGGCTCGGAAGCAATGAAGTGATCATGCGTAGAAGCATGAAGATAAAACTTGGGAACCATTGCTTTGCAAAGATGAAAAAAGCGTACGACAAGTACATTAAAGATAATATAATCAAATACTGCGACAGAAAAGGATGCTAGAAAAACTGACCAGAAGAGAATTGACGAGAATAGAAATTATTACAGGTTTAAGGGCAGGAAAACTGCATCTATACGGCGCCGGACCATTTCACTTTTTTTCTTGCATTGCCGTTGCTTTTGAAGTATACTTATTGTCGGCGTCGTCCGCGGATGGCGATGGTTTTGTTGCAATGCGGAGCGCGCTGGAACAATTTAACTTTTTTATAATTTAGCACACGCGGGTTTGGAGGAAGACGGTGCCTTAACGGTCACAATTGACTGTCGCGCAAATGCGTGCAGAAGGTTTATTCCTTAAGCGGCCTCGCGTGGAAGGACGAAAAACCGAAAGGAGAAAAAGAATGTCAGTTATTTCAATGAAACAGTTACTCGAAGCCGGTGTTCACTTCGGACATCAGACAAGAAGATGGAACCCTAAGATGGCTCCTTACATTTTCACAGAGAGAAATGGTATCTACATTATCGACCTGCAGAAAACTGTAAAGAAAATCGATGAAGCGTACGCTTTCATGAAGGAAGTTGCTGAGTCAGGAAAGCCGGTTCTCTTCGTAGGCACAAAGAAGCAGGCTCAGGCTGCAATCGAAGACGAAGCTAAGAGATGCGACATGTTCTTCGTAAACCAGAGATGGCTGGGCGGAATGCTCACAAACTACAAGACGATCTCACAGAGAATCAAGAGAATCTATGACATCGAAGCAATGGAAGAAGACGGTACTTTCGATAAGCTGTCAAAGAAGGAAGTTCTCAAGCTCAGAGCAGAATACGAAAAGCTCGACAAGAACCTTGGCGGAATCAAGGAAATGAAGGGCATGCCAGGAGCAATCTTCGTCGTTGACCCTAAGAAAGAGAAGATCGCCGTTTCAGAAGCCAAGACTCTGGGAATCCCTGTAGTAGGTATCGTTGATACAAACTGCGATCCTGATGATGTTGATTACATCATTCCTGCAAATGACGACGCTATCAGAGCAGTCAAGCTGATCGCAAGCTGCATGGCAGATGCAATCATCGAAGCAAAGCAGGGCGAAAGCTTTGACGAAGGCGAACCAGCTGCAGAAGTTGAGGAAACAGTAGAAGAAGCTGAAGAAGCAAAGGCAGCAGAGGGTGAAGCTGAAGAAGTGAAGGAGGAAGAGTAATGGCAGTAACTGCACAGATGGTAAAAGAACTCCGTGAAATGACAGGCTCCGGCATGATGGACTGCAAGAAGGCCCTTGTCGAAGCTGACGGAGATATGGATCAGGCTATTGAAATCCTGAAAGAAAAAGGACTTGCAAAGGCTGAAAAGAAAGCTGGAAGAATTGCGGCTATGGGTCTCGTTAAGACTGCCTTCTCAGAAGACGGCAAGACAGCTGCAATCGTTGAAGTCAACTCAGAAACTGATTTCGTTGCGAAGAACGATGAGTTCATCGGATTTGTAGAAGGCCTGGCTAAGCTGGCTCTGGATGCAGAGAGCAATGACATGGATGCATTCAAGGCTATGGCTTACGGAGAGTCAACAGTAGGAGAAGCTCTGACAGCTCTCATCGCAAAGATCGGTGAAAACATGTCAGTAAGAAGAATCGACAAGGCTTCCGGAGAAGTTCTGGCTTCCTACATCCATGGCGGCGGAAACATCGGCGTAATCGTAGCAGCTGACGGTGCAGACAATGATGAAAACAAGGCTGCACTGAAGAACATTGCAATGCAGGTTGCAGCAATGAACCCTCAGTACGTAAGCAGAGATGAAATCTCAGATGATGAGATGGCTAACATCAGAAAGATCACTCTGGAAAGTGCACTGAACGATCCGTTCACACTTCC
>SVCS01000099.1 GCA_015058205.1 Clostridiales bacterium
GTACCCATGAAGGTGAGTTTCTTGCCCGGGTGAGTGATCATATACGCCATGAAAGTTCTGAATCCGTCGAACTTGCGGTCGTATTCACCAGGCATCTTATCGAGCAGGGACTTCTTGCCGTGGACCACTTCGTCGTGGGAAATCGGCAGGATGAAGTTCTCGCTCCATGCGTAGTCAATGGAGAAGATCAGCTTGCCGTGGATGTCTCTGCGGAACAGAGGGTCGCTCTCGAAGTACTCGAGCTCATCGTTCATCCAGCCCATGTTCCATTTGAAGTTGAATCCAAGACCGCCGTCCTGAGGCGGCTTGGTGATCATCGGAAAGGCTGTGGATTCTTCCGCGACTGTTATGACGCCCGGGAAGTTGCTCAGCACATCCTGGTTCATCCGCTGGAGGAACTTGATGGCCTCCAGATTTTCAATGCCTCCGTCTTTGTTCGGCATCCATTCGCCGAACTCGCGTCCGTAGTTCAGATAGATCATGGCCGCAACAGCGTCGACTCTGAGACCGTCCACGTGGAACTGCTCACAGTAGTAGAAAGCATTGGAAACCAGGAAGCTGATGACTTCCGGTCTGCCGAAGTCAAAGGCGAGTGTGCCCCAGCCTTTGTGTTCAGCCTTCAATTTATCCGTATATTCATAGAGCGGCTGACCATCGAATTCGACCAGACCGTATTCGTCTCTTGGGAAGTGCGCTGGTACCCAGTCCATGATGACGCCGATTCCGTTCTGATGGGCTTTGTCGATCAAGTATTTGAGATCTTCCGGTCTACCGTACCGTGATGTCGGGCTGTAGTATCCGGTGACCTGGTAACCCCAGGAGCCATCGAACGGATGCTCCATGACCGGAAGCAGTTCAATGTGGGTGTAGCCCATGCCTTTCACATATTCAATGAGGGAATCTGCCGTCTCACGGTAGGTCAGAAGGCTTCCGTCCTCATGCCGTCTCCAGGATCCCAGATGCACTTCGTAGATGTTGACAGGTGATTTATAAATGTTCCTGCTTTTGCGCGTTTCCATCCAGTCACCGTCCGCCCACTGATAAGCAGCTGTCGGGTCATAGGCGCCGCTGATGTCATAGATGATAGACGCCCGCTGGTTGTCAGCAGATCCGTTTTCTGAGAAGAAAGCAAATGGATCGGCTTTCCAGACGGTGCGGACTGTGCCTTTGCCGCCGCCGTCATCCAGATGCTCTGCGGTCACCGCGAACTTGTAGAGATCTCCTGCCTTTGCATCAGGGGAGAAAGCCTCCCAAATCTCGGGATCGTCTTCAAGCCGTTTCATCGAACATGCAGTGAGATCCCAGTCATTGAATGTACCAACGACTGAGACGGACGTTGCACGCGGTGCCCAGACA
This sequence comes from Clostridiales bacterium, assembly GCA_015058205.1. Classification (GTDB taxonomy): domain Bacteria; phylum Bacillota; class Clostridia; order Peptostreptococcales; family Anaerovoracaceae; genus Lentihominibacter. The sequence continues at coordinate 1,357 of SVCS01000099.1, forward strand.
CGGAAGGTGACGCCGGCTTTGCTGCCGGAAGCGCCCCCGGTCAAATGCGCTCCGAGAAACTCGTATGATCTGTAATTCGCACCGTGGTGGAACAGATATTTGTGTTCTGAAATATTCTGAATCATTTTGCTATTTCCCCATACTATACCTATTTAAATTGTACTATTAATAACGGGGGGATTCAACTATTGGAGGGCAATTGACCGTCGATGCCATTTTGACGCGTCTATTACCGTTTTGTGACGTTATTTAGGAAGATTATAACGGAAATGACCGAATATGACAAGAGAAAATGATTAAAAATGATTGACTTTGATTGAATTTGCTAATAAAATGATAACAAATCAAGGGAAATGAGGTTTCAAACATGAAAGCAACGAAAATAGTCTGTACTCTCGGACCAGCCAGTTCAGATGTACAAGTTATGAAGGAAATGCTGCTGGCCGGGATGAACGTAGCGAGACTGAACTGCTCCCACGGATCCCATGAAGAACATCTGGAGAGAATCAATACCTTCCGGGACGCCTGCAATCAGGTCGGCGTACCGGCGGCGATTCTGCTGGACACGAAAGGACCGGAGATCCGGCTCGGGACCTTCCCCGAAGACAAGGTGCTTCTGAAGAAGGGACAGCAGTTCGTACTATATGGATCGGCAGAGGTTCCGGGCAGCGCGGAGGGCGTCGGTATTTCATGCGACGCTCTGGCGGCAGAGGTGCAGCCGGGGACCAAAATTCTGGTCGATGACGGAAAGATTCGCATGACTGCGAAGGAAGTACGCAATGGGGACATCATCTGCGAAGTGATGGATGAAGGATACGTCAGCACGAAGAAGGGCGTCAACGTACCGGACGTGCACCTGCCGATGGATTACCTGTCAGAGCGGGATCAGGCGGACCTTCTCTTTGGAATCCGCAATGATATCGATTTCGTGGCGGCGTCCTTTGTCAGAACCGCGGAAGATGTGGAGGATGTCAGACGGTTTTTAGATGAAAACGGCGGCAGTGAAATCCGCATCATCTCCAAGATTGAGAATCCGGAGGGCATCCGGGAATTCGACAAGATCCTGGACGCGTCCGACGGCATCATGATCGCCAGAGGCGACATGGGCGTTGAGGTCGACTATGCGACCCTGCCGGGTATCCAGAAAAAGTTTATCCGCCGCTGCCGGCAGAAAGGCAAGCCTGTCATCACAGCTACACAGATGCTGGAATCCATGATCAGCGAACCGACGCCGACCAGAGCGGAAATTACCGATGTTGCAAACGCGGTCTTCGACGGCACGTCCGCAGTGATGCTGTCGGGAGAGAGCGCAGCCGGTAAATACCCATCCCTGGCGGTATCCGTCATGACCAGAATCGTGGAACAGGCGGAGAAAGAGTTGAGCGACATGGAGGTGGGCACAGTCTACGCCGCCGCAGAGACGGATGTCTCCACGGCAATCGGACACGCAGCCTGTCAGGCAGCCAATGATATCGACGCAAAGGCTCTGATTGCGGTCACTTACTCCGGATACACGGCGAGAATGATGTCCCGCTTCTATCCAAAGCAGCCGATCATCGCAGCAACACCGCAGCCGCGCACGGCACGGCAGATGGGAATCATCCGCGGCGTGATACCTGTCATGACACAGATGGAAACAGAATTTGATCAGCTGACCAGCGCAGCGATTGTCAAAGCTCGTGAAAACGGCCTGGTCGACTACGGAGACAGGGTCGTCATCAGCGCCGGTTTGCCTTTGAACAGCCCGGGTACGACAAATCTCATCAAAGTAGAGACAGTTTAAAAGCAAAAAACCGTCAAAACTGATTGAAAATGATGAAATTTTGAGCAAAAATGATTGACCTTGACCGAGTTTGCTAATATAATGAGGTCAAACCAAAGATAAATGAGGGAAAACATGCTTCAGTATGAACGTTTTGAAACAATCTTAGAGATGCTGAGACATCAGGCATCGGTCCGTGTGACGGATCTGGTGCCGATTCTTGATGCAAGCGAATCGACGATCCGCAGGGATATCGCGGAGCTTGATCGGGAAGGCAGGCTGAAGAAGGTCTTCGGCGGCGCAGTTTCCATAGAACCCCAGAGTTCGTCCAATGGCGGAAACCGCAAGGTCAACGTGCAGCGCAAGCCTATCAGCGCAAAGGCAAAAACGAAAGTTGATGAAAAAACCAGAGTTGCTGCTTTTGCAGCAGAGAAGATAGAAAGCGGCGATCTGATTTACATCGACGCAGGGACGACGACCGGCAGCATGATAGAACATATCGATTGCATGGACGCCATTTATGTAACCAATGGCGCAAGACACGCCATTGAGCTGGCCGAGCGAGGCTTCAAGACCTACCTGCTGGCCGGCGAGATGAAGTCATCGACAGAGGCAATCATCGGATACGGCGCGGTGGACAGTCTCCGGAAGTACCACTTCAGCAAATGCTTTATCGGGACGGACGGCATCGATGCGGTCAATGGACTGACCACGTCTGACATCGAAGAGTCGATGGTAAAAGCAGAAGCCATCAAGCGGTCTGAAAAAGTATATATTCTGGCGGACAGCAGTAAGTTCGGGCTGGTTGCATCTATTACATTTGCACCGCTGGACGTAGGAACGATCATCACCGATCAGCTGACTGAGCCAGAATACCGGAATAATACCAAGATCATTGAACTCGACAGGCTGCAGGCGCAGCAGGACGAGTAATCATAATGTATATAATTGAATTGAAATAATAGGAGGATAAAAAAATGACAAGAATTGCAATCAACGGATTTGGACGTATCGGACGTCTCGCATTCAGAAAGGTATTTGAGGATCCAGAGTGTGATGTCGTTGCTATCAACGACCTGACCAGCCCGGCTATGCTGGCCCACCTGCTCAAGTATGACAGCGTACAGGGAAGATACGCGAACGATCATGAGATCACCAGCGACGAGAACTCCATCACAGTTGACGGCGACCAGATTCCAATCTTCAGCGAAGCTGACGCAGCGAACCTGCCATGGGGAGAATACGATGTAGATATCGTGCTCGAGTGCACCGGCTTCTATACATCAAAGGAAAAGTCACAGGCACACATCAATGCAGGCGCAAAGAAAGTTCTGATTTCAGCTCCTGCAGGAAATGATCTGCCGACCATCGTATACGGCGTCAACCATGAGACACTGACGAAGGAGGACAACGTTGTTTCAGGCGCATCCTGTACGACAAACTGCCTGGCTCCGATGGCAAAAGTCCTTGCGGAGTACAGAGAAGTAAGAACAGGATTTATGACGACGATCCACGCGTACACAGGAGATCAGATGCTGCTGGACGGACCGCACAGAAAGGGTGACTTCAGACGTGCGAGAGCCGGCGCCATCAACATCGTTCCGAA
>SVCS01000100.1 GCA_015058205.1 Clostridiales bacterium
GTTCTGTAAATGGAAATAACTGTTATTATTGTAACTTATTAACTTTTAACTGTCAAGAACATCAGTCTTTCAAAGTTAACAGACTCTCTGTATACGGATATCGGCAGATTCCCTTTTCTGTGATGATTCCCGCAATAAGGTCGGCATCTGTGACATCAAAAGATGGGTTGAAACACTTGACTCCTTCCGGGGCCATCGGTTTTTCATAGTATTTGCTTCTGATTTCTTCCGGATCACGTTCTTCTATCGGAATATCCATCCCTGTCGGGCAATTCAAGTCTACGGAGGATGATGGTCCGAGCACATAGAATGGAATACCGTAGTGTTTCGCTAATATCGCAAGTCCTGAAGTCCCGATTTTGTTCGCTGTGTCACCATTTGCGGCAACTCTGTCGCATCCAACGAAAACCGCCTGCACAAGACCTTTCTTCATGACCGACGATGCCATATTATCGCAGATAAGTGTTACATCAACCCCAGCCTTCTGCAGTTCATAGGTCGTGAGTCTCGCTCCCTGCAGCAGCGGTCTTGTTTCATCTGCAAAAACCTTGAACTCCACGCCCTGCTCTTTCCCGAGAATGATCGGGCCTAACGCGGTTCCATATTCAGACGTTGCCAGAGGTCCTGCATTGCAATGGGTCAGGATTCCGATTGGCCCTTCCTGCCCCTTTTCCCTGCATACGTTCTGCACTTCTTCAAGGCCGAACTGTGCGATGGCCAGACACATCTTTTTATCTTCTTCATGTATTGCCTTTGCTTCCTTCTCGGCGGCTTTCGCCAATCTGCGCGCTCCCGCGTTGGCGTTCAATCTGGTGGGATCCTCCCGACGGGCACGGAACATCTCAACGCGTACTGCATGTATCACACGATCCACTGCCCATGCCAGGTTGACTGCCGTCGGTCTTGCAGCTTTCAGAACTTCCCCCTGTGCCTGCATAATCTGCAGGAAACCCTCATCGGAGGTCCCGCTAGCGCCGCAGCAGCTTCTGATTGCCTGCGGTCTGCACTGCTGATTCGATAAGGCGGCCAAGGCGTAGCCGGCAAAGATGCCGATGGCCGGAGCCCCTCTGACTTGGAGCCTTTTGATTGCTTCTGCCATCTCCTCCAGCGTTTCCAGTTCAATATATTTTTCTTCGGCAGGAAGCAGACTCTGATCAAGAATGATCACGCTGTCGCCTCCATCACTGAGTCTTACATGGTCCATGGTTCTCCTCCTGATTTGCAGCACCATTATACCACAGAAACAAAGTTCCATAACAAAAGACCGGACCGCAATAGCTGCGATCCGGTCCTGATTCTTTCTTACGAAGCAATGACTTGCAATTTGTCTGATTTTATGTCATTGCCACTGACTGTTACTGAAGACAATCTGCTACATCGCTCATGTAAGTAACCTCAGCTGCCAGTGCAGTTCCAAGGTACTTAATGAGTTCCTCTCTTGCTGCGCCGTATGCTTCCTTCGCTGCATCTACATCGATATCATCGATGGTTTCTGCTCTCTGGATCTGGGCGGAAACGTCACCAACGTGTACGACAGGATTCTGGTGGCCGTAGCCCCACTGTCCCTGATCTCTGGTAGCATAGTACTCATCAGTGTACATATCGATTCCTTTCTCTGCAATATCAGCGCTGAAGTTGCAGTAGTTGTAATCGTGTATGCAGTTGAGCTGATATGCGTAATCTGCGATACCATCGCCGTTCTCACCCCAGATATCTGCGCCGTTCTCGATTCCGTCAAGAACTCCGTCGATGTAGGACAGGTTGTTGAATGTCTGAACCTGACCATAGTCTGCAGTGAAGTCACTGTCATAGAAGAACTTATCCTGCGTAACCTGGAATGCTTCCAGAACTTTCTTGTTCAGTTCCGCACCCTGTGTTCTCAGTTCCGCAGCTGCTTCCTCGTCGCCATTCGCAATGGCTTCTTCATAGGCCGCATTGCATGCAACGGCGGCATCATATGCCGCCTTGCCGGCTGTCTTCAGTTCTGCAACAGCTGCCAGATACTTCTCAGTATCTACACCGGCTTCCTTCGCATATTCTTCATTGAATCCCTTCTTGAGGTAGTTTGCGAGAATTGCAGTGTTCAGCTCCAGTGCAGGCTCTGTATCGATGTACATTGCAAATGCACCATACCAGTCGATGTTTGTCTGGAAGACATCCGCATCATAGGTTTCAGCGTTGTCTGCAATAGTGTGATAGTTATGTGAAATGAATGTCGTATCTTCAAATCCGTTGATCAGATACGGAACACCGTGAACTCTGTATGTGATTCCGTCTTCCATTGTCGTCGCATCTGCCGGCTTCGTATTGAATACAGCCTTGCCGGAAGTTGTGATCAGACCTGATTCGAACATGGTCTTCACAAGACTTCTGAATTCAGGAACACATACGATGGACATCTGTCCTTCTGCAGGTGTGAATGCAGGCAGCTCGCAGTTGATCATTGCGAGGCAGTTGTCAGGAATATCTGAGTGTTCTTCACAGATACCCCATGCACCTGTTGTCCAGTCGAACTGTGAGTCTGTGACACCCCACTCTTCCGCACCGTGGGCGATGAAGTAGATATCGTTTTCAGGTTCATATCCGGATTCGACCATCGCCTTTGCAATCGCCGCTACCAGTGAGATTGCGCAGCAGTCATCCTGGAATCCATACCAGTACTTGTCATAGTGACCTGAGATAACGATTTTCTGATCGTGGTTCTTGCCCGGGATCATGCCGCATACATTATATGTGGTTCCACCGTTATCGACCATTTCAGCATCAATGTTCAGTGTACATTCCGTATGACCGTCTTTGATGGCTTTTCTTACTTTCTTCGCCTGGTCAGCACTGATTGCCGCGGTCGGGAGAAGGTCACTTGAGCATACATCCTGTACATTCGTCGTGAATGTGCCGGATTCACCATATCCGCTGTTTGCCCAGGTTACGAGAGCTGCTGCTCCTGCCTTGTGGGCCTGCTCCATGTAAACATCGATCCATGCTTCGTTGGACTGGTCGACCTTAACGAGTGCGATCTTGCCTTCCACGTCCTTACCTTCGTAATCTGCCTCGAAACCAGTGCCGCAGTTTACGATTTCAGCAGTCAAATCGCCGTCTGTTCCGTTGACCTGATAGGATGCCGGTCCGTTGGTTCCTGCTTCAACAGCTTCGATATCGTTTCCGTGGAAATCAACGTCGGAATCTGCGATTTTCATGGAGGAACTATTGAACTGGAACTTATCGCACTTGGTGCCGAGTTTGTCGACATTCTGCAGTCCGATATCCTGCCACTCTTTCACGAGACGGTCTGCCGTTGCGTGCTCAGCATCTGATCCTGCGGATCTCCATCCGTTTGCCTCGGCGAGATTGTCCCAATCATAGGCCAGCTCATAACCCAGGTCATAAGCATAGTCCATATCTACTGCATCGTAGTAGGCTTTGACTTCTTCTGCCATGGACAGATCAGATGTTACTTCTGTTGCCGTGTAACCCTCTGCTTCAGCAGCTGCTTCCGGTTCCGCAGCAGGTTCTTCTGCTTCTCCGCTGCCGGAATCCCCGCATGCTGACAGTGTCCATACGCACATTGCCAGGCACAGCAGAGCGACAAGCAGTTTGCTCCATTTCCTGTTTCTCATTTGATCACCTCTCTTACTTTCAGATTAACAATAAATGCGTTGATTTTTGTTGGTTTTATTATACACCGAAACAATGCAACCGTTATGTTTTTTCTTGTATTTATGTTATAATCTGCCTATGATTACTTGGTTTACTACAACATATGCAGGAAAAATTCTTGCTACATTTCTGATTTCAATGGTACCGATCATAGAGCTCAGAGGTGCCCTGCCGATCGGCGTAGGCATGGGGCTGACGCCTGTGACCGCACTGATTGTCAGCATCCTCGGCAATATGGTTCCTGTACCGTTCATTATTATTTTCATCCGCAGAATCCTGAACTGGATGCACCGGTTCGAGAAATTCGACAGACTGGCCACAAAAATGGAAGAAAAAGCCGCCAAGGGCGGTGAGAAACTCGTCAAGTATGAAATGTTCGGACTCTTCCTTCTTGTAGCCGTACCACTTCCGGGCACAGGAGCCTGGACCGGCTCCCTCGTCGCTGCCTTCTTCGATCTTCGACTGAGAAACGCCGTTCCCGTCATATTTGCCGGCGTCGTCGCTGCAGGAATCGTCGTATTCCTGATAACCTATGGCGTCGTCGCCGTCGCATAATCCAAAAAAACCGTAGAAATCTTCCGGAAAGCGTCCAAAGCTACGAAAGAAAAACAGTTTAACTTATACAACAACAATTAAGCCGTAGAAATCAGTGCTATATGCACCGAAATCTACGGCTCTTAATTCATAATACAGGTCTGACATCACATAATTCGTAGATTTATGACCTTTTCTGTCGTATTTCTACGAACATCCGGCCACCAGGTTATTTGTTTCTGATCGCTGCCTGTGCTGCTGACAGTCTTGCGATAGGAACTCTGAACGGTGAGCATGATACGTACTGCAGACCAACTCTGTGGCAGAAGTCGATGGACTTAGGATCGCCGCCGTGCTCGCCGCAGATACCAAGGTGGATGTCAGGTCT
>SVCS01000101.1 GCA_015058205.1 Clostridiales bacterium
GCGACCATTCTCGTCATCTTCGTGCTGCCGGCCATCCTGGCATGCCTCGACCGATTCGTCATACGCCAAAAGCACTGATCCGTGGACATCAGCATAGGTTCGAACTGAATCAATGGAAGATGACTTTCTTCACTTTATCGAAGAATGTCCCGTCCTCCAGGCTCTCCTTGATTTCTTTCTTGATACTGAACTCTTCGCCTGTCCTGTCTTCGTAAATCTCTTCAAAGGAACGTCCCTGATCATACGGGTCAAAATCAACATTCTCGGCACTGTCCCGCCAGTCACTGTCATCCGGCAGGTACTTGCACGCCAGGTTGTGCTGCTGCCACTCATAGGCCATGTCCTCCGCCGTACGGAAGGATTCCATATCGCGTCCGTGCACCGTGTGTGTGTCAATCAGCGCCTGACAGATGATGGTCTGATCATCTTCGTTGGTGATTTTGTATGAATCATAGACTGTCCAGTAGTCGTACATATAATGCGCTTTGAATTCCTGGCCTTTGTAGGTGAACGCGTAGTTTTCCCCGCCTCCGTCCTCATCGCGCAGATTGATGTCCGACGTGGAAGTCAACACGCTCTTTCCGTCGTCTGCCTCTTCTTCGTACACCCCATCCTGGTGGTCGTTGACCAGATTCACGATAAAGTCCGGGAAGCCGTGCAGGAACACATACCCGCACCCCAGTACTATTAAAATCAATATGATAAGTTTTTTCATTCTATCCTACCCCTGTTATAAAAGTGTATAGTCTCTCTCAAAAAGCTCTTCGCTGATCTGCTCATGCAAAACCTCCGCAGGCACTTTTTCGATCAGCTTCTCTCCTATGAATTTCTTGTTTTTGTTCGTGTATTTCGGCATGCCGTTCTTTGCCTGGATGTGCGCCAGTTCCGACTTCCAGAGTAGGCTGAGTTTCTGTTTCAGCTTCGCCTTAGGATTCGGCAGGGCTTCCCGCACGCGGTAGAAGTCCACTCTGTCTTTGATCAGTTCCACTGTGATGATGCCCCAATACTCCGGCACATGTTTCGCCACGTGCATGGCATGCCTTGAACCGGCAACAATATAGTTTTCGTCGTAGTATTTGTCGTAGTACTTCACCTGATCCGCAAGCCGGACATAGGTGTCGGCGTCGCTCTTGATTTCAATGCCGCAGAGTTTATCAGGCAAAACCATCACAACGTCGGCGCGGGCTTTGCCCGTCACCTTCTCCTCGATGAATCTGACTTTGCCGTACCGCTCCTCCAGATAGAGGAACAGCGGTTCTCTGATGTCCGCGTCCTTTAGGACGGCAGGATCTGCATTCTTAGCTGCTGTTGCCTTTGTTGCCGTCATAGTAGTCTGACTCCGTCCTGTCCTTCCATGATCTTCACGAAGCATTTCCGGCTGCGCGGTCCGTCAAACTCGCAGAAGTAAATGCCCTGCCATGTGCCGAGCAAAAGCCTCCCATCCTCGATGATGATCTGTTCGGAGAATCCGATCATGCTGGATTTCAGGTGCGCCGCCGAGTTGCCTTCCATGTGATGGTATCCGTCTTCCCACGGCACGATTTTACCCAGTTCCATGGTAAAGTCCCTGACCACATCCGGATCCGCGTTCTCGTTGATCGTCACGGCCGCAGTCGTATGCGGAATGAACACCGTGCAGATACCATCCCGCACGCCGCTCTCCGTGACAGCCCGCTGCACCTCACGGGTGATGTCCAGCATCTGTGTATGTTTTGATGTTCTTACTTCGAACTTAATTGTCTTCATGTTACAGCTCCTTGATCAGAAAACGGTCCATCGTTTCATGCACCGCATAAGGCGGCCGGTCAATCAGCGTATATCCTTCTTTCTCGTACAGTTTCAGCGCTGCCTGCAGGTTGGAATGGGTCTCAATATAGATCTTGCCATAGCCCAGCCGCTTTGCTTCTTCTTCGACCATTTTGACCAGTCTGGTGGCGATGCCGTGTCCATGGTAATCGTCTGCCACATAGAGCTTCTGCAGTTCCGCGCAGTCCTCCAGACCTTCAAAGACATCCACGCCGCATCCGCCGACGACTCTGCCCTCCGGATTGACCGCCACGAAGTAGTTCCGCTTCCCCGGCTGATCCATATAGTACCCGCAAAGATCATCCAGATTCGGGTCGAAGTATGCCGTTCCCGGAATCGCCAGGCCGTTGCTCTTCAGTCCGTTTTGGACCAGATACTTCAGCGTCGGATTGTCTGACTGCTGCACCTGTCTGTAAGTGATTTCCTCTCTGTCTGCAGTTTCCTCCAGTGTGAACTCCCACGCACAGCAGCCTTCCCGCTCGCTCTCCGTGATGTCCGGATAGCAGCTGATGCATTTGCATGAGATTCTGTCATCAATGACCTTCGCAAAATCAGCGTATTCTATTTCTCCGATGGCCTTGCAAGGATGCCACTCCATGCCTTTGCGGCTGCGGGCGCGCTGCACTCTGCAGTTGAGCGTCCTGTAAATCATCCTGTTGCCATCCTGAATGTATTCTTCGTCATTGAGATTGGCGTAGAGACGGAAGCGCATAGCCTTCTCCAGACCCTCAAGTCCTGCTCTGTCCGGCAGTTTCAAAAACTCCTTAATCCGCTTCGCCTCGATCACGGTGAAGGACCGCCAGATTTCCTTGTCGCAGTCCATGGCGCCGTCCATTCCCTGCCGTTTCTCAACTGCCTGGAACCAGAGTCCGTCGCATGCGAGCCAGTCCTTCGAATATATTTCCGCCAGCTCAATGAGCTGTTCCTTGCTGAGTTTCTTCAGTTCCTCGTTCATTTTCCGCCCTCCTGCGTTCTATCTTTATCTTATAGTGTATCACGACGGCGCAAGTTCCCTCAATGGCAAAGAATTGTCCTGCTTTTGTCAATCATATCATCTCCCCTGCGACGCAATGTGATGAACATATGAAAACGGCGCATATAAAAAACGGCGCAGAACTTCATTCAGTCCTACGCCGCCAGCGTATTATCTGATTTGTTGATCTAGCACTCGATCGCCGGTTTACTCTTCGATCGCCGCCATGAACAGGCTGTAGTAGTCGTCTTCGTTCTCCAGCATCGGGGAATTTTCACCGCCGCCGTTGGTCGCCCTGCGCATCCCGGCGTAAGCCTCTTCCCCGGCGTACACCAGATCCATCTCGTAGATTTCAAACCCCTTCTCCCGGGCAAGCCTGCAAAAAGCTGATAGCGGCTCTACTGCTGCTTTTGTATTCCTAATCTCCTCGCGGAGCGACTTGTCCTTCAGCGCCGCCTCCTGGAAGCGTTCTAGTTCATCCAAAACGTTCATAATGACTCCTACTCGTGCTGCCTCCAGTTACTCCTGATTCCTGTATATTTCGTTGATCTTCGCCTGCGCGTACTCCGTCTGATGCTTTTGCATGATCTGGTCCCGGTCACTTAATATAGCCAGCATCTCATCCGCAACCTCTTCCAAAGGCAGCACATCACTCTTGGACAGATACCCCATCATCCGCTTCACCGTGAACTCCGTATGGAGTTCATTGGCCACCACCGCCGAAAACTCCTCCGGGTAGCCTTTGCGAACCATGAATTCATATAGTTGTACGCTGTGATCTGATACCTTGCTCATATCTATCTCTGCAACACAATCCATCCATCACCCTAAAACCAAGCTCTTCACAATTTGGGGTTATTAATATTTGATCGTTTTGACCCCTTTTAGTTGTTATTATTAAAATAGGGTTAGTTCCTTTTGCTCTGATAGCGCCAATCTATAAAATGATAACCCTAAAGCACTTATTTCTGCAATTAGGTGTCAACACAATTCCTGTTCTACTCAGACCAGTAACCCTAAAATCTATATTTCACAAATAATGTACTATTTCGCTTCAATAACGATAACCCCAAAAGAATCGGAGCACTCATTTGGGGTTATCCTGCATATTCCATCGCCACCTCATAACAAGCTCATTGCCACTTTCATGACAATTTCATGACAATCACACGATTTGTTCGTAGTCTACTTACGCCTCGTTGACGAGCTTGCCGGTCATGTGGTCGATGGTGATTTCGAAGCAGCGAACGTTCTTGCCGACTTTGGCGATTTCGTCATCCGCGTAGTTCGGATCGTCTGTGAACTTGGCGCTCAGTCCGATGCAGATTTCACGTACCTTTTCCGGCTCCTCTTCATAGAGGAAGCTGCGGATGGTGCCGAAGATGATGACGCTCTTGATGTTCAGCGCCCAGTCGTCGCCTTCTGTATATCCTTCATCCATAGCGCAGAATGACACCTTGTTGTTGGCGTTGATTGCGTCAACCTTGTGGCCGACCTTAGCGCCGTGGAAATAGAGCTTGCCGTCCTCTTCGTTGTACCAGTGACTGACCGGAAGACCGTATGGATAGCCGTCTTCTCCAAAGACACTAAGTACGCCGCGCTTCGCGCCTTTCAATACTTCAACGCATTCTGCGTCTGTGATCTGCTGTTTGAATCTTCTCATTTTCCTGAACATGTTTATTCCCTCCTGTTCTTTCCCAATTATAACCCAGGGATATATGATAACGCTACACCGATTATGACCATCGGCAGCATATTTG
>SVCS01000102.1 GCA_015058205.1 Clostridiales bacterium
ACCTTCTCTATGATCTTCGCCATAGTGAACGTCTTGCCGCTTCCTGTTACTCCCATCAGAGTCTGTGATTTTTTCCCTTCGAGAATACCCCTGGCAATTGTATCGATGGCCTGAGGCTGATCCCCCATGGGTTCAAAATCTGAATAAACCTTGAAATCAGGCATATCCGCTAGTCCTCTCCTTCTACGTTCTCGTCTTCATTGAACGGCTCATACCGCACATTCTGATTGATTATACCATAATCGGCCTCTAGTTCTTTTTCTTTTTGGCGGAGCGCTTCCTCAAGTCCTGTCACCGCCGCAAAAGGCATAAACTGCTTGGCTCTATCTTTTCTGTCCATTCTTATGCCCTCCTGATTCTCCGCTCTTATGACCGCCGATCTGCATATTTCTCTCTCTGGTTGTTGCCTCCGCCTTGAAGTTCGTCCCTTTGAGTATGGCGTTCTTGCCGAATTTATCTTTGATTGCCAGCTCAGCTTCCTGCAGTTTCTTGTCTTTTTCAAGAACTTCTTCCTGGGGTCTGCTTTTGCTCTCGTCTTTCATCATATCGAACAGATTCAACTGCCTGCTTCCTCTGTCTTCACGGATGTTGTTGCAGGATATATTGACTCTTCTGATCATGCGGCTGTGATCCATCACTCTGTCGTACAGTGCCACGACTTCCGGCACCATAACCGATTCTTCGCAGCTTCCTCCCTCGAAACGGACCGTACCCCCGTCCCTGTGGCCGTATCTGCCGAATCTGCCTCCTCCCGCATCAGCTCCTGATCCGGGCTGTGTTGATTTCGCATATCCTACCGATATGGTTACAGATTCGGCCGTCACCCCTTTTTTGACCAGATCGAGGCACATGAGATCCATCATCTCCCTGATGATGGTCCTTCCTTCTTCAAAGGTGTAATCCCGCATCAGCACCTGACCGCTTGTCAGACTGTGGTCCTTTGGCTTGTACTCCTTGATATCAGCCATCGTCACTGGTTCTCTGCCCCATGCGTGGTCGATGAGCAGCTCTGCATCGACGCCGAACATCTTGTAGAGCAGGTTCTCATCTCTCTCTGCTGTTTCTGCCAGTTCGCCCATCGTGTGGACGCCGATCTTCTCCAGCCTGCGCGCAGTTCCCTCTCCGATTCTCCAAAAATCGGTAAGCGGCCTGTGATTCCAGAGAGTTTCTCTGTATTTTTCCTCATCCAGCTCACCGATGAAATCTTCTGCATGCTTGGCCGTAATGTCCAGGGCAATCTTGGTCAGATACAGATTGGTCCCGATTCCGCAGGTTGCCCGTACACCGATTTTACTGCTGATTTCATTCATGATTCTGACAGCCAGTTCTCTTGGTGTGCAGCTGTAAACATGGAGATAGTGTGTCACATCGATGAATGCCTCGTCGATGGAATACACATGAATATCATCCTTGGAAAACCACTTCAGATAGATGCCGTATATTTCTGCAGCATAATCGATATATTTCTGCATTCTCGGCTGCGCCATGATGTAATCAATACCTTCTGGTATCTCAAAGACCCTGCATCTGTTCTTCACACCAAGCTTTTTCATGGAGGGTGAAACAGCAAGACAGATGGTCTTGTCACTGCGCTCCGGATCGGCAACCACAAGATTGGTCGTCATCGGATCGAGTCCCCTCTCCACGCACTCTACAGAGGCGTAGAATGACTTCAAATCTATGCAAATGTACCTGTTTTCTCCATCCATGCCTACATTATACGAACATTTGTTCCTTCCGTCAAGCATAATAAAACCCGCAGAGATCAAACGCTGCGGGCTCTTCTATTTGCTGCTTTACAGTACTCCGATAATCGCCTCATAAAGGTCGTCAAACTCTTCAAACGCCGGATACTGTGGATAATCCTTCTTGATCTGCTCCGTGCTTCTGAAGAGGAATCCTGCCTTGCTTGCCTGGATCATAGCCAGATCGTTGAAGCTGTCACCGGATGCAATCGTATTGTATCCGATGGTCTGCAGTGCTTTGACGGTGCTCAGTTTTGACTTCTCAACACGCATGTGGTGTTTCAGCACCTCCCCGTCCTCAGCTACTTCCAGAGTGTTGCACATGAGCGTCGGATAACCAAGTTTCTTCATGAGCGGCATTGCGAACTGTTCGAAGGTGTCACTCAAAATCAGCACTTGTGTCTTCTCACGCAGCTTATCCAGAAACTCTTTGGCTCCCGGAAGCGGATCTATCTTCGCAATGACTGCCTGGATTTCCTTCAGGCCAAGACCGTGTTCCTTCAAAATAGCGATTCTGTACTCCATGAGTTTATCGTAATCCGGCTCGTCACGGGTCGTCTTCTTCAGCTCGGGGATTCCTGTTTCATTTGCAAAAGCAATCCATATTTCAGGCACAAGAACGCCTTCCATATCGAGACAAACAATATTCATTCTGTTTTCACTCATTGTTATTCTCCTTAGTCAATTCGTTTATAATCATCTGATGCGATAGATTATAGCAAAAAATATTGAATAGAACAATTACTTCACTTTGATTCTTGCGCCTTGATGATCAACCGCATAATCGCTGAAACTCATTAACGCTTTCTGTGAGGACACAAGCTTACTGCTTGAGGAGGCGCCCATAACGATTGAAATGTACATCTTGCCTTTGTACTTCCATGCGTTCGCATAGCAGTATCCTGCAGGAGGATTGTAACCGCTTTTGATGCCGATGGATCTGCCGTTCTTGATCAGTGAAGTTGACATTCCTCCCATTCTCACTGTATATCTCTTTTTCTTCTTTTTTGTTTTGAATTTGTAGGTCCGTTTCTTGACGATGGTCCGGAGCTGAGAGTACTTCGGATTTGTCATAAACTCTCTTCCAATCAAAGCCTGGTCATAAGCGGTCGAATAAGTATTGCTGTGCCAGTCTCCATACGCATACTGGAAGGTACTCTCTGTTGCGCCAATGGATCTTGCTTTTTCCTTCATCAGAACAGCAAATTTCTTCTGATTCCCGCTTACCCCGCATGCCGCTGCTGCGGCCGCGTCATTTGCAGATTCCATCAGCGTCGCATGCACCAGATCTTTCATACGGACTTTGTCGCCTTTGACCAGGCCCATGCCTCCGCTCTTCTTCCTGGCCTTGACCGCTTCCGATGTGATTTTGACTTTTTTGCCGTATTTCCCCTTGTCAATCACGACCATCATGGTAACCATCTTGGTCATGCTGGCGATTTTTAAGTGTTTGCGGGCATTCTGCGCATAGATCACCTCTCCTGTCTGCGCATCGATCACGACGGCAGCCTTTGCATTTGCGATTTTGTTGGTGATTTTCACTGTCTGGGAAGCGGCTTGATAACTTTCGTTTCCAGGGCAGACAATTTTCCAAGTGGATTCCGAATAGGCTTTCCAGGTATTTGGATACGTAATGGTGACATCTGCCTTTGCCTGATTTGCTGACGTATATGTTTTCTGCAGAGTCCACTTCGCCAGATAAGGATCGTACAGGTACAGTTCCACCGTTCTTCCATAAGCAGGCGAGATGGTGATCGTGTCCCCGATCGTGCTCTTGTAGGATTTGCTGTGCTTGGTACTAACGGACTCCAGCTTTGTTTCAACCGGTTCTGTGCTTTGTGCTTCTATAGCCGCAGGATCCTGTTCTGAAACGTCCTGCCGGGACTCTTCTTCTGAAGAAACGCCGTCCTCTGGTACCGGCACGGTGCTCTCTGCCGCGGCAGGATTCTCCTCGGCAAGGTTCTCTGTTGCAAGCGTCTCTTCCGCTTCGTTCTCTGTCGATTCCGCTTCCTGTGCGACTGTTTCTTCTTCTGCAAAAGCATCAAAGGCAGTACCAAATACGGGCACTGTGGTCACAACTAGGGCTGCTATGGTGATTACAGCCAAACATCTTCTAAGTCTGATCATCTCTGTCTCCTAAAAAAGACAACCTGTTGAATCAACAGGTTGTCTGTGTGTTCTACAGGAATGCACCTGAATTCCCTTTGATTGTAACCAATCAGGATGACCGCTACAAGGAATCTTAATGCATTTTTAGCTTAAGGAAGTTCAACAGGTGTGATTGTCGGACCATCCCACCAAGGCTTGAATTCCTTTGCAGGCGGCTGGTTCTCAAAGTAAGGATCGTCCCAGATGATTCTTCTTTCTACTGTGATGTCCAGCTCTGCAGCATACTCCAGGTATCTGTCGTTGGCTTCCTGAGTCAGCTCTGCGGAGGAAATGAATCCTGTCTGATCGAGCTCATCGTTGACAAAGAGCTTGGTGAAGAGGAATCCGCCCTGGCCGGTCAGATACTGCTCGCCGGTTACACCGAACTTCTCAAATGATTCCACGAATCCAGGTGCGAAGAGGTGTGACTCAACTCTTACATCCTTGCCGTCTTTCTTACCCATGGCTTCGCATACAAATGCACCTGTATCGGATACGAGGCCTTCGTCGATGATTTCCTTGATTTCATGTTCGAAACGAGGCGGATGCGGAAGTGCTTTCAGAATCGCATTATGCGTGTTGACCATCTGTCCATCGACTTCGACCGGATCTCTCTTGAGCAG
>SVCS01000003.1:0-42034 GCA_015058205.1 Clostridiales bacterium
CGATGATGGGTATCGCTGACAAAGCCAAGAAATACCCGGATGAACTGTCTGCCGGAGAGCAGCAGCGTGTTGCGATTGCCAGAGCAATCGTAAACAGACCTAAGATCCTCATCGCAGATGAGCCGACAGGAAATCTGGATCCTGATACAGCATGGGAGATCATGCAGCTTTTGAATCAGATCAATCAGCTTGGAACCACAATTCTCATGGTAACCCATGCGAAGGATATCGTGGATAAAATGGAGAAACGTGTCATTGCCATTGAGAAGGGCCGTATTGTTCGTGATGAAACAGGAATGTATGGTTATAAAGAGGCATTGGAAGATGCAACGAGCGCATTTGACACCATGCCAATGAATTCACGGGGCACGTTCAAAGCGGGATTCAGGAGAGGAGGCCGAAGCTGATGAAAACATTTGCTTACACCCTGAAACAGGCCTTCATCCAGTTCGGCAGAAACAGAAGCATGTCGGTGATTTCTATTTTTGCAATCACATGCATGATGCTGATACTCAGCCTGTTCTTTATCCTGTTTATCAACGTCAATGCTGCTGCGGAAACAGTCAAAGGTGATTACGATTCGATTGAAATTTTCCTTCTCGACACGACAACCGAGGAGGATGCGCAGGCCATGGCCGATGACATGAAACAGCAGGATGGTGTTTCCGATGCCTACTACAAGACAAAAGAAGAAGCCATGGCGGAGTTTAAGGCGAGATGGGGTGAGAATGGGTATTTGCTCGACAGTCTGGAAGACAATCCTCTGCCGAATTCGGTAGTTGTGATGATAGATGATCTGGAAAAAGCGGATGCATTGGCGGAGCATGCTGCAGGATATGCAGGCATCGAAGACGTCAAATATTATAAGAGCACCGTGGATAAGCTCCTCAGAGCGACGAAATTCATTCAGATTTCTGCAATCGTGATTATGATATTCCTCATCATTGTTTCTATCATCGTCGTTTCGAATACGATCAAACTGACTGTATTCAACAGAGCAGAAGAAATCAGCATTATGAAATACGTCGGTGCAACAAACTGGTTCATCAGAGGACCTTTCCTCGTGGAAGGAATCCTCATCGGTGTGATTTCGGCAGGGATATCCCTTGCGATCACATATCTTGTTTATGATCAGATTGTTGAAACGATTGGTGATCAGGCATACCAGATGCTTTCAATGCCGATGGTTCCTGTTGGATTCCTCATCTACAATTTCGCATGGATATTCCTCGCGCTCGGCGTGAGCATCGGTTCCTGCGGAAGTATTATTTCCATGAGGAAGTTCCTGAATGCATAATTGCAGATGAGAGTGTTATCAGTTATGAAGAAGAAAACAGCAGTTATAATTTCATTCATGCTTGTATTGTGCTTTTCTTTTGGAGCATCTGAAGTTTTTGCGACACCTCTTTCTGAACTTCAGGATGAAATCGATCAAAAGCAGGAAGAACTGAAGGAAGGGCAGAAGAAAGAAAAGGATCTTTCAAAACAAGTCAATTCCCTGGAAGAAACGATCTATGAACTGAATGATCAGATCGAAGTTTCGGAGGGTGAACTTGAAGTACTCAAAAAAGATCTGAAGGAAGCACAGGAGAAAGTTGATGCTCAGAATGAGGAATTAGGAATCCGTCTTCGTGCCATGTACAAGAATGGTTCCGTCGGATTTATGGATGTCCTCATGAATTCAAACAGTTTCTCTGAGTTTTTGACCAATATGGATCTTGTACAGAAGATCTATGCATCTGACAAGGATGTCCTGGAAGAACTTCAGGATTCCCATGATAAGATCGAAAAGAAGAAAAACAAAGTGGAAAAGCTCTCAAAAGAGCTGAAAGATTCCAAACAGGCCGCGCAATCCAATATGGCAGCAGTGGAAGCAGAAAAGCAGAAGATTGCAAAGGACAATGAGAAGACTGCAGCTATGCTGGATGATCTGGAAAATGAAGCCGCAGCAGAAGCAGCCAGACTCGCGTCTTCCGCACAAAGCGGTGCAACCAGCAGCAGCAGTACTTCCTCCTACGGCGGCGGTGCATTTGCTTGGCCTGCTTCTGGTACAATTTCATCCGGTTACGGATGGCGTATCTGTCCGTTCCACGGAAGAGAATTCCATGGCGCGATCGATATCGCAGCGAACTCCGGATCCGCAATCGTAGCAGCAGCTGATGGCAAAGTTATCAGAGCAGGTTGGAACGGAGGTTTCGGCAACTCTATACAGATTGACCATGGCGGCGGCCTGGTTACTATGTATAATCACTGTTCCGGATTTGCAGTATCTGTTGGACAGACTGTTTCCAAAGGGCAGACAATCGCATATGTAGGATCGACGGGATCTTCTACAGGCCCGCATCTTGACTTCAGAGTATTCAAAGACGGAACAACTCAGAATCCAAATTCATATCTCTAAACATGAAAAAAACAGAAGATATTATCAATGAAATACTGAATAAACGAGGCATATTAAGTGAAGAAGACAGAGAGGAATTTCTCTCTGTAAGGCCGAAACGTACCTATGATCCATTCCTGCTTGACAGTATGAAAGCGGGAGTGGATTTACTGATATCTGCTGTAAAAAACGGAGACCGTATATGCATTTATGGTGATTACGATGCTGATGGCGTCACGGCATCTACCGTTATGGCCTGCGGTGTATCCGCGCTGACAGACAATTGGTTCTTCTACATTCCATCCAGATTCGAGGAGGGATATGGACTTAATATTGCTGCCATCGATAAGATTATGGAACGTGGCGCAGATTTGATTATCACAGTCGACTGCGGATGTGTTTCAAAGAAAGAAGTAGAGTACGCAAAAGCCAAAGGACTCAAGGTCATTGTCACAGATCATCACAATATTGAAGATACGATCGCAGACGGAATCGTCATTGATCCTAAGAAACCTCAGAAGTTCATGCTTGAAGAGGGGAAAGAATTATAT
Source organism: Clostridiales bacterium (assembly GCA_015058205.1). Lineage (GTDB taxonomy): Bacteria > Bacillota > Clostridia > Peptostreptococcales > Anaerovoracaceae > Lentihominibacter. The sequence continues at coordinate 2,932 of SVCS01000003.1, forward strand.
CCATGTCAGGATCTCGCTGGATGCGGAGTTGCATTCAAGTTTCTTCAAGCATTGCAGAGAACAGCAGATCTTCCTCGCAAGGTACTGAACGACGCCCTTGACATGGTAGCAGTTGGAACCATTGGGGACATCGTGCCTTTGCGTGATGAGAACAGAACACTTGTCAAATATGGAGTAGATGCGGCAAACAGCGGCCGCAGGATCTCCCTGTCCAGACTGGCAAAGGCTATTTCCATTGAAGAAATGACATCTACGAATATCGCATTTGCCGTTGTGCCTCATATCAATGCGACAGGCAGGATGGCTTCGGCGATGACCGCTTTAGAACTGTTCAACACAACTGATGCAAGGACCATCGATGAAAAAGTGAATGCTATGATTGGCTACAACAGGCAGCGGAAGAACATTCAGGAGGATGCTTTCAGAAGATGCAATGAGTTGATTCATGGTGAAGAGGACTTCATTCTGCTCAGCATCAGCGATATCCATGAAGGCATTGCAGGTATCGTTGCCGGAAAAATCAAGGACCAGTACTACAGGCCTGTCATCATTGTGACTCCGTCAGAAGAAAAAGGACGCATCAGTGATGATGTTACACTTCTGAAAGGAACTGGCAGAAGTATCGACGGTGTCAATATATATGATTTATTAAACAGACACAGTGAATTGTTTATCAGATTTGGAGGTCACAGCAAAGCTTGTGGTTTTCTAATGGAGGCAGGGAATTTTGAAAGCCTTTGTGATGCTCTGAATAAGGACGTTGAAAATCTTCTCATAGAAAATCCGAATTTGTTCAGCAGAACCATTAGCATTGATATGGAGATTTCTCCAGAAGACGTGACCGTTGAACTGGCAAAAGAACTCAAGAAGATTGCTCCATTTGGAGAGGGAAATCCAGTTCCCCGTTTTATGATGAAAAATGTGGACATTCGCAATCTGGCATATATGGGCAGCGATCACACACATGCCCGTTTCAGTGCCTGCACACAGAGAGAAAGCTGCGGGCAGAAAGATCAGCGGTATGCCTATGCTGAATGTGTGCTGTTCAGAAAGGCGCAGGAAATCAAACCATTGCTTGAAGGCGGCGAGAAAGTTGACGTAGCAGGAAACATCAATTATCAGGTCTGGAAAGGACAGGAGAGAGTGCAGTTTATAGTTGAAAATATTGAGAAATCATTCTGAGGTGACTATGCAGATTAAAAAGAAAAACTTCATACTCATCATAGTAGGTGTATTTTTTGCAGGTGCAATTCTAATGGGAGCTGTCTGTGCTACATTGCTGCATTCTCCGGGATATGCAATTACAAGTGATGAAAAACTAACTGAGATCAAAGGATATATCGACAAGTATTATCTGAAAGAATATGATGAGAAGGATTTAGTGGAGGGTGCCTATGAAGGATATGTGGCAGGTCTTGGTGACCCGTATTCTAACTATATGTCAAAAGAGGATTATGAATCATGGATGGCATCAGCAACAGGCAACTATTCTGGCGTAGGTATTACATTTTCTGAAAATGAAGACGGTAACTTCCAGGTGATTGAAGTCAACCCGGGATCTCCTGCTGAGAAAGCAGGCGTTGTTCCTGAAGACTTGATCCTTGCTGTGGATGGACAGACCTATACGGATTCCGACGTGATGGCAGCTGCCATAAGAGGAAAGAAGGGCACAGAAGTAACGCTGATTCTGTTCCACGACGGGAAAGAAAAAGAAGTGAAGATGATGCGTGATAATATCATTCTTCAGAGCGTCACTTGGGAAATGCTTGATGATTCTATTGGTTATATCAAAATCAGTTCATTTATAAACAATACGGGCAAGGAGTTCAAAGAAGCCCTTCAAGCAATAGAACAGAATAAAGCAAAAGGCCTTATACTTGATTTGAGGAATAACGGCGGCGGTCTCGTAGATGCGAGCGTTGATGTCGCAGATGAATTTCTCGACGAGGGCGTCGTTTGTTATGTCGAAGACAAGAATGGGAATACAGAAACCTATAAAGCTTACGACGGTAAAACTAACATTCCGGCAGTGATTCTGATCAATGAATCTTCTGCATCTGCATCGGAGATACTGGCAGGCGCGCTGAAGGATAACGGATATGAAATCGTAGGAACAAAATCCTTCGGAAAAGGTGTCATTCAAACGACAATCGAGATGGAAGATGGATCCGCTCTCAAGCTCACGATTATGCAATATCTTTCACCGGATAAGCATGTCATACACGAAAAAGGAATCAAGCCGACTGTGAAGGTGAAAGATAAGGAGAAGACGGAAGCTGACGAACAGCTGGAAAAAGCAGAAGAGCTTCTGAAATAATTATCATTGGATTGTTCTTTAATTGTCTAAACTTCATCAGATACTTTCCTTCATCTTGACTTTACAACGTGAAAGTGCTATAGTGCAAACAGAGGGAAAAGGAGGTGTCGTTATGGCATATGAGTCTAAATTCAAGAGAGACGATATCGATGAGTTGTTCAAAGCCGTTCTTCTGTTAGAGGATGAAGAAGACTGCTACCGGTTTTTCGAGGATATCTGCACCATCAATGAGATACATGCCATTGCGCAGAGGCTGCAGGTAGCTAAACTTCTTTCCGAAAACAAAACGTACAATGAAATTGAAGGTATCACGAAAGCGTCAACGGCAACAATCAGCAGAATCAACAAGTGTCTTGTATATGGAGCTGATGGTTACCAGAGAATCCTTGCCAGAATGAAAGAGCAGGAATAACAGACGTAGTAAAGTATTAGCATCAAAAGGCGTGTCATTTATTTTGTCACGCCTTTTATGTTATAATTTAGTGTATGAAACTGTATGTGATCAAAGATTACAAAAAAGCTTTTCCTGCATTAAAGGGTAAAGAACTGACCGATGCTCTGATCAGGCATTGTCTTGGCTGTGAAGATGCTGTTATTACGAGAAACGAACGAGGCAAGCCCTTCGTATGCCATCCTGGACAGGTTTCAGGTGATAACAGAGTGTTCATATCAGTATCTCACAGCAAAGATACTTTTGCCATGATTGAAGCAGACAGGAATGTTGGTTTGGACATACAGTATCATAGAAATGTCAAAGCTGACAGGATCGCAGCACGCTGCTTCACGGAAGATGAAACAGCTTATGCGGCAGCTGATGGATGGGGCAGCAGTTTTTACAAGCTGTGGACACGTAAGGAAGCCTACAGCAAGTACACGGGTCTTGGTCTGGAGCAGATCATGAAAAGAGAAGACGTGCTTGAAAGGAAAGATGTTTCTTTCCGGGACCTTCGCCTTGATGACGGCTGTTTTTGCGCTGTATGCACGGGAACAGAGGAAGGAGATGCATCAGATGAAATTCAGATTTCTTATGGAAAACAAAACCTATAAAGATAAAACCACAGCGGAACACGGCCTTTCCATCTACATTGAGGCCCAGGGGAAAAAGATCCTCTTCGATGCAGGAGCAACGAATCTGTTCGCAGTCAATGCGGCGAATATGGGCGTGGATCTGAGTGCGGTCGATTTTGCGGTTGTAAGTCATGGGCACTATGATCATACAGGCGGCTTCCCGATGTTTCACGATATCAATCCGAATGCTCCTGTTTACATCCACAGAAACGCGCTGCGGGTCGTTTATGGAACGGAAGGCGGTCCTCTCGGAGACGGAGGTGTTTTGGAGAAGGAACCGTGCAGCATTGCCTGGAGCGACAGTGAACTGAAAGCACTTGCAGATCAGCTTTTGTTCACAGACGGTCCAGTTGAAATCACAGAGAATATCAAAATCACAGGAACCATACCGTTTGCAGAAGGATTTAAAGAAACGGACTATTTCTACTATTACGAAGGTGGAGAGCTGATTCAGGATGACATGTCCCATGAGCAGTGTCTGGTCATCAGAGAACCGGAAGGACTCTACATATTCTCCGGATGCAGCCATAGAGGTGTCATCAGCGCACTGAATGCCGGCAAAAGTATGTTCCCGGGTGAGAAGGTCGCGGCTTTCATTGCAGGAATGCATCTGTATGCGACGACAAAAGAAGACAGGCAGAGAGTTGTCGACGAGATTACAGCTGAAGAAATCGGTACAGTGATACCAGTACACTGCACTGGCATGGATGCTCTATGTGAGCTGAAGCTGATGCTTGGTGACAAGTGCAAAATCATGTCAACAGGAGATGAATATCTGATTTAAGAACTATGGACGCCCTGGAAAAAGCAACATCATATTTGAACAGAAAATCTCATACAGAGAAAGAGGTGAAGGATTATCTTCTGCGCAAAGGTTATGAAGAGGACGAGTCTGCAGAAGCGGTCCGCCGTCTTAAGGAGTATGGATATCTGAATGATCTCGCCTATGCAAAACTGTATTTTGAATATGGATTTGAGAAAGGACGAGGCAAAGATCGCATCGTTCGGGAATTGGCAGGAAAAGGCGTTTCCAAAGACACGATTGAACAAGCCTACGATGATCTTGAAGATATACCTAATGAGGATGAAATGGCTCGCCAAATCGCAGCACAGATACTATCTGAAGCAGGGAAAGAACCTAATGAAATGACTTATGAAGAGAAACAGAAGCTGCAGGCCAGAATTGCCAGGAGACTGGCGTCAAGAGGGTTCAGCGGGAGCATCTGCTGGAGCACGGCTCGCGACGCAGTGAAATAATTGGAACAGAGTTGTGCAATGAAACAGCAGTATGAGAGAACAATCAGAATCATCGGAGAAGAAGGAATCGATAAGCTGTGCGGAAGCCGTGTGCTCATTTTTGGTGTAGGCGGCGTCGGCAGTTATGTTTGTGAAGGGCTGGCAAGAGCAGGCGTTGGTTCGCTTACCATTGTGGATAAAGATGTTGTGGATATCACCAACATCAACAGACAGATTCCTGCACTTCATTCGACGATAGGCAAATCAAAAACAGAAGTGATGGCGCAGCGAATCCAGGATATCGATCCGGATTGCCAGGTGGAAGCCAAGGAACTGTTCTTCATGCCGGGCGGAGAAACGGATGATATTGATTTTGCATCGTATGATTATGTCGTAGATGCTGTAGATACGGTGACTGCGAAAATATATATTATTGAACGGGCACGGGAAGCCGGCGTTCCGGTGATTTCTTCTATGGGGACCGGGAACAAGTTGGATGGCGGTGCCTTCCGAATCACTACCATTGAAAAAACGAAGGTATGTCCTCTGGCCAAAGTCATGAGGAGAGAATTGAAGAAACGAGGCATCGAAGGCGTCAAAGTGCTCTATTCAGAAGAAGAGCCGAAAGCAACAGGTGGAAGCATCAGTTTTGTTCCGTCTGTGGCAGGGCTTCTGATAGCAGGTGAAGTGGTACGGGAAATACTAGATACAGAAGGGAAATAAGAATGGATTACCGCACAGAACTGATGAATATGATCAACAGGTTCAATATTGAATCTGTAGAAGAGTTTAAGGAAGCGGAGATGCGCATTGTCAGAGACTCCAGATTTTCCAGCATCCGAAAGAAAAAAGACTACGATGGACATGTGGCGATGCTGAGAAAAGTCAAAAGCAAGGCAAACAAAATCACTCCGAAGTCGATTGAGATCCCGGAGAGCGATGAATTGACCCAAAGCCTCAGAAAAGCTTTTGAGAGATGTCTTGTGACATTCAGCGGTGTTTGCGATAGCTATGTGCAGATGCAGCTGGCTCTGAAAGGAAAATCAGAAGGAGAGTCGCTCAGCTATGGTCAGTACAAAGAAATCAACAATAAAGTGAAACATATGAGAGTCAAGCTGAATGAACAAATGCAGGATCTTGATGTTCTCTATGCAGAGTTTAACGAATACTCACAGATGGACAACAGCGAAGATCTGGCAGGTATTGAATATAAAACATACGATCAGCTGTAAACACAAAAGGGGATAGGGAAAGGAGGCATAATACATGGATGCAGTATTGATAGCGGTTATCATATCATCTGTCGTCATCATAGCAGTGCTTGTTATACTGATCGTATTGCTACGCAGTTCGATTGCAGGTATGGGAGAACGCGTCAGCGAAACACAGAGAGCATCAGGAGCGGTCATCAATCAGCAGCTCAATGAGGCTATGGCACAGATCAACCGCAACATAGGAGAGATGAGAAACCTGTCATCCGGCGTCGACGATCTCAAACGCCTGATGACGAATGTCAAGACGAGAGGTATTGTCGGCGAAGTGCAGCTTGGCGGAATTCTGGAAGAAATCCTCGCTCCCCAGCAATATGAGGAGAATGTAGCAGTGAAAGGAGACAGCGCCAGAGTGGAATACGCCGTCAGATTTCCTTCCGAGGATGGAGGCAATGTCTATCTTCCAATCGACTCCAAATTCCCGGGAGACGCGTATATGGAGCTTCTGGACGCCTATGATACGGGTGACAGAAGTATGATTTTGAGCGCTACGGATCATCTTCGGAGAGCAGTGATCAAGTCGGCAAAGGATATCAGGACGAAATATATCTATCCGCCTTATACGACTGAGTTTGCAATCATGTTCCTCCCCTTTGAGGGACTGTATGCAGAAGTTCTGCGGCTTGATCTGGTAGAACTGCTGCAGAGAGAATACAGAGTCAGCGTGGCAGGACCTACCACAATGGCTGCCATACTGAACAGTTTCCAGCTTGGGTTCCGTTCTCTTGCCCTTCAACAGAGCTCTGGTGAGGTATGGGATACGCTGGAGAAAGTCAGAACAGAATTCGAAAAGTTTGATACTGTTCTGGAAGATACACAACATAGGTTAGACCAGGCGCAGAAAGATCTGGAAGCGCTGGTTGGAGTCAGAACAAGAAGCATCAGAAGAGCCCTTGATAAGGTTTCTGATTATTCAGACAAACATTAAATATGAGCATATTTGCAATTGCCGATCTGCACCTTTCCTTTGCTCCGGGAAGTGATAAACCCATGGATGTATTTGGTTACAGATGGGAAAATCATGCGGAGAAAATCAAAGAAGACTGGTGCAGCAGAGTAACAGAAGAAGATACAGTGGTTGTGGCAGGAGATATTTCCTGGGGTCTTAAACTGGAAGACGCTGCTTATGATTTGGACTGGGTGGACGCGCTGCCCGGTCATAAAGTCATGCTCAAAGGAAATCATGACCTCTGGTGGTCCGGAATCAACAGATTGAATAACATGTATGATTCTATCACATTTCTCCAGAATGACGGATACTTTGTTGAGGATGAGGAGAGCAGCGGTCTGTGGATCTGCGGAAGCCGAGGCTGGATCACACCGGATGACGATGACTTCACAGAGGATGATGAAAGGGTGTACAAGAGAGAAATACTCAGACTGAGAGCTTCTCTGGAATATGCCGATGCAAAGGCAGCAGATTGCAGTGAAGACAAACCGGAAATCATAGGATTTCTGCATTATCCGCCTGTATCAAAGCCAGGAAGTTTTTCGGGATTTATGCAGGCTTTTGAGGATCATGGCATCAAAGAAGTTTACTACGGTCACATCCATGGTGAAACAGGCTTCAGAACCGCCGTACAGGGAGATTACTACGGGATTCATTACAGACTAATATCTGCAGATTATCTGAACTGCAGACTGCTGAAAATCAGATAAGAGAAGGTGAAAGAGATGAGAGCTACTATTATCGTACTGGATTCATTGGGTGTCGGCGCACTTCCGGATGCAGCAGCATACGGTGACAGCGGCGTTGATACACTGGGACATATACTTGACAACTATCCTCTCGATATTCCGAATCTGAGGAACTTGGGTATGGGCAATATCGAGCGGCCGGAAAGTCCTGCAGGACTCGTAGCGGGAGGAAAACTTGCAGTCACTGCACCGGAAGGCATATACGGACGACTTGCGGAACGGTCAGCCGGAAAGGATACCATAACAGGACATTGGGAAATCGCCGGGATTGAGACGAAAGTCCCGTTCAAAACCTATCATAATGGTTTTCCGCAAGAATTGATGGATGAATTCGAGAAGCGCATTGGCCGCGGATATCTTGGGAACTGCGTTGCTTCAGGTACTGAGATTATTGAAGAACTGGGTGATGAACATGAGGCAACAGGTAAAGTGATCGTATATACTTCCGCCGACAGTGTTTTCCAGATTGCAGCGAATACTGATGTGGTGCCTCTTGATGAGTTGTACCGCATCTGTGAGATTGCCCGTGAGTTGCTAGTCGGGGAGTATTCCTGCGGTAGAGTCATTGCCCGTCCTTATATCAAAGGAGAGGACGGTAAACGTGTTCGTACAGCGGACCGGCATGATTATGCTGTTTCTCCGCCGACCGACACGATGCTCGATGTGATTGCAAAAGCAGGACAGACAGTGTATGCAATCGGGAAGATTAAAGATATCTTCAACGGGAAAGGTGTTACAGAAGCAGTTCACACAGAAAGCAACGATGATGGTGTTACGAAGACGATTGAAGCACTCAATAAAGTGTTTGACGGACTGATATTCACCAACCTTGTTGATTTTGATTCAAAATACGGACACAGAAGAGATCCCGAAGGATATGGCAAGGCTATTGAAGAGTTTGACAGGCGGCTCCCTGAAATTATGGGTGCTATGCATGAGGATGACATACTCGTTCTCTGCGCAGATCATGGTAATGATCCGATTCACACTGGTTTTGACCATACTAGAGAGTACATTTTCTGCCTTATGTGCGGTGCACCTCTGAAGAAGGGTGTTGACTTTGGCACGGGAAGCTCTTATGGGAACATCGGTGCAACTGTCATTGAATATCTGACAGGACAAACAGATGTTGTGCCAGTAGGAGAGAGCATGTTGCGGCTTATTAAAAAGTAAATCAGTGCTGTTTACATAAACAAATTTTAATAAACTAAAAGCCCTCGGAGCGTTGATGGTGAGGGCTTTTTTTAATACAATTATTATGTATTAAAGTGGGATTAGAATGGATAAGTTTATGACTGGCATTGGAGGAGTATTATGAGAAATAAGTTCATATGCTTTGCCTTATCGGCTATGCTCATACTGACATTTATTCCGCAGATTTCTTTTGCAGTTGAGGAAGAAACCAGCGTTTCTGATGATATTACAGTTGAGTACACAGAAGACCCTGCAGCGGAAACCATTGAGGATGGTGCTGCGGAGGCCGCTGGGGAAGCAATCACAGAAACGGAAGAGGATACGGATGACGCAGCGGCAGAAACTGCTGAAGAATCCGAAGAGATTTCTGTCAGTGGTGTCATTACTGGTTTTGCTCCTCTTGAAACCAGCGATTATTACTACGAGGGTAATCCGGAGGAAGAGGAACTGACCGTGAGTCTTCCTGATACACTCAGCGTATATCTTGATGGAAGCGAAGAGGTTACAGATATTCCTGTATCATGGACGGCAGTTGAAGATTTCGATGCTACAGATTTCTATTTCTATTCTATGAAACCAGTCTGGGGTGAGGGAATCAGTCTTTCTGATGAACTGAATGAAATGGCAGATGTTCCTTGGATTACTGTTTATAAGCAGGAGCCGGAAAACAGCGATATCGAACCTCTTATGACGGAAGAGGAGCTTGATCCTATCTATACGGAAGAAGATGGAAGCATTGATCCTGAAGCAGAAGATGTATCACTTTCTGCTATGGCGGTAGGAACAGCCGGTGAGATTATCGATACTGTTACAGAGGATTCCTATGCGGGAACCGCGGCTAATACAGCAGCAATCTATAACTATCTCACAGGAACCATGGGACTGAATAAAGCTGCTGCATGCGGCGTGATGATCAACATCAATGCAGAGAGTGGCATGAGTCCGAACAACCTTCAGAATACTTATAATACGAAGTTTGGATTATCTGATTCTGCTTACACGAGCGCTGTAGACAAGGGCAAAGGCGCTTACAAAACCAGCAGTGGTAAATCTCAGAACTTCAAGACAGACAGCGGCGGATATGGACTCTGTCAGTGGACGTCATCGGGCAGGAAGACCAATCTTCTCAACAGAGCCCTTTCCGAAAAGAAATCCATCGGCAACATCACTATGCAGCTGGGATTTCTGAACACAGAACTGCAGGGATATCAGCAGGTCCTGACGACACTTAGGAAAGTACCGAACAACGCAGCAGGAGCATATATTGCAGCTGCGGAATTCTGCCTTGCATTTGAAATTCCGGCTAATACAGTCAGCACTGCGGCATCCAGAGGCAAGAACTGTCTGTCCAACTACTGGAAGACCTACAGCGGTTCCTCGGCAAGTGCTACAGGAACATCATTCCTTTCGCTCTGCGGTTATTCCTATCCGACAGCGGTCAAGACAGGCAAAGGCATGGACGTTATAGGGTATGTGGTTTCCAACTATACTGTCAAGTCACTGACGGGAAAGATTGTCAATAGCAGCGGAAAAGCTGTATATTCAAAGACCCTAAGCCCAGGTACAACCGCTTATAAACTCAGCAACCTGGACAGCGCGATGAAATTCTCTGCACTCAGCGCAGGCACATATACCTATATAATTACGGCGAAGGATTCTCTGGGTAAGACAGTAACGGCCTCGCACGGATTCAAGGTTTCATCTTCCGGATCCACAACGAAGACACTGGGATTTGCAACAACAGGAAGCAATGCATCGACCAGTACGGCTCCTACGCCTGCACAGACGACTTCCACTTCCCAGACAACTACTGTCAAGAAAGCGTATACCGGTACCTTCCCGAAGATTCCGAAACGCGGATACTTCAAGAAAGGGGATAAAGGCACTCAGGTCAAGAATCTCCAGAAGTTCCTCAAGTGGTATGGTTACAGTATCTCAACGGATGGAAGGTGTGGTCCTAAGACCATATCGACCATCAAGAAATTCCAGAAGGCAATCGGCGTGAAAGCTGATGGAAGATTTGGCAAGAAGACACTGAAAAAAGCCAAAACGATCAAGAAGTGAAAGATTTCTCATTGAGAGAAAGATTTGAATTATTATTTGAAGTTCAGCGGGATTTGGGGTATACTAAATCCCGCTGTAGAATATGGAAGCGTATCGAAGTGGTCATAACGAGCCGCACTCGAAATGCGGTTGTCCTCCGGGGCACGTGGGTTCGAATCCCACCGCTTCCGCCAGTAGCGAAAGAGAGGCCATCAGCCTCTCTTTCATAATAATCCGCAAGGAGGAAATACGATGAATTACGCAGATGAATCCCTGAAACTTCATGACAATTGGAATGGAAAAATAGAAGTAATATCTACTGTACCCGTTAAGAGTGAAGACGATTTGTCTCTGGCATACACGCCGGGCGTAGCACAGCCTTGTCTGGAAATCAGAGATGATATCAGCAGAAGCTATGATCTGACGCGAAGATGGAATCTTTGTGCCGTTGTTACCGATGGAACAGCAGTGCTGGGATTGGGAGATATCGGACCGGAAGCCGGAATGCCTGTTATGGAGGGAAAATGCGTTCTATTTAAGTCCTTCGGCGATGTGGATGCATTTCCTTTGTGCATAAAGTCAAAAGATGTTGATGACATTGTAAACACAGTATATTTGGTGTCTGGATCTTTCGGAGGAATCAATCTGGAAGACATTTCTGCACCGAGATGCTTCGAGATAGAGAGAAAGCTGAAAGAAAAATGCGACATTCCTATTTTTCACGATGATCAGCATGGGACTGCTGTCATTACATTAGCAGGTCTTACCAATGCTCTTAAAATCGTCGGCAAGAAAAAGGAGGATGTTAAAATCGTCACATCCGGAGCAGGAGCCGCAGCTATTTCTATTACAAAGTTGCTTTTGTCGGCTGGATTCAGAAATATTGTCATGACGGACAGAAGCGGCATCATCTATGAGGGAAGACCAGAAGGGATGAACTGGATCAAGGAAGAAATGGCACGAGTCACCAATTTGGACCATCAAAAGGGTTCGCTGGCTGACGCACTCAAAGGCGCAGATATTTTCATAGGCGTATCAGCGCCGGGCCTTGTTACCAAGGAAATGGTCAAATCAATGAATCCGGATCCAATTATCTTCGCCTGCGCGAATCCGACACCTGAAATCTTTCCGGATGAAGCAAAAGCTGCCGGTGCAGCAGTCATAGCAACAGGACGTTCTGATTTTCCAAATCAGGTCAATAATGTACTCGCTTTTCCTGGGATTTTCCGCGGAACTTTTGATGTCAGAGCATCGGATATCAACGAGGAGATGAAAATGGCAGCTGCCAAGGCATTGGCTGACTTTATACCGGAAGAAAAACTCAACGCAGAGTATATCATTCCAAAGGCATTTGAAGAGGGTGTTGGAAAAGCAGTTGCTGTAGCAGTCGCAAAAGCAGCACGTGAGACGGGTGTTGCACAAATCTAACAGTCAATCAAGATTATAAAAAAGCGGGAGACAAATTGTCTCCCGTTTCTGTTATGGCGCCCCCAGCCGGAATCGAACCAGCAACGCATCCTTCGGAGGGATGTGTTATATCCATTTAACTATGAGGGCGTGCTGGTTTATTGTAAACTTCATACACAAAAAAAGCAAATCATAATTTTTTATTCTGTGTTATTATTGATATTGAATGATCTATTCATTCGATATGACATCAAATCGAAGAGAGGAAGAACAAATGTCAAAAGTAATCGATCTCATTGTTTTCGACCCAGCGGGAAATACGACCATCATGGTCCTTACACCCATTCCGAAAAGCGAGTACGCGGAAATTGCCAAGAAGTTGCTGGAAATCGATTTTGGGCCATATTGTGACTGGAGAGAGGTCATGTATGGTGAGCAGGTTGCCTATGCGTTGGAAGACTTCGGCGAAGGGGAACCTGGTATGAATATGTGCGGTTTGGAGTTTTGCGGTAATGCGTCAAGATCCTATGCGTATTATAGAGTTTTGTTCTGCGGAGACGGTGTAGATGCAGGTAAAGGTAAGAAAAAGGTCACAGTCCATGTCAGCGGCTGCAATCATCCACTAACGGCCATTGTTGATGAAAAAGCAAAGGACTCCATTGTTGAAATGCCCCTTCCGATTGATGTTAAAATGGTCGATACTGCACCTGCAGGAATAGAAGGGGAGTATCCGATGGTTGTCTTTGAAGGTATCTCACATATTGTCATCCCGGGAGTGGAAGCAGATGCTGAGACATTCGAAAAGATCAAGAGCTACATCTATGCCAAGGTCGATCCAGACATGGATGCCTTTGGTGTCATGTTCATCAATGAAGAAAAGGATTTGATGTCGCCGGTTGTTTACGTCCGGGATGTGGACACCACTTACTTCGAGGGCAGTTGTGCTTCCGGAACGGCCGCTGCAGCAACTGCAAAGGCAGCAAGGGAAGCGGATGGAAACTATAAGTATGTTTTCAGACAGCCGGATGGAACGCTGAATGCTGAGATCACGAAACAGGATGGGAAGATCACGGAAGTGAAACTTGGCGGAATCATTGAAAAGACAGATATTTTACACATAGAGATATAAAGCAGATTAATAGAAACAGAGAGGAACGAAACTATGGATCCAAGAATCAAAGAACTGGCAGATTTACTTGTTGACTATTCCTGTGATGTACAATCAGGAGAAAAAGTGCTCATCAGCTATGAAGGCGATTGCTGCAAAAACCTTGCACGCCAGCTGATCAAGAATATTTACGCAAAAGGCGGTCTCCCTTATGCGGAGATCAGAGATGCGCAGATCACCAGAGAGATCATGTTGGAATGCACAGAAGAACAGATCAAATTCAAAGATGAAATCGATTTGGCGCAGATGAAAGGCATGCAGGCTTATATTGCCATCAGAGCGGGCAACAATACAGCGGAGCTGGCAGATGTTCCTTCTGAGAAGATGAACCTCTACAGCAGTCTGACAAGACCGACGATTGATTACCGTGTAAATGAGACCAAATGGGTCGTTCTCAGATATCCGAACTATTCCATGGCGCAGCTTGCAAACAGCAGTCTTGAGAAGTTTGAGGACTTCTATTTTGATGTCTGCACCCTTGATTATAAGAAGATGAGTAAGGCGATGGATCCACTTGTCGATCTGATGAATAGAACGGATAAAGTTCACATCGAAGGACCGGGAACGGATCTTACATTTTCGATCAAAGGCATCGGCGCCGTCAAATGTGATGGATTGAGAAACATTCCTGATGGTGAAGTCTATACAGCACCTGTCAGAGAGTCCATGAATGGCATCATCTCCTACAACACACCATCTGAAGAGCAGGGATTCACTTATGAGAATATTGTTTTTGAAGTCAAAGACGGTAAAATCGTCGATGCAAAGGCAAACGATAATAAGAGAATCAATGAGCTTCTTAACGTAGATGAAGGTGCGAGATATTTCGGAGAGTTTGCTCTCGGTGTCAACCCATATATTCTTCATCCAATGAAAGATACACTCTTTGATGAAAAAATCTGCGGTTCCTTCCATCTGACGCCTGGCATGTGTTATGAAGATGCGCCGAACGGCAACAAGTCAGCCAATCACTGGGATCTGGTCATGATTCAAAGACCGGAATACGGCGGCGGAAGAATCTGGTTTGATGATGTTCTCATCAGAGAAGACGGAATCTTTGTCCTGCCTGAACTAGAGGGACTGAATCCTGACAATCTGAAGTAGGTAAGATTATGGCTAATTTCACAGAACGAGCGATTGTTGAGACCCTCAACGAGATGCTGAAAACACAAACTATCGATAAAATTACTGTGAAGGATCTCACCGATGCCTGCGGGATTTCCAGAAACACGTTTTACTATCATTTTCATGATATTTATGAAGTACTTGCCAGAAGCTTCATCGGGTATACAGACGCGATTCTGAAAGCTCATGAGAAAGATGAGTCCTGGGAAAACACACTGATCGAACTGCTCAGTTTTCTGTATGAAAACAGGGTTGCCGTCAATCACGTCTACAAATCTGTAGACGGAGAAGCTCTTGACAGATTTCTCGATAAGGTGGTATACCATTATACAAGAAGTGTAGTGGAAGAGGAGAGCGGCAGAGGCCGCTTTAGTGAAAGGACGATTTCTCTCGCAGCGGATTTTTATAAGAATGCGCTGCTGGGCGCCGTCTTTGGCTGGATCGAAGAGAATATGAAGGAAAGTCCGGAGTCCCTGGCGCACTTGTACAACAGTGTCTTCAGCGGGACCATCGGTAATCTTCTGACCAGCATCGAAAGAGCTTTATAAACGAGCAACCTGTATTGGAACAGGGGAATAAGGCTCAAGTCTGTGTAATTGATATTTGGGCAAATCAGTTAGAGTGCACAAAATTTGTGCACTCTGATTTTATTGTAAATTCAAAGGAATATTTGTTTTTGTTAATATGAATCGGTATTGTTCCAACATACATAAACTGACAATGCTTTCCGGAGGAGAAACATGCTTACGTTCGCAAGAACTGTTGTGAAAAAAAGAAAACTTATTCTGATCATAGGATTGCTGCTCCTGATTCCATCTGTGATAGGGTATTTGAATACAGGCGTGAACTACGACGTTCTGCTCTATCTCCCTGATTCGATGGAAACAGTACAGGGACAGGATATTCTCCTTGATGAATTTGACAAAGGCGGATTCGCCATGGTCATGTTCAAGGATATGACTGAGAAAGATATCAATCAATGCTGTGAAGACATTGAAAACATCGATCATGTTGACAGCGTTATCGCCTATGATACGCTTTTGGGACCGCAGGTGCCGGAGATCATTGTACCGAATGAACTGAAAGATGTGTATGAGGACGGCGATACGGAACTCATCGCCGTATTCTTCAATACGCCGACATCCGACGTCGGTTCCATTCATGCTGTGCAGGAAATCCGAAAAGTGTGCGGCAAACAGTGTTTTGTCAGCGGCATGAGTGCCTTTGTCACAGATCTGAAGGAACTGTCAGAACATGAGGAGCCGATCTATGTAGCGATTGCTGTCATTCTTGCCACACTGCTGATGGCGCTTCTGATGGATTCTTCCTTTGTCGCCGTCGTGTTTGTGCTGGGAATCGGAATGGCGATTCTGTACAACATGGGAAGCAACTTATTCCTCGGAGAGATATCGTATATTACGAAAGCGATTGCCGCAGTTCTCCAGCTGGCTGTAACCATGGATTACTCCATCTTTCTCTGGCACAGCTATGAAGAACACAGATTTGAAATCGGTATGGATCGGGAAGAAGCAATGGCAAACGCCATTGCGAAGACACTCGTATCAGTAACCGGAAGTTCGATTACAACCATTGCAGGATTCCTTGCCCTTTGCTTTATGACATTCACACTGGGTCTGAATCTCGGTGTGGTCATGGCGAAGGGTGTGTTGCTCGGCGTTATCACAAGTGTTACCGTTCTGCCTGCGCTGATTCTCGGCTTCGAAAAACTGATCTTCAAAACCAAACATAAACCGCTGATGATCAAGTTCGATAAGCTGTCTAAAGGAATCGTCAGAAGACCTGTCATCATGGTTATCATCTTTCTGGTGCTTCTCGGACCGGCGCTCTTTGGCTATACACACACGCAGACATACTACAAACTCGATGAAGGCGTTCCGCAGAATCTGCCGTTCAATGTGGCGAACAACATGCTGCGGGATGACTTCGGAATCAGTACACAGCATATGATCCTCGTCAATTCCGATCTTTCCCAGAAGGAAGTCGGAGAGATGATGGATGAGATCAAAAACGTAGATGGTGTCAAAGCAGTACTCGGATTACAGAGTGCCCTCGGACCATCGGTTCCTCAGGAAATACTGCCATCGGCACTGGAAGGCACCCTGGTCAGCGATCATCATCAGCTTTTGCTTGTTACCACTGAGTATGAGGTGGCAAGTGATGAAATCTATGATCAGCTTGTTCATATCAACAAAATCATCAAAAGCCACGACAAAGAAAGTCTGCTCATCGGTGAATCCGCGTGCACGAAGGATCTGATCGATGTTACGGACAGAGACTTTAAAATTGTCACAGCAGTTTCTGTAGGAGCAATCTTCCTGATCATACTGTTCGTGCTGCAGTCCCTGTCATTGCCGTTCATCCTCGTCGCATGTATTGAACTGGCCATCTTCATCAATCTCGGCATTCCGTTCTACACAGGAACCGTTATGTCGTTCATTGATTCCATCTGCATCAGTACCATTCAGCTTGGTGCAACGGTAGACTACGCGATACTGTTTACGAACCGGTACAAACGGGAACGGAACGGAGGACTGGATGCAGCGCAGGCAGTCATCAAAGCACATTCCAAGACAATGCCGTCGGTTTGTGTCAGCGCCATCGGGTTCTTTGCTGCCACATTCGGCGTATCCGTTTATTCTGATATTGATATCATCAGCTCCATGGTGTTCTTCATGGCCAGAGGAGCTGCGGTCAGCATGCTGGTTGTTATGTTCATGCTTCCGGCCCTGATCGTATTCTTCGATAAAATCATTATTAAGACAAGCAAGGGCTTTGAAAATGTTGAAGGCGCTTATCACAGCAGGCGCCTCGTCAGGGAAGGAGAGACAAATGAATAAAAAGCCTCTTAAAGAGAAAGTCATCGCGATTACAACAGCAGTGATGACAATGACAGTGATGTGTATGCCTGCTGCTGCCTTTGCTGCATCGAATGGTGTAGAAAAGGAAGAGACAGTGTATGTCGTCACCGACAATGCAGGCTCCCAGCAGGATGTCATCGTAAGTGATCATCTGATCAACAAGGATGAAGTCAAGACCATTTCTGATGAAACCACGCTGTCAGATATTGAAAATGTCAAGGGTGAAGAAACATTCAAACAGAATGGCGACGGCATCACATGGGATGCTGAGGGAAACGGCATCTATTATCAGGGCAAGTCGTCAGATGAGATTCCGGTTTCTATGGATATCACCTACAGACTGGATGATAAAGTGGTAAGCGGTCCTCAGCTGCAGGGCAAAAGCGGTAAAGTCGAAATCAAAATCGACTATGAAAACGACGCCACATACAATGGAACGACAGTACCGTTTGTGGTCATGACCGGACTGATTGTTACTGACGATTCCTTCAAGAACATCAAGATCAGCAAGGGCAAAGTCATCGACGATGGCGAGAAACTGCTCGTCGTCGGAATGGCAGCACCAGGCCTTGCACAGACCCTCGGCATCGGCGAATCTGATCTTGGTATCGGCAGCAGCGTCACGATTACCGGTGATGCAGAAGAGTTTGCTGTTGAAGATATGATGACAGTCGTAACCAATGCATTCTTTGAAGATATCGATACAGACGGTATCGACATGAATTACGATGATGAAATCAATGCGCTGAATAAAGGCGCAAAGGCATTAGTGGACGGAAGTAAGCAGCTGTATGACGGTTTGACAACCATGAACGACAACATGCCGGCTTTGGAAAACGGCGTCAATACCTTGAAGAATGGCGCCGATCAGCTGAATGCAGGTACAAAAAATGCGCAGCAGGGGGCCAATCAGCTCAGTGGTGGTCTTGCACAGCTTGCGAAAGATCTGCCAACGGTTTTAACGGATTTGACACAAAACCTGTCACAAATGAAACAGGTTGCGTCCGGTGTTGAGACAAACCTGGTCAAAATCAAGTTCGGCATTGACAGTTATATCAAAACCTTAAACGGGGTAAAAGCAAAACAGCAGAATGTAGTCGCTTATCTTACAGCTTTAAAGGCAGTAGAAGGCAATCTGACAGCTGAACAGAAAGAAAACATTAAAGATATTCTGGGATCTGATTATGATTCCAAGCTTGACACAGCATTAGCTGATGCAAAAGAAGTATATGGAACCATTGATGTCGTTGCCAATGGTAACGGAGAAGAAACGACCGGATTGGCAGGACTGTCATCTGGTTTAGGTTCAGAAGCAAACGAAGACATGGGCTCAGTAATATGGTATCAGCATCAGCTGGATCAGGGTCTTGATACGATGCTCCAGACTGTGATTGCAAAATCTTCTGAATTGAATACCGGACTGACAACGCTCACAAATGGGGCAGGTGAATTGAAAGCAGGTGAAGATGCACTTGCAACTGGCGCGCAGGCATTAGCAAATGGAATGGAATCCCTGCAGAATAAATCCGGCACATTGATCAACGGTGTCGACCAGTTAGATAAAGGATCCCTTGAACTCAGCAAAGGTATGTCAAAGCTTTACAAAGAAGGCATTAAGAAGATCGTTGATATGTACAATGATGATCTGAAGGGAACCATCGATAATGTGGATGGAATGCTCGATGCAGGGAAAGGCTACAAAACATTTACCAAACTGCCTTCCGGCATGGATGGAAATGTCAAGTTCATCTACAAGACGGATATTACACAGTAAGAGCAACCAATGTGAATGGTTTGATTTGAATCGGTGCAAACGGGAGATCCCAGGATCTCCCGTTTTATTGATAGGACATCTATGTTTATGTGTTGACACGAAGGCATGCAAAACATAGAATACCATTTGTTAGATTTCATTTCAGGAGAACAATATGCAGAACAAGATGGGCACGATGCCCGTTGGCAGATTAATACTGAATATGGCCTGGCCGGCCATGCTGTCGATGATGATACTGGCTTTGTACAACATCGTAGACAGCTTCTTTGTTGCGCGAATCGGCGAAGAGGCACTGGCTGCGATCACCTATATCTTCCCGGTACAGATGGTCATGATGTCCTGTGCCATAGGAACGGGTGTCGGTATCAATTCCCTGATTTCAAGAAGACTCGGTGCCAGAAATTACGAAGAAGCCAATCTGGCGGCCAGCCATGGATACAGGCTTTCCTTCTTCAACTGGGCCGGTTTCGCTCTTGTGGGAATCTTCCTATCAAGACCGATCATGGAGGTTATGACAGATACCGCCTACATTGTGGAGGAAGGCACCAAGTACATGACCATTGTGCTGATTGGATCCCTGTTTGTATTTGTTCAGGTCACATCAGAGAAAATCATCCAGGCTACAGGAAATATGATATTCCCGATGTTCTGCAGCATTCTGGGCGCGATTACCAATATCATTCTGGACCCGGTTCTCATATTCGGTCTTGGACCGTTCCCGGAAATGGGTGTGACAGGAGCTGCTGTTTCCACCGTTACGGGACAGCTGTTCTCTATGATTTTGGGACAGTACCTGCTCTTCGGCAGAAAACACCCAGTCAAAGTCAGACTGCGCGGGTTCAAATGGCAGGGGAGCATCGTCAAAGATATCTATGCAGTTGGATTTCCTGCGATTCTGATGCAGTGCATTGGATCCGTGATGCAGTTTGGAATGAATATGATTCTGAATTCATTTACTGAGACAGCTGTTGCAGTCATGGGCGTCTACGGCAGACTGCAGTCCTTCATTTTCATGCCTGTCTTTGGCCTGAATCAGGGTGTGCTTCCGATTCTTGGGTTCAATTACGGGGCGAAGAACAAGAAGAGGCTGATGGAGACTTACAAAAAAGGATTCATCTTCGCCTTTGCCATTATGGCAGCAGGTCTGGTCGTCTTCCAGCTGTTCCCTCATGAAATCCTCAGTGCATTTAATGCGCAGGGGAACCAGGACATGTACGTTATCGGTGTTCCGGCACTGCGCGCGGTCAGTTGGTGTTTCCTTCCTGCTTCCTACGGTATTATGACATCGTCCGTTTTCCAGGGAACGGGACATGGTTTCCTGAGCCTTTGGAGTTCACTGATCAGGCAACTTATCGGCGTACTCCCAATTGCTTACATCCTTGGAAAGCTGTATGGGCTGAACGCTGTTTGGTGGTCATTCCCTTTGGCCGAAATTCTGGGAACAACATATCTGATCATCGCCTTTGTATGGCTTTACAAAAAAGACATCCGTCAACTTGGGGAATAATCGCAATTCATAAAAAAGAACGCCGCAGCAATGCGGCGCTTTTGTTACGGATATAGGTAAATAAGAGGCACACCATCATCGATTCTGTCATCGGAATCCATCATAACAAGGTCCCGGATCAACGGGTCTCTGATCAGGTGTTTCCAGCAGGTGTAGGTTGCTCTGATGAATTCATCATTTAGTCTGACAAAATCCCGAATCAACGGACATTCGTAAGGAAGCTCATCTGCACAGAGAATGATATGAAATATGCCATCATCATCGATATGCGGGGAAAGGGGAAACGTGCGGCACTGAATCGGCCGCCTATTTCTCCTGCAGAGGGGAGCAGTGCGGCACTGTATGAACGGAACGCGTCCGTGCCAGCTCTCCGGATAATCATATTCTTCGGCGAGAATGGAACCCCACTCGATCCATTCCTCATCTGACTCATCATAAACCTGCTCTTCACCCGGAAGCAGCATCAGTCCCATGTAACTGTCGGCATTTTCATCACCATCAGCAGTGTAGGGGATATCCTCCGGGATATAGTCGCAAAGGCAGCAAGCCGCGCCGCAGAGAATCCCACAGTCGAAATCAACAGGAGATACTCTGTCCAGCAGACGATAGATAGACTGATAGGTTGTTTTTGTAATCGTACTCTTCATAGAATTTATTATATTTGAAACAATAATAATATGCAAAACATGTGTGGAAGATTTTACAAAAGCATTGTTGCATACAGTATTTTTTGGGGTATAATATACCTTGGTTTTTTATTGGAAATAATATTTGCATATATATGTAGTAATTCATTATAGGATGGGTTTTTATGAGATTAGGAATAGACGTAGGATCTACAACAGTAAAACTTGTATTTCTGGATGATGACAACAATATCATCTACAGCAGATACGAAAGGCATATGTCCAATGCGTTCCTGAAGGTACAGGAACTGATCAAAGAAGCGCATGAAGAGTTTGGTGATAAGACAATTCAGGCAGTCATCACAGGCTCCGGCGGCCTGAGTATTGCGAAGCTGATCAAGGTGCCTTTTGAACAGGAAGTCATCTCCTGCAGCAAGGCAGTGCAGACACTGATTCCGGAAACAGACACAGCAATCGAACTTGGCGGAGAAGATGCCAAGATCACTTTCTATGGACAGACGATCGAACAGAGAATGAACGGTACCTGCGCAGGCGGTACCGGTGCTTTCATCGATCAGATGGCAGTACTTCTCAATACAGATGCTGACGGACTGAACGAGGCATCAAAGAAGCATACTCTGATTTATCCGATTGCGGCAAGATGCGGCGTATTCGCCAAAACTGATATCCAGCCGCTGATCAACGATGGCGCTAAGATTGAGAATCTGGCAGCGTCCATCTTTCAGGCGGTAGTCGATCAGACCATTTCAGGTCTGGCTTGCGGTCATCCAATCAAGGGTAAAGTTGCCTTTCTCGGCGGTCCGCTTAGTTTTCTCCCGGAGCTGAGGGAGAGATTCATTGAAACACTCAAGTTGAAGCCGGAAGAAGTCATCATACCGGAAGACGGTAAGCTCTTCGTCGCAGTAGGCGCTGCGCTTCTGGCTGGGGAGAAGGAAGAAACCAGTCTTGGTGATATCATGACGAGACTGGCCAATGCTGATCAGAGCGAGCTTAGTGATACTGCCCGCATTGAACCGCTGTTCAAAAATCAGCAGGAATATGAGGAATTCAAGGAGCGCCACGATAGAGCGAAGGTCAGACGCAAACCGTTCTCCGAAGCCAAGGGCAGACTGTTCCTCGGTATCGACGCCGGATCGACGACAACGAAATCCATCGTCATCGATGATGAAAAGAATGTTCTCTATACGTTCTACCGCAGCAATCGCGGTAAGCCGATCGCACCGATCATCGAGATGCTTAAGGATGTATACGACAAGATGCCGGAAGGCTGCTATATCGGCGGCACGGCGGTGACAGGATACGGAGAGAACCTCATTAAGGCAGCCTTCAAGTGCGACATGGGTGAGATTGAAACCATGGCCCATTACAAGGGCGCGGAGGAATTCCTGCCGGGCGTTGAGTTTATCCTGGATATCGGCGGTCAGGACATGAAATGTATGAAGATCCAGGACAACGCCATCTATGACATCATGCTCAACGAGGCATGTTCTTCCGGATGCGGTTCCTTCATTGAAACCTATGCCAAGTCGGTGCAGATGAGCGTTCCTGATTTTGCCCAGGAAGCCCTCTTTGCCGAAGGACCGGTCGATCTTGGAACGAGATGTACGGTATTCATGAACTCCAAGGTAAAGCAGGCGCAGAAGGAAGGCGCAACCATTGGAGATATTTCCGCGGGGCTGTCTTATTCCGTGATCAAGAACGCCCTCTACAAAGTCATCAAACTCAGAAATCCTGAGGACGCCGGTGAGAAGGTCGTCGTACAGGGCGGCACATTCCTCAATGAAGCTGTACTCAGATCCATTGAGAAGATTCTCGGTAAGGATGTGGTTCGGCCTGACATTTCCGGACTGATGGGAGCATTCGGAGCAGCACTAATTGCCCGCAGCAACTACAAGGGCGGTGAATCCAGCCTGCTGAAGAGAGATGAGCTGGAGAGCTTTGATGTAGAAACATCTACAACAAGATGCAGAAGATGCGAAAACAACTGTCTCCTGACCATCAATAAATTTGCAGATGGCAGCAGACTCATCACCGGAAACAGATGTGAAAAGGGAGAAGGCAAGACAGAAGCTACACACAGTGAACTGCCGAACCTCTATGAGTATAAATTCAACAGATTGTTCCAGTACATCCCTCTGAAAGCGGAAGATGCTCCAAGAGGGGAAGTCGGCATTCCTAGAGTGCTCAATATGTATGAGAACTATCCGTTCTGGTTCACGTTCTGGACGCAGCTTGGATATAGTGTTGTCCTTTCACCGCAGTCTCGGAAATCCATCTATGAGATGGGCATGGATACCATTTCCTCAGATACAGCATGCTATCCGGCGAAGATTGTCCATGGACATATCAAATGGCTGGCGGAGCACGGTCTCAGATTCATCTTCTATCCAAGCATCAACTATGAGCGTGTAGAAGATCCGAAACAGCCGAACCACTACAATTGTCCAATCGTTGCAACTTACCCTGAGGTCATTGCAAACAATATGGACGAAGTGATTGCAGAGAACGGAATAGACTTCATGCATCCATTCTTGCCGTATGATAATGACAAGTATCTCATCGATGAACTTGCAGATGTTCTGAAGGACAAAGGCATCACAAAGCAGGAGATACGCCATGCGGTCAGAGCTGCACGCCGTGAAGACGAACAGTTTCACAAGGATATGAGAAAGGCAGGAGAAGATGCCCTGAAGTATGCGGAGGAGCACGGCGTTAAGAGCATCATCCTGGCAGGAAGACCGTATCATGTGGATCCGGAGATCAACCACGGCCTCGACAAGATGATCAACTCCTTCGGTATGGTGGTTCTCACAGAGGATTCCATCGCTCATAAAGCGAAGCTGGAACGGCCGATCAGAGTCCTCGACCAGTGGATGTACCACTCGAGAATGTACCGGGCAGCAATATTTGCAGGCACGAGAAACGATATCGAGATGATTCAGCTGAACTCCTTCGGCTGCGGTCTTGATGCGGTTACGACAGATCAGGTGCAGGAGATTTGCCACAAGAACAACAAGCTCTACACCGTTCTGAAGATCGATGAAGGTTCAAACCTGGGGGCCGCCAAGATCAGAATCAGATCACTGCGCGCAGCCATGTCTGAACGTGAAAAGAACGAGGTCAAAGCAAAACCTGACAATTCACCTTATGAGCGCGCTTACTTCACCAAGCAGATGCGGGATGACAATTACACCATCATGATGCCGCAGATGTCACCGATTCACTGGAATCTGGTGGAGGCTATGATGCGTTCCTGCGGATACAATGCGAAGCAGCTGCCGCCGGTCAGTGTACATGCCGTCGATGAAGGACTGAAGTATGTTAACAACGATGCGTGCTATCCGACCATCGTAACCCTGGGGCAGACCATCGCTGCGCTCAAATCAGGAGAATATGATTTAGATAAAACTGCCATATTCATGTCCCAGACAGGAGGGCAGTGCAGAGCATCCAATTATGTTTCCCTCCTGCGAAAGGCGCTGAAGGACCTGGATATGTCGCAGATTCCGATCATATCCGTAAATATGGCCGGTCTGGAAAAGAATCCGGGATTTAACCTCCTGGATTGGAACCTGATCAAAAAGGGCATGATGGCTGTTGTGTACGGCGACCTGTTCATGAGAGTGCTCTATTCCACAAGACCATATGAGGTGGAGCCGGGTAGTGCCAACGCTCTCTATGAGAAGTGGAATGAGATTGCCATGGAGAACTGCAGAAATGGCAACTGGAATGAGTTCAAGAAGAACTGCAAGGGAATCTGCATGGACTTCGATGAACTGCCTTTGCGGGATATCAAAAAGCCGAAGGTCGGCGTAGTCGGTGAGATTCTCGTCAAATATCATCCTACGGCAAACAACGATATCGTAGGGGTTATCGAGGAAGAGGGCGGCGAAGCAGTCGTGCTCGATCTTCTCGATTTTATCCTTTACGGAATGTACAATAAGACCTTCAACTATGAGCATCTTTCGGGAACATATATGCAGATGAAAGGCAACAACGCCGCCATTTCGATTCTGGAGAAAATCAGAAAGCCTGCCAGAGTCGCGCTCAGAGAATCAAAGAGATTCCATGAGCCGGCCCACATAGAAGAAACTGCCAAATCCGCCCAGCAGGTCATCTCCCTGGGGAACCAGTGCGGTGAAGGCTGGCTTCTGACAGGTGAAATGGTGGAACTGATCGAAAACGGCGTCGAAAACATCGCTTGTCTGCAGCCCTTTGCCTGCCTGCCGAACCACGTAACCGGCAAAGGCATGATGAAGGCAATGCGAAAGTTCAGTCCGAAGGCCAATATCGTAGCCATCGACTTCGACCCGGGTGCGTCCCATGTCAATCAGCTCAACCGTATCAAACTGATGATGACAACGGCACACAAAAACCTGAAAGAGTCACAGCAGTAATGCTTGAGCAGGCGAAAGAACTTGCAGATAATGACGATAGGGGATAGAATAGAGATAAGCAAATATATTTTTAAGGAGGCGTCTTTATGGGAAGACACGGTACAATAGCAGGAAGAAAAGCAGCGCAGGATTCCAAGCGCTCAGCAATGTTTACGAAGTACGGCAGACAGATTATCGTTGCCGCCAAGGCAGGAGGAGATCCTGAATACAACGCGACGCTCAGAGTAGCGATCGAAAAGGCAAAAGCAATCGGCATGCCGAATGATAATATAAAGAGAGCCATCAAAAAAGGTACAGGCGAACTGGAAGGTGAATCCTATTCTGAACTGAATTTTGAAGGCTATGGCGTTGGCGGCGTTGCCGTTATCGTAGAAGCACTGACTGACAACACGAACAGAACAACATCCGCTGTCAGATCGACTTTTGACAAGCACGGCGGAAATCTGGGAACACCGGGATGTGTATCCTATATGTTCGCACGTAAGGGTGTGATCATCATTGAGAAAACAGATGAAATCGATGAGGATGAACTGATGATGACTGCCCTCGATGCAGGTGCTGACGATATGATCGTCAATGAAGACAGTTTCGAGGTTCTGACAGAGCCTTCCGCTTACACGGATGTGCACGGTGCGCTGACAGATGCGGGCTATGAATTCGTGGAATCCGAAATCGAATATGTCCCTTCTATGGAAGCAGCACCAAAGGATGAAAAGGATCTCAAGAAACTGAAGAAGATGATTGACATTCTGGAAGATAATGATGACGTACAGAAAGTACATCACAACTGCAGCGTAGATCTTGAAAGCATAGAGCTGTAGTATGTTCGGCCTCAGGCCGTTCTATAAAAATGACATTGTAAATAATCCTGAAGTGTTCGTTGGGAATCTATAATTCAACCTACATCATCACATAGGGAATCCGGGTCCAATCTGAACGATGTCAGGCCTGCTTGACAGGAAGACAGAACGCAGAGGCAGGATACCCACCTAACATTCGTTAGGGCGTGAATTATAACCCTGACGGCATGTCGGGATTATTGTTTTTTATCGGTTCGTATGAAAGAACGAAGGAGAACAGATTCATGACTGCACTCACACCGCGTGAAATCATGATCAAACAGTCTGACGCTTCGCTGCCGAAGGCGGAGGGCGGAGCCGGCAGGCTTTTTGTTCTGGCTATGATGGCAGGTGCATTCATAGCCCTTGGCGCGCAGGCTTCTCTGATGGCATCCTTTAACCTGACTTCTGATCCGGCCACATTCGGGGTCGGTAAGGTAGTTATGGGTGCTGTATTCCCTGTTGGATTGATGATGGTCGTATTATGCGGCGCAGAACTATTTACTGGAAACTGTCTCATGGTAATCGGCATCCTTGATAAGAGAATCAGAGTATCCCAGATGCTCAGGAACTGGGCTATTGTTTACATCGGAAATCTAGCGGGCTCTCTCATCATCGTCTTCTGTATCGCTTACAGCGGACTCTGGGATTCCGGCGCAGGGCTTCTGGGAGCAGTTACAGTCAAGACTGCCGTCGGCAAGTGCAGTCTGAGCTTCGGAAGAGCTGTGATTCTCGGTGTATTCTGTAATTTTCTGGTCTGTCTTGCCGTTTGGATGGCAACCGGCTCCCAGGAAACCATCGGTAAGATATTCGCCATCTGGTTCTGTATAGGACTGTTTATTATATCCGGATTTGAGCACAGTGTTGCGAACATGTATTTCATTCCAGCAGGAATGATTGCAGCGGGAAATGAAGCTTATGTCAATATGCTTGGTCTTGACACAGGATCGCTCACACTATTCGGATTTCTGATAAAAAATCTGCTTCCTGTAACCATTGGCAACATCATTGGTGGTTCGTTCTTTGTCGGCGTTACCTACTGGGGATGTTACAGGGACCGGAAGTAACAGTTTCAAAAATGTGACGGAGGTCAAAAATGTTTGGAAGGAAAAATAAAGACGAATCAGCTGAAATGAAACCAGCAAAGACACAGAAGACAGCGAATCTGAAAAAACTGGAAGATCTGTACTACGCTGCGGAAAATGCGAGAAAGAACGCCTATGCTCCATATTCCGATTTCAAAGTAGGAGCAGCGCTTCTTGTCAGACCGAATGAAGATTCCGTGCTTCCTGTCAACAAGATTTATACAGGTGTCAACATTGAGAACGGATCCTATGGTGCAACGCTCTGCGCAGAACGTGTTGCCTTTGCAAAGGCAATATCAGATGGTGTCCTGAATTACGATATTGGTCAGAACCCATTCATTGCCATTGCCGTTTCAGCTGGTGAAGAAGAGGCTCTTCCATGTGGAATCTGCCGACAGTTTATGAGCGAATTTGCTCCCGAGATTACTGTTGTTACGAAAGCGGATAAACAGATCAGACTGAGAAATCTGACACAGCTTCTTCCGGAGAGTTTCCAGCTGAATAAAGATGGAATCACGGAGTTTCCTGTCGGGGAAGCAGAGGGAACCGCAGAAGATCCTGAAATACCGGGAACTATAGAAGAAACGGCAACACCGGATGTGGCTGATGCACCTGAAGAATCCGCAGAGCCGGCAGAAACCGAAGAACAGACAGAATAAGATACCTGCAGAAGGACAGTACTTTATGAAGAGAATTGCGCTTATTGATGGAAACAGTTTAATCAACAGAGCATATTACGCCATGCGGAATCCTATGATCACAAAGGATGGTATATACACTCATGGCATTTTTGGCTTCATCAATATGATGGACAAAATCAGGAAGGACTATGACCCTGAATATATGGCCATCGCTTTTGATATGAAAGCCCCTACATTCCGGCATGAGCAGTATGACGAATATAAAGCAGGGCGTAAAAAGATGCCGCCGGAACTTGCTATGGAGATACCTATCCTCAAGGATATTCTGGATGCTATGAATATCAGAAGGGTGGAGCTGGAAGGATACGAGGCTGATGATATCATCGGCACGCTTGTACGCATGAGCGAAGAAAAAGGTCTGGAACCATTTGTATTTACAGGAGACCGGGATCAGCTTCAACTGGCAACGGATGTGACGAAGATTGTCTACACAAAGAGGGGAGTATCTGAATTTGATCTTTATGATCATGATGCTTTTTGCGAAGCCTATGGGTTTACGCCAATACAACTTATTGACTACAAAGGTCTGGCTGGAGATTCTTCAGATAATATTCCCGGTATTCCCGGCGTTGGTGCAAAGACTGCTACAAAGCTCATTCAGCAGTATGGCAGTGTAGAAGAAATCATCGCCAATGCTGATGAAATCAAACCAGCTGGTCTTCAGGCGAAGGTCAAGGACAATGTTCAGCAGGCTATGATGAGCAAACGTCTTGCGACGATCATGACACAGGTGCCCCTTGATATTACAGTAGATGACTGTCTTATAAAAGAACCAGACTATGACAGGCTGATAGAATTGTACAGAAAGCTGGAGTTCAACAGATTCCTAAGCAGATTGAAAGTCAGTCCTTCCGTACAGGAAACAGTGGCTGAAGTCAGCGTTCCTGAAGATACTGTGAAAGCAGAAGACATTGAGAGAATCATCATCAAAGAATCAGGACAGCTCGACAGTATCGACATCAGCGGCAGGACTGTTCTGAAAGTTTTCGGTAATCCAAGTCATACTGAGTCGCCTGTAATCGACTCTGTTGCCATGCTCAATCAGGGGAAGTATTACTTTGTAGAGCATGAGGGTCTCAATGGCCTGGGTGACTGGCTGAAAGAGCAGATGGCGTCGGAGAATCCGCCGAAATTTGCAGGACATGATATCAAAAGCGCTTATTACATGTTTATGTGCTGCTATGATTTGTCTGGATTTATCACGGAATTTGATACAGCCATTGCCCAATATGTGCTGGATTCAGGCAGAAGCAATTATGAACTGCCGGCGCTGAGCAATGAATATCTCCATACGAGTATTCAGGAGGAAAAGGATTTCATCGCTTCCAATGCACAGATAGATCTGTTTGCAGACAATATGAAGGCTTATGAGGATTACGGTCTGTCATGGTGTGTGACCGTCAGCAATCTGGAAAGCCTCCAGAAAGCTCAAATCAGCGGTCAGAAGCTCGAACGAGTTCTTTATGATGTGGAGCTTCCACTCATTGAAGTTATGGCTGCAATGGAAAAAGAAGGCTTCAGATCGGATCGGGCATTTCTTACGGACTTTGGAAAAACCTTGTCTCTTGAGATCGATAAACTGGCAGCTGAAATCCATGAGATGGCAGGCGAGGAGTTTAACATTAACTCCACGCAGCAGTTAGGCGATATTCTGTTTGAGAAACTGGAGCTCAAACACGGTAAAAAAACAAAGCGAGGATATTCCACCAGTGCGGAGGTGCTTGAGAAGATCAAAAACGATCATCCAATCATTCCTGCCATTCTCGAATACAGAACACTGACAAAGCTGAAGAGTACATATGTCGATGGTCTGATTCCTCTCATCCATCAGGATGGGAAGATTCATGCCCACTTCCAGCAGACGGTTGCTGCGACAGGAAGAATCAGCTGCACAGAACCGAATCTGCAAAACATTCCAATCAGACAGGAACTGGGCCGGCAGCTTCGGAAAGCGTTCGTTCCGGATAATGAGGAGTGTCTGCTCATTGGTGCCGATTACTCTCAGATCGAGCTGAGAGTACTTGCCCATATGTCAGGCGATCAAGCGCTGATTGATGCATTCAATAAAGGGGAAGATATTCACAGAGCGACAGCGGCAAACGTGCTCGGTATCCCGGAAGAAGAAATCACCCCTGCTGAGAGAAGCAGAGCAAAGGCTGTAAACTTCGGAGTGATATACGGCATGAGTGCATTTGGTCTTTCCGGAGAGTTGGATATCTCGCGCAAAGAAGCGGATGATTATATCAAGGCTTATTTTGAAAAGCACGAACAGGTCAAGAAATTCATGGATGACGCGGTTGCTTTTGCAAAAGCAGAAGGGTATGTTTCGACGCTCATGGGGCGGAAACGTTTCATTAAGGAAATCAACGCGTCTAACTACATGGTCAGGCAGATCGGCGAACGTCTTGCAATGAATTCCCCGATTCAGGGAAGTGCTGCTGACATCATCAAGATTGCCATGATCAAGGTGTATGATGCCATCAGAACTGCGGGACTGAGATCCAGACTGATACTGCAGATTCATGACGAACTTGTGATCAACACATATCCTGATGAAAAAGAAACAATAGAGAAATTGATAGTAGATAATATGGAATCAGCCTATGAACTGGCCGTTGAGCTGAAGGCTGATCTGAATGAAGGAAAGAACTGGTACGAACTGAAATGATTGTAATTGGAATTACAGGTGGAATCGGAACAGGCAAATCAACAGCTGCAGAATACCTGATTGAGAAAGGCTTCGCGCTTATCGATGCGGATCAGATCGGCAGAGATCTCACAGCAGAAGGAGAACCTATTCTCGCTGAAATCGAAGAAAAATTTGGTTGTGTATCCCATGACGGGCAGAAGGGGAATGGCCTTGTTCTCGACCGAAAAGCAATGGCAGATCTTGTCTTCAGAGACAACGAAGTGAAAGAACAGTTTGATCAGATGATGCATCAGGAAATCATCTCGATCATTGACCGTAACATTGCGGAGCTCAAACAGACAGACGCACGAGGGATTCTTCTGGATGCACCGTTGCTTTTTGAGGCGAATATCAACGACAGGTGCGATGTTGTGATACTCATAACAGCCGATATGGATGAACGGATCGATCGAGTCAGTCAGCGTGATGATGCAGATGAAGAAGACATCCGTGACAGGATCAACAATCAGATGTCCGATGAGGAAAAAGCAAAATACGCTGATTTTGTCATCGACAATTCCGGAGAACCGGAAGATATGTTTGCGCAGCTTGATGATATTATAGATTACCTTGGCCTTGAATAAATCGCTCATTCCATTACGATGTGATTTGGGTGTTGACAAAGGGATATGAAACAAGTAGAATGAATGAGTGCCTGCGAGGGCACACGCCACATGCGGCCTTGGCGGAATTGGCAGACGCGCACGTTTGAGGGGCGTGTGGGAGACCGTGCCGGTTCAAGTCCGGCAGGCCGCACCATTTAGAAAATATCGCATCGGATTCAAACTGGTGCGATATTTTTTATGTATTATTAGCTATTAAAGTGCAAGATGTGGTATGATTACCACGTTATGAATGAATCGCACAGAAACAAAACGATACACACAGAAGTTGCAGATGGCAAAGAGTATCTGGATGCCTGTCTCCGTATGGATGATCTGGTGGAAGATGATACCTGTTGTATAGATTCTTTTGTCTGTGCAGATATGTTCAAAGTATGTAAATATGTTCCGGATGAGTTGGCAGATCTTATGATATTGGATCCGCCATATAATTTGACCAAAGAGTATAACGGCGAGAATTTTTCTAAGATGAAATCCGCTGATTATGAGGAATATACACGCAGGTGGCTGGTGGAAACCAGTCATATTCTGAAAACAGGTGGTTCGATCTATGTCTGCTGTGATTGGGAAAGCAGTCTGATCATCGGAAGAGTGCTCAGCGACTACTACACTGTCAGAAACAGGATCACCTGGCAGAGAGAAAAGGGACGGGGCGCGAAATCTAACTGGAAGAATTCCATGGAGGATATTTGGTTTGCCACAAAAGGCGATGACTATCTCTTCAATCTCGATGATGTGAAACTCAGACGCAGGGTAATCGCGCCATACAGGGAAGAGGGTCGCCCAAAGGATTGGGAAGAAACAAAGGACGGCAAATTCAGAGATACGCATCCGTCAAACTTCTGGGATGATATCACCGTTCCGTTCTGGTCCATGCCTGAAAACACCGCCCATCCTGCGCAGAAGCCGGAAAAGCTCATGGCAAGACTGATTCTGGCAAGTACGAATAAAGGTGATCTTGTGTTCGATCCATTTGCAGGATCCGGCACTTCTTGTGTGACGGCAAAGAAACTTGGCCGGCATTATATGGGGATTGAGAAAGATGAGAGGTATTGCGTCTGGGCGCAGCAGCGACTGGAAATGGCAGATACCGATCATAGGATTCAGGGATACGAAGATGGTGTATTCTGGGAGAGAAATACAAAGAGATAAAGAGGGAAAGAGATTAGATGCTCACTAAATACAGTGTAAAAAGACCATTCACCGTTTTTGTAGGTGTCATTATCGCAATTGTTTTCGGAGGCGTTGCGCTGTACAGCATGACGCCGGATCTTATGCCGAGTATTAATGCGCCTTATTCTGTTGTTATGACGTCAGAACCAGGCGCCAGCGCAGAAGAAGTTGAAAAAGAGGTCACAGAGCCTCTGGAACAGCAGCTGGCGACCTTATCTAAACTAAACAACATTTCATCCGTTTCAGCAGACAATGTTTCGGTGATTACCCTTGAATTCACCGATGATGTTGACATGGATTCTATGTCTATTGATATCCGTGACAAGATTGATCAGATCGAAGGCACTCTGCCTGAAATGGCCAGCACACCAGTTGTCATTAAGATGAATATGAACATGATGCCTGTCACAGTTGCAGCCGTCGGCATGAAAGAAAAGACACCTGCGCAGGTTTCCACATTCATTAAAGATAATCTGGAAGCTGATCTCGAAGGCATAGAAGGCGTTGCCTCTGTCAGTAAAATCGGGATGGTCGAAGAGGGAATTCAGGTTGTTCTGTCTCAAGATAAAATTGACAAGATCAACGATGATGTTTCAGCTGCCATCAGATCTCAGTTTGCAGATGGTGAAGGAAAGCTGAAAAGCGGTATCAGCAAAGCAAAAAAAGGCTCTTCACAGGTTGATAAAGGCAAGAAAACAGTAAAAAATCAGGCGAACAGTGCGACATCCAAGCTTGATTCAGCAATCAGCCAGGCACAAAAGGGCAAAGATGAGCTGGAAAACGAAAGAACAAAACTGGAAGTGCAGATCAATGAAATCACACAGCAAATTGCTCTTCTGGAAGAGAATATCGATTTAGCACCAACCGAAGAAGCCAAAGAAGCTATGCGGCAGCAGATTGAAGATCTGACGGAAGGCAAAACATATGCTGAAGAAGCTCTTGCGCAGATCAAGGCGAAAATCTCTGCTCTGGATAAAACCATCAGCGAACTACAGAAACAGAAGGACAATATCTCATTCCAGCTGGGCACTGCTTATTCAGATTTGGCTGCTACGCAAAGTACGATTCAGTCCACGGTTATGCAGCTTCAGAGTACTCTGTCACAAATTGAGTCTCAAAAGCAGGCTGCCATTGACAGCGCTGATATGACTGGCGTCATCACAATGGATAATGTATCAGCCATTTTGAATGCGCAGAATTTTTCTATGCCGGCAGGTTATGTCACAGATAACGATGCTAAGATACTTGTCAGCGTAGGCGATAAGATCAAGGATACGGAAGAGCTTAACGACTTGATTCTCTTTGATATGGATATTGAAGGTCTTGCGCCAATTCGCGTCAAGGATATTGCTACTGTATCCTATGTGGCTGATGATTCTGACATCTACGCTAAGATCAATGGGGAAAATGGTGTTCTTCTCAGCTTCACAAAACAGTCGACTTATGCAACAGCAACAGTGGCAGATAATATTGCTGAAGAATTTGAAAAACTCGAGAGTGAGAATAAAGGCCTCAAGTTCTCAACTTTGATGGACCAGGGAAGATACATCCATATTGTCATCAATTCTGTATTTCGGGATCTGCTTCTCGGTGCACTCTTTGCAATACTGATACTGCTGTTCTTCCTCAGGGATATCAGACCTACATTCATCACTGCAGTCAGTATCCCGGTCAGTGTTGTATTTGCAATTGCCTTGATGTATTTCACCGGTGTTACGATTAACATGATTTCTCTGTCTGGACTGGCAATCGGCGTAGGAATGCTGGTAGACAACTCCATTGTAGTAATCGAGAACATATACCGGCTCAGGAGCATGGGATACAGCGCTGTACAGGCAGCCGTATCCGGAGCATCACAGGTTGCCGGCGCAATCACTGCATCAACATTGACGACCATTTGTGTATTTGTACCAATTGTGTTTATAGATGGTCTCACAAAGGAACTCTTCATGGACCTGGCTCTAACAGTAACGTATTCGCTGGCTGCCAGCCTTGTCATCGCTCTGACATTTGTGCCTGCTGCTGCGAAGGGGCTTCTCCGAAACAAAACAGGCAAGACGATCATCTCACAAAACGGCAGAGTCGTTGCGTGGTACAAGAGATCCGCGGCCTGGGCGCTTCTGCATAAAAAGAGGCTCGTCCTTGCAGCTCTGGTTCTGTTGCTGGCATCTTCCGGACTGCTTCTGACAAGAGGATTCGAGTTTATGCCGTCCATGTCTACGTCGCAGATATCAGCATCTATTACGATGCCGGAAGACAGTGAACTAGAAGACACAATAAGAGTCAACGACAAAATCAGCGAAGAAGTCAGAAAAATTGATGGCGTTGAATCTGTCGGAGTTATGCTTTCCTCGAATATGTCACAGATGTTTGGCATGTCTTCCAATGATGATACGGATTATGCTGAAACTACAATGTACATTGTGCTCGATGAAAGCAAAGCGGAACAGGGTAAAAAAGTCGCAAAAGTCATCGAAAAGATTTGCAAAGACAACAACTGCGAGGCGATCACATCTGTAGATATGGATATGACGGAGTATATGAGCGGCACTGGCGTATCCATCAAACTTTACAGTAATGACTTGGACAAGCTGAGAGTATCCGGAATGAATATTGAAGACAGACTGAGAAACGTCAAATCATTGGAGGAAGTATCAGACATCACAGAGTCAAGTACGGAAGAGGTCAAGGTTACTGTCGATAAGAATGATGCGATGAAGCATGGTCTGACGGTAGCCCAGGTATTCCAGCAGATTAATTCCAAGCTTGCAAAGGATAAAGCAGCTACGAAGCTGAACGCAGACGGTGAGAGTATCGATGTCAGAGTCGAGAACACCTCTAATGGAGAATTTACGCTTCAGGATCTGACAGACATGAAGCTTATTGCTGATAAACAAGACGGCACCAAGGATAAAGTATCACTCACGAATATCGCAGTCATCAGCAGAGATGCTTCTTTAAGCCAGATCAATCATGATAATCAGCGGAGAAGTCTGAATGTGACTGCCGGTGTAAAAGATGACTACAATATTACGAAAGTCACCTCGAACGTCAAGAAAATCATACGAGATGAAAATCTTGTGAAACCTGGCGTTGAAATTAAATACAGCGGTGAAAATGAGGAAATTATGAAGTCCATGAAGAAGATGCTCCTCATGATGATCATAGGAATCATCCTTGTTTATCTGATCATGGTCGCACAGTTCCAGTCCCTCAGGTCACCATTCATCATCATATTCACATTGCCGCTTGCTTTTACGGGAGGTATGCTTGCGCTTCTGATCGCCAATCAGACTCTGAGTGTCATCGCGATGATGGGCTTCGTTATGTTGGTCGGTATCGTTGTCAACAACGGTATCGTACTGGTCGACTGTATCAATAGATTCAGACTGGAAGGCATGGATACAGACACGGCGATCATCACGGCGGGCGCGGTTAGAATGAGGCCTGTTCTCATGACGGCCGCCACGACGGTACTTGGATTGATTCCTCTTGCGCTCGGAATAGGGCAAGGTGCTGAAATGGTGCAGCCGGTCGCTATCGTCTGTATCGGAGGATTAATATATGCGACAGTAACAACACTGTTCATCATCCCGGTTATGTATAAGAAGTTCTCCCGTAAGCACATGGAAAAAATCAAGGATGAAGAACTTGAAATAGTAAATGTCTGATGTTAAAATAATTCCGTTACGCCGGCTTGATGGAATTGGCAGACGTGCGGGACTCAAAATCCCGTGGTGGCAACACCGTGTGGGTTCGACCCCCACAGCCGGCACCAATATAGTAAATATTGTTATCAAACAAATATATAACTACAGGAGGAATAATTAATCATGGGTAGCTCGATGTTCTCGATTCTGATCCTGGTACTTCTGTTCGCAGTAATGTACTTCCTGATGATCAGACCACAGAAGAAGAGAGAAAAAGAAACAAAGGCAATGAGAGCAAGTCTTGCTGTTGGTGATGAAATCGTAACCATCGGCGGTCTCTGCTGCAAGGTCGTTAAGACAAAGGATGAATCCATCGTTGTTCAGGTTGGTCCTGACAAGGTTAAAATGGAGTTCATGAGATGGGCTGTTTCCAAAGTTGTTAAGCAGGGTTCAGGCCATGTAGAAAAGGCATCCGTTGATGATTTTGACGAAGTTGCAGATGCTGAAAAGAAAGAAGCCAGAAAATCAAAGCCTAAGAGAATGAAGAAGGCTGCAGTTGTCGAAGAAGTTGAAGAAGCACCGGAAGTCGTTGAAGAAGTGAAGGAAGCGGAAGAGGCAGTTGTTGAAGAAGCCGCTGCCGCAGCGGAAGAGGTTGCTGAAGTCGCTGAAGAAGCTGCTGCTGATGCAGAATAATCTGTTTCATAAGAGCTTAATTGAAAAGAACACCGCGTCAGACAAAGATGCGGTGTTTTTTATTGCAAAAAAAGGTCATTATAATTGAAAAATCAACGGTTTAGGCTTGTTTGAGATTGCAATAAATTGTATAATACTATGAATGATTAAATGGATTTTTATTTTTAAAATTTCCGGAGGAGTAGATGAATTACACAGTTAGAAAAATTATTGCAGTATTTATTGTATTGTGTGTCATTTTCGGATGGCTTGTTACGATCACAGGTATCGGACCGATTACACCGCTCAAAGACAGAATGAGCCTTGGTCTTGATATCAAAGGTGGTGTTTACGTAGTCATGGAAGCAAACAAGAAAGACATCGCAGGTATGTCGGACGATGAGCTCCGTGAAGCTATGGAACAGACTCAGACAGTCATTGAAAATCGTATCAATGCCAATGGTCTGGGTGAGCCGACGATCACCATAGAAGGTCAGGATAGAATCAGAGTTGAAATACCTGAAGTAGAGGATCCTGAAGAAGCAATCGAACTCATCGGTAAGACCGCAAAACTTCAGTTTATACTCGCTGACGGATCCCTTGTTCTCGAAGGTGATAACGTCAAAAAGGCAGAAGCCGCCAGAGATGACCAGTCAACTGGATATGCTGTCAACCTGCAGTTTGACAGAGAAGGAGCCGATCTCTTTGGGGAAGCGACAACAAAAGCATTTAACGGTGAAGTGACATCAACAATTGAGGGCGTAGGAAACGGCGCAATCGCCATTGTACTGGATGATCAGATCATTTCAGCCCCTAATGTCAATGAACCGATCCTCGGCGGCAATTGCACAATTACAGGAGACTTTGATCTTGAAGAAGCACAGCTTCTGGCTGCACAGATCAATGGTGGTGCGCTGCCAATCGCACTGAAAGAAGTCACATCTTCAGTTCAGTCAGCAACAATCGGATACAACGCTCTTGAGATGAGTATCATTGGAGGTCTCATCGGTCTTGGAATCATTCTCCTCCTGATGCTTGTAATCTATAGAGGACTCGGTCTTTGCGCTGATATTGCACTGCTTCTGTATGTAGTGCTGATTCTGAACATCATGGCTTCCATGGGTACCGTTCTGACACTCCCTGGTATCGCAGGTATCATCATTTCGATTGGTATGGCGGTCGATGCGAACGTCGTCATATTCTCGCGTATC
The DNA here is from genome assembly GCA_015058205.1 of Clostridiales bacterium. GTDB lineage: Bacteria > Bacillota > Clostridia > Peptostreptococcales > Anaerovoracaceae > Lentihominibacter. Next base: position 41,306 of record SVCS01000003.1, read on the forward strand.
CGGGAGGAAATCACGCTGGGTCGTACTGTGCGTGTAGCAACAGAAACAGGTTCCAAGAGAGCGATGACCACTGTAATCGACTCACAGGTAACAACACTGATTGCAGCTGTTATCCTGTACGAAATCGGTACAAGTGCTGTTAAGGGATTTGCTTACACATTCATGGTTGGTATCATCGTCAGCATCTTCACAGCTGTATTCATTACACAGCTTTACGTAAAACTGATGGCTTCCAGCGACAGATTTGCTAAGAAGTCCTACTTCGGTGTCAAGGACGACAACACCGCAACATTCCATATTTCGAAGACCATCGGCTTCATGAACAAGCGCAAAATATTCTACTGTATTTCCGCCGGAATTCTCATTATCGGACTTGGCTTCGGAGTGATCAGAGGTTTGAACTACGGCATCGACTTTACTGGCGGAACGATGATTCAGCTTGACATGGGCAAGCAGGTCAAGATTGCTCAGGTTGATGACGCAATCAAGCAATTCGACCTTGACCCGCAGATCATCTATGCAGGATCTGACAATGATCAAATCGTCATCAGAACCATTGAATCACTGAACAAGGCAGATAGAGCCGAGGTCATCAAAGCTATTAATAATGAATTCGGGATTAAGGGCGATGACAATATCGTGACGCAGGAGTACTTTGGACCTTCCGTGGGTAAGGAACTGAGGAATAACGCTATTCTGGCCATTATCATAGCCGCGATCTGTATGATG
>SVCS01000003.1:42134-69494 GCA_015058205.1 Clostridiales bacterium
TATTCATCCATCTGCGTATGCTCACCGATATTCTATGAACTGGGAAGACGCGGCAGAACAAGCGAATACCAGAGACAGATCAAGGAAGCCGAAAAGAAGGCTAAGAAGAAGGCAAAGAAAGAAGGAAAGCCTTACGTTCCGAAGAAGATAGAAGCACCAGCCGAAACACCGGTTGAAACAACGGTTGAAACAGAAGCAAAAGCAGCAGAATCTGCAGCTGAAAAATCGCCTGAAGTAAAAGCTCCTCCGAAGAAGGATATAAAAACAGAGGCGAATAAGAAACGCTCCAAACGTTATGTGAAGGGCGCACAAAAGAAAGAAGAGCCTAGAGAGCAGGAAGACACGTTCAGATTATGACAAAAAGAGAATTCCTCAGTAAAATCAAAGAATATAACGAGAACTACAACATGGATCTCATCTCCAGAGCCTATGATGTGGCAGAGGAGATGCATAGAAACCAGCTGAGGAAATCAGGTGAGGAGTATCTGATTCATCCTGTTGCAGTTGCTGAAATCCTTGCAGAGCTCGGAATGGATTCTGAGACGATTGCAGCAGGGCTGCTTCATGATGTCATTGAAGATACTTCCTTCACCATGGAAGACATGAAAAAAGAGTTTGGTGATGAAGTCACCGAACTCGTTGACGGTGTCACCAAACTGAGCGCTCTGAAATTCGAAAGCAAGGAAGAGCGGCAGGCGGAAAATCTCCGAAAGATGTTCCTCGCCATGTCCAAGGATATCAGAGTGCTCATCATCAAGCTTGCGGACCGGCTGCACAATCTCAGAACGATCAACTACATGACCCATGAGAAGATCGTTGAGAAATGTCAGGAAACCCTTGATATCTATGCTCCTCTGGCAGCCAGACTTGGTATTTATTCCATGAAGATGGAACTGGAGGATATTGCCCTTAAATTCCTTGAGCCGAGCGCCTATTACGACTTGGCAGAGCAGGTCAGTGAACGGAAAGGGGAACGGGAGACTGCAATCAACAAGGTCGTTGATGAAATCAGTAAGGCCCTTGATGAAATAGGGATCAAGCATGAGACATACGGCCGATCCAAACATTTCTACAGCATCTACAAGAAGATGAAATATCAGCACAAGTCTCTCGATGAGATCTTTGATCTGATGGCTGTCAGAATCATTGTCGATACAGTCAGAGACTGCTACGCGTCACTGGGTCTGGTGCACACCATGTGGACACCGATTCCGGGCAGATTCAAAGACTACATCGCCATGCCGAAGCCGAATATGTACCAGTCTCTTCATACGACGGTCATCGGCGAATCGGGAAGACCTTTTGAAATTCAGATCCGAACCCAGGAGATGCACCGTATCGCAGAATACGGTATCGCAGCCCACTGGAAGTACAAAGAAGGCGTCACCGAAGATAAAGAAGAAGTAAAGCTGAGCTGGCTCAGACAGGCACTCGAATGGCAGAAAGATGTCAACGATCCGAAGGAATTTATGGAATCCCTGAAGATGGATCTCTTTTCCAATCAGGTATTTGTATTCACACCTCAGGGCGATGTCATAGAACTTCCTGCCGGCGCCACGCCGCTTGACTTTGCATTCAAGATTCATACTGACGTAGGATGCAAGTGTGTCGGTGCGAAGGTAAACGGCAAGATGGTCACGATCGACCATAAGCTTGAAAACGGTAATATCGTTGACATCGTCACCTCTCCAAACGCTGCCGGACCAAGTATCGACTGGCTGAAAATCGCCAAGAGCAGTTCAGCAAGAAACAAGATCCGTCAATGGCTCAAACGAGAAAATAGGAACGATGCAGTTGATAAGGGAAAAGATTTGTTCACTCAGTATCTGCGGAGAAAAGGCTATGATCCTAAGGTTCTGATGACAAATGCCTATATCAGCAAAGCCGCTAAGGAACTGTCCTTTAAGGATACTGATGACCTTTACAGTCAGCTGAGTTACGGCGGCAATCTTCAGACTAAAGTTGCGAATTTGCTGCAGCGCTATGAAGATGAACGGCGGAAGCTTGAAACAGAAGAAAAGAACAAATCTCTCCTGGACGACTTAAATGAAATCAGTGAGAAAACGCAGAAACGAGTAGAGCAATTGCGGACTGCTGACGCAGAAACAGGCGTCATCGTTGAAGGTGTTGACAACCTCATGATCAGCATCGCGCGCTGCTGCAACCCTGTTCCGGGAGATGAAATTGTAGGATATATCACAAAGGGCAGAGGCATCACTGTGCACAGAGTTGATTGTGACAATATGAGAGCTCTGCCGGAAGAGGAAAAAGAGCGTCTGATTGAGGTCAGCTGGGATCCGGAACTTCTTGATAAGTCCTACGACGGTGAAATCAGCATTATCGCAAAGGACCAGAAGGGCATGCTGTCCAGCATATCCAAGGTATGTGAGGATATGGATGTGAGAATTATTGGACTCAATGCAAGAGCCAATAAGGATGATACTATCAGAATCAATCTGACGCTGATGATACACGACAGATCGCAAATCGAGAAAATCTGCCGTTCTTTCAAAGGAATACCGGGAATTCTCGAAGCTTATAGAAACAAAGGATAAATATTCATATGAGAGCAGTCGTTCAGAGAGTAACAAATAGCAGTGTGACCGTTGATGAACAGATCACAGGCAAGATCGGTAAGGGATTAATGGTTTTGATCGGCGTGGAAGACGGCGATACAGAAAAAGATGCGGAATATATCGCAAAGAAAGTGACCGCCCTCAGAGTCTTTGATGACGCAGAGGGTGTGATGAACCTGAGTGTTCAGGATATCGGCGGTGAAATCCTTGCTGTTTCCCAGTTCACACTTCTTGGAGATGTACGCAAAGGCAACAGACCAAGCTATTTCACGGCTGCCAGACCAGAAGAAGCGGACCGTCTATATCGAAAGGTGATCGATTTGATCAAAGAGAAGGGCATCCATGTGGAGGAAGGAATTTTCCAGGCCGAAATGTTAGTCCAAATCGATAATGACGGGCCAGTGACGATACTCCTCGAAAGTCATAAGCTGTTCTAGCAAGAAAGGGAATCTATGCAGATTTACAATATACCAACAGGTGCAATTGGCACAAATACATATCTGGTCTTCGATGAGGAAACCATGAAGGGATTTCTTGTTGATCCCGGTGCTTACAACAGCGGAATCTCGGCTAAAATCAAAGAAATGGGAATAGATATAACATACATTATGTTAACTCATGGCCATGCCGATCACATCATGGGTGTGGCAGGTTTCAAGGCTGATTTCCCTGGGTCAAAAGTGCTCGCTAACATCAATGAGAAGGAAATGCTTGGTGATGTGAACTTCAATATGAGCGCTCAGTTCGGACAACCCACTACAATAGAAGCCGATGTTTATGTAAATGATGAAGATGAACTGGATGTAGGTGGTCTGCACATGAAGTTCTTCTTTACACCAGGTCACTCTCCTGGCGGAATGTGTATTTATATTCCGGCTGAAAACACTTTGTTCAGCGGTGATACATTGTTCCAGGCATCCATAGGCAGAACAGATTTTCCGGGTTGTTCCTTCAATGAACTTGAAAATTCAATTCACACAAAACTTTGGCCGTTGCCGGATGAAACACAGGTATTTCCTGGACATATGGGTCCTACGAACATAGGCTTCGAGAAAGAGCATAATCCATTTGTATAAATTTAAGATCAACAACGTTGAAAACACCAGTCAATATGAAGAGCTGATCAAAGAATTTCTTCAGCCGAATGAGTATGGAGAAGAAGGGGATATTCTTCTTGAATACGATTTCAAAGGCGATAAAGAGGAAATCAAGAGGCAAATCTACAGAGATCTGTCTGGTTATACAGGCAAAAGCCCTAAATGGGGTATTCTGACAGGCATTCGTCCCGTCAAACTTGCAGGAGAACTTCTCGATCGAGGGGAAGATCCTAAGCAAGTCCTGAAAGACTTGTATCTGGTAGATGCAAGTAAGGCTGCACTGGTACAGGATATATTGGACTATCAGCGCGAAGTGGCCGGAAAACCGGCTCCTCAGAGTCTTTCCGTATACATTGGTATTCCATTTTGTCCGACAAGATGTCTATATTGTTCTTTCACCAGCAATCAGATCGGACAGAAACAGATGGAACCTTATCTCAATGCACTTTGTAAAGAGATATCATATGCCGGTAATGCTGCAAAAGCAGCAGGCTACAATGTGGAAACCCTGTATTTCGGCGGGGGAACGCCAACTTCATTAAGTGCGGATCAATTGGATATGCTTCTGACCAAGGTCAGCGATGCTTTTGCACTGGGAGGTGTAAGAGAGTATACCGTTGAGGCGGGCAGACCGGATACGATCACAGAGGAGAAACTGCAGGTGCTTTTTGACCACGGAGTGGACAGAATCAGCATCAACCCTCAGTCTATGAAGCAGAAGACCCTTGATCTCATAGGCCGCAGACATACAGTTGAGGATGTTTATAAAGCTTTTGAACTTGCCTGGAAGACTGGAATAGAAGTCATTAACGCTGATTTGATCGCCGGACTTCCGGAAGAGACCGTCGAAGATTTCAAATACAGCCTGGAAGAAATCATCAAACTTGGCGCAGGGAACATTACATTGCATACCCTTGCTGTCAAACGGGCCTCAAAGCTCAAGGAACTGGATGAGAATTTCAACTACAAAGACGAAGAACTCAGAGAGAGAATGCTTGTATGGGCGCACGAAAGACTGGAGAATTGCGGTTACAGACCATATTATCTATACAGGCAGAAACATACATCAGGAAATACAGAGAATACCGGATTCTGCAAAGACGACAGACCGGGGCTCTATAACATAAGAATCATGGAAGAGGCACAATCCAATCTGGCGCTAGGCGCAGGCGGAATCAGCAAGATCTATTATCCCGCTGAAAACCGGCTGGAGAGAGTTGCGAATGTCTCTAATTATGAAATATACATAGACAGAATCGATGACATGATCGATAGGAAGAAAAAAGGATTTTTCTAAAATAGGAGGAAAGAAGAAATGTTGACAAATGCACCTAAGGGAACAAAAGACGCGATGCCTGATCAGGTCTACAAATGGCACTACATCGAAGAAAAATTCGCAGAGATCTGCAGAAGATATGGCTTCAAAGAAATCAGAACTCCGATATTTGAACATACCGAGCTGTTCCAGAGAGGTGTTGGAGATACAACCGATATCGTACAGAAAGAGATGTACACCTTTAAGGACTTCGGAAACAGAAGCATTACGTTGAGACCGGAAGGCACTTCACCTGTCTGCAGAGCACTCTGTGAGCACAAGACATATGCTGACCCGCAGCCGACGAAGGTATACTATAACATCCCTTGCTGCAGATATGAGAAGCCACAGTCAGGAAGACTCAGAGAATTCCACCAGTTCGGTGTTGAGACCTTCGGAACCATGAACATGATGGCTGATGCTGAGATCATAGCAATTGGATATGATTTCATCAATGAGATGGGGATTACGGATGTGGAACTGCAGATCAACAGCGTTGGATGTCCGGAATGCAGAGGCAAGCACAGAGACGCGCTTAAGAAATTCCTTGAACCGAAGTACGATGAACTCTGTCCGACTTGCCAGGAACGTTTCCACACGAACCCGATGAGAATTCTGGACTGCAAGTCTCCAATCGATCAGGAACTGGTAAAAGATGCTCCGATGATGCTGGATTTCCTCTGCGATGACTGCAAAGAGGCCTTTGAACAGCTGAAGGCCAATCTGGATGCTTTCGGTATCAAATATGTTGTTAACCCTAAAATCGTAAGAGGTCTCGATTATTATACAAAGACCGCGTTCGAATTCGTTACAACGAAGATCGGTGCACAGGGAACTGTATGCGGCGGCGGAAGATATGATGGTCTGATTGAGGAAATCGGCGGTCCGTCAACTCCCGGTGTTGGTTGGGGCATGGGCAAGGAGAGAATTCTCATGACCATGGAAGCCTGCGGCGTAGAGATTCCGGAACCTGCAGGAACAGACGTATTTATCGCATTTATGGGCGATCAGGCTAAGCTGTTCGCATTGAAGCTGATGCACGATCTGAGACTGAAGGGCGTCAGCGTCCAGATGGACGTTATGGGAAGAAACTTCAAGAACCAGTTCAAGTTCGCTAACAGAGTAAATGCTGCGAAGACCGTCATTGTCGGAGAGAATGAACTGAACGAAGGACAACTGCAGATCAAAGATATGGAATCCGGTGAACAGACCAGCGTTCCTATCGACAGCATCATAGAAGAACTGACTAAATAAAAGGAGAATTGACAAAAATGGTATATAAACGTACGCATATGTGCGGTGAATTGAGAAGCAGCAATGTTGGGGAAAATGTCGTCTTAAACGGTTGGATCCAGAAACGCAGAAATCTGGGCGGACTGATTTTTTGCGATGTCAGAGACAAGACCGGAATGACGCAGGTTGTTTTCAACGACGAAACAAGTGATGAACTTTTCGCCCTTGCAGACACGCTCAGAAGTGAATATGTTGTCGGAGTAAAAGGCAAGGTCGTTGAACGTGAATCCAAAAATCCTGAAATGGAAACAGGTGATATTGAGGTCATCGCTGATGATCTCATCATCTATTCTAAATCTGAAACTCCCCCAATCTATATCAAGGATGATGACAATGTTGACGATAATCTGAGACTGAAGTACAGATATCTTGATCTCCGTAAGAAAAAGATGCAGGACAATCTGTCATTCAGAGCTGCGCTCACAACGCTGGCCAGAAACTACTATGCGGAACAGGGATTCACAGAAGTAGAAACGCCTATGCTCATCAAATCCACGCCGGAAGGAGCCAGAGATTATCTGGTGCCGAGCAGAATCAATCTAGGCAGATTTTATGCACTTCCGCAGTCACCTCAGACCTTCAAGCAGCTGCTGATGGTTGGCGGTACAGACAGGTACTTCCAGATTGTCAAATGCTTCAGAGATGAAGATCTCCGTGCAGACAGACAGCCGGAATTCACACAGATCGACCTGGAGATGTCATTTGTTGATGTTGATGATGTCATTGAAATCCAGGAAGGTTTTCTCAAGAGGGTAATGAAGGAGATGAAGGGCATCGATATTGAAACTCCATTTCCAAGAATGACCTGGGAAGAAGCGATGACACGTTATGGCAGTGATAAGCCTGATACAAGATTCGGCTTTGAACTCTGTGATCTGACCGAAAAAGTCAAGGACTGTGAATTCAAAGTGTTCACTGATGCTATCGCAGCAGGCGGAAGTGTACGCGGCATCTGCGTTACAGGCGGATCCGATATTTATACAAGAAAAAAGATCGACAAACTTACTGAGGCAGTCAAAAGCTATGGCGCTAAAGGTATGGTATGGATCAGAAAGACACAGGATGGTGTTACGTCTTCTGTCAATAAATTCTTTACGCCGGAACAGCTGGAAGTCCTTGCAGAACATATGGGAGCAAAAGCTGGAGACCTGATGCTGATCATCTCCGACAGCAATAAGGTCGTATTTGACAGTCTTGGATTCCTGAGAAGGCACATAGCCGGGGAGATGGGACTGCTGGACGACAATCAGTTCAACTTCCTCTGGGTCGTTGATTTTCCTCTCTTTGAATATGATGAAAAAGAAGATAGATGGTCTGCGATGCATCATCCGTTCACATCTCCGAAGGCGGAGCACGCGCAGCTTCTTAAGACAGATCCTCATAAGTGTCTGGCGAATGCTTATGATATCGTTCTGAATGGTGTGGAACTGGGCGGAGGCAGCATCAGAATCCACGACCAGGAAATGCAGGAAGATATGTTCAAAGCATTGAATATGACACAGGAAGATATCGATGAAAAGTTCGGTTTCCTTGTAGAAGCATTCAAATACGGAGCACCTCCTCACGGCGGATTGGCTTACGGACTGGACAGACTGGTCATGCTTCTTACAGGTGAAAAATCCATCAGAGAAGTCATCGCATTCCCGAAGAACCAGAATGCACAGTGCATGGTCAGCGAGGCACCGGGACTTGTTGATGAGACCCAGCTTGAAGAACTGGGCATAGAGTTGAAAAAATGAAAAAAATCGGCATTTTAGGCGGAACATTCGATCCCGTTCACTATGGCCACATAGCCTTAGCGGAAGATGCAGTCAGAGAAGCAGGTCTTCATGAAGTTGTGATGATTCCTGCACGTATTCAGCCTTTCAAACAGGACCGTGAATACGCATCCGGCGAGGACAGATTCAACATGCTTGCTCTCGCTGCCGGAAAAGATGACCATATCACCGTATCAAAATACGAATTGCAGCAGAAGAGTATATCCTATACTTATCTGACTTTGCGGCATATGCAGGAATTCTATGGCAAGGATACAAGACTGTATTTCATCACAGGTACTGACAGCTTCCTTAAAATCGATACCTGGATGAATGCAGAAGAACTGTTAAACAACTATTCCTATGTCATAGGAACAAGACCGGGTTACCGGCAGGATGAATACCAGGAAGCACTGCGGAGAATCACCTCTGCTTACGGAACGGAAGTGATCAGTATGAATAAGACAGAACTGGATATCTCCGCAACGCAGATCAGACAGATGGTGGCAGAGGGAAAACCGATCAATGACCTTGTACCGCCGGAAGTAGAAAGATATATCAGGGAGCATGGATTATACAGAACGTGAACGACTGAAAAAAGAAATTCTGCCATATCTCAAGGAGCACCTGAAACCGTCAAGATTAGAGCACACAATGAATGTGACAAAGCTTGCGGTAGAGATGGCTGAGAAATTCGGTGCTGATAAGAATAAAGCTGAAATCGCGGCACTCCTTCACGATATGGCAAAGTATGAAAAGCGACCGGGGTTAGATATGAATCTGGCGCACAGCAAGTTCGGAGCTGAAATGTCCAGAGAGATTTTTGGGATCGAAGATGAAGAAATTCTGAACGCTATTGCAAATCACACAACCGGCAGGGCAGGGATGTCCACATTGGAAAAGATCATATTTCTTGCCGACGCAATTGAACCGGGAAGAAACTACCCCGGTGTAGATGAGATAAGACGTACTGCTGAGACGGATCTTGACAAAGCATGCATCATGTCTCTGCAGCGCACAATCGACTATGTAACGGAACATGAAGGATGGTATCTGCATCCTGATTCATTAGAAGCAAAAAAATATTTGGAGGAACATGAATGGAACCAAAAGAACTAGCAGAATTAATCGCTAAAACACTGGATGACAAGAAGGGAATCGACGTAGCACTCATCGATATCGCTGAGAGAAGCTCTTTCGCAGATTATTTCGTTCTCGTAAGCGCCGGAAATGAAAGACACGCTCAGGCGCTGAAAGATGCTGTGGAAGATGTACTGGAACCTTTGGAAATATTCCCGAAGAATGTGGAAGGTAAAAATAAACCAACCTGGATTCTCATGGACTACAGAGACGTTATTGTGAACATCATGACACAGGACGCCAGAGAAAAGTACAGCCTTGAGAAAATCTGGGGTGATTGTGAAATAACACTTTGTAATTAGTTATATAACCGGAGGAAAAAATGAAAGACAGATATAATTTCAGTGAAATTGAGAGTAAATGGCAGAAAATCTGGGAGGAGACGAAACCATTTAAGGTTACCGAGGATCCTGATAAGGAGAAGTATTATGTCCTCGAGATGTTCCCATATCCGTCAGGAAAACTTCATATGGGTCATGTAAGAAACTATTCGATTGGTGATGTTGTCGCTCGATTCAGAACAATGAATGGATACAACGTTCTTCATCCGATGGGTTATGATGCCTTTGGTCTGCCTGCAGAAAACGCAGCCATCCAGCATAATGTTGAGCCGGCAGAATGGACATGGGGCAACATTGCGGAGATGAACAGGCAGCTTCGTCAGCTTGGATTGTCATACGACTGGGACAGAGAAGTCGCAACTGCTCATCCAAGCTACTACAAGTGGATGCAATGGATATTCATCCAGTTCTTTAAGGCAGGTCTTGCCTATAAGAAGGAAAGCCAGGTCAACTGGTGTCCTAGCTGCCAGACTGTACTGGCCAATGAACAAGTCGTTGATGGATGCTGTGAAAGATGCGGCTCTCTCGTAGGCAAGAAGAATCTTTCACAGTGGTATTTCAAAATCACCGATTACGCTGAAAGACTACTGTCAAATCTGGACAAACTGGATGGTTGGCCAAACAAAGTCAAAATCATGCAGAGAAACTGGATCGGGAAGTCCCACGGTGCAGAAGCACAGTTTAAGATTCAGGATTATGATGAAACGCTGACAGTATTCACCACACGTATCGACACCATATATGGTACAACATTCATGGTATTAGCTCCGGAATATCCATCGGTACCTGATATGGTCAAAGGTACGGAATATGAAGCAGATGTCATGGCTTATATCGACAGATGCGCACACATGAGTGAAATCGACAGAACATCTACGTCGAATGAAAAAACCGGTGTGTTCATCGGTAAGTATGCCATCAATCCGTTTACCGGTAAGACGATGCCGATTTTCATTGCCGACTATGTACTCATGGGTTATGGAACAGGTGCTGTTATGGGCGTACCTGCACATGACCAGCGTGACTTTGATTTCGCCAAGAAGTTCGATCTTGAGATCATACCAGTCATCGATCCGCATGATCCTGAAGTTGATCTGAACGATTTGAAGGAAGCGTGCGCTGCAGAAGGTACTGTCATCAATTCCGGCGAATTCAACGGCATGGATAATAAAGATGCAATACAGAAGATCGCCGAAGTAGCTGAAGAGAGAGGAATCGGGCGCAAGACCATTAACTACAGACTGCGTGACTGGCTCATTTCACGTCAGAGATACTGGGGAACACCAATTCCGATGATCTACTGTGATGACTGCGGATGGGTACCTGAGAAGGAAGAAAACCTTCCTGTACTTCTTCCGACAGATGTTGAGTTCACCGGAAAAGGAGAGTCTCCAATCGTAACAAGCAAAACTTTCGTAGATACCGTTTGTCCTGTCTGCGGTAAGCCTGCAAAGAGGGAAGTGGACACGATGGATACGTTCCTGGATTCTTCCTGGTATGAGCTCAGGTACTGCGACGCTAGAAATGATGAGGAAGTATTCAGTAAGGATAAGGTCGATTACTGGATGAATGTCGACCAGTATATCGGCGGTGTAGAACATGCTATCATGCACCTGATGTACGCTAGATTCTTCCAGATGGCTCTCTACGATCTCGGACTTGTTAAGGATGAAGAACCGTTCCAGAATCTGCTTACACAGGGAATGGTCATCAAAGATGGCGCCAAGATGAGCAAATCTCTTGGAAATATCGTTACTCCTGCTGAAATCATCGAGAAGTACGGTGCTGATACAGCCAGACTGTTCATTCTCTTTGCTGCACCGCCGGAAAGAGAACTCGACTGGTCCGACAAGGGCGTTGAAGGTTCCTTCCGTTTCCTGAACAGAATCTGGAGAATGGTCTATGAATTCCTGGAGAAGTATGAGAACATTCCGGGCAAATATGAAATCAGAAATGAAGCTGACAAAAAATTAGCTTACACTCTGAACTACACAATCAAGAAAGTAACAGAAGACATCCGTGACAGATTCAACTTCAATACTGCCATCAGTGCAATTATGGAGCTGGTGAATGAGATGTACAGGTACAAGGAAGGTGATGTCAACGACGCTCTTTACAGTACAGCAATCAGAACGATCGTTGTTCTTCTTGCACCGTTTGTTCCTCACATTACCGAAGAACTCTGGCAGGAACTTGGTTACGAAGGATATGTATACGACCAGAAGTGGCCGTCATACAATGAAGAAGAACTGAAGAAGGACGAAATCGAAATCGTTGTTCAGATCAACGGCAAGAACAAAGAAAAAATCAACATTCCTGGTGATGCAACGAGAGAAGACATGATTCAGATCGCCAGTGAAAATGAGAAGATAAAGGGACTTACAGAAGGCAAGACTATCGTTAAGACGATTGCAGTACCTGGCAGACTGATCAATATTGTAGTCAAAGGTTAAGTCCCGGAAAGGACTATATGGGAGAAAAGAAAAGAGAGAGTAAAGCAAATACAAAGAAAGAAAAGAAAGATACCAAAACGAAAATAACTAACATAAAAAAAGATACCAGAAAATCAAAATCAACGCCGAAAAAGCAGCCGAAAAAAGCAAAGACTGTCACTAGAAAAGCTGCTCCGAAAGTCAGGATTATTCCTTTAGGCGGGCTCGGAGAAATCGGCAAGAATATGACTGCGATAGAATATGATAATGAGATACTGATCGTTGACTGCGGACTTTCGTTCCCGGATGACGATATGTTCGGTATTGACAAAGTCATTCCTGATTTTGATTATCTGATCAATACGGAGAAGAAAATCAAGGGTCTGATTATCACGCACGGTCATGAAGATCATATTGGCGCGATTCCTTATCTTCTCAAAGAGATAAATGTACCAATTTACGGACTGCGTTTTCCTCTTGGTCTGATTGAAAGCAAACTGAGTGAATTCGGTATCAAAGGCGATTTTCACTATATCGAACCAGGAAAAGAATTCAGAGTTGGAAGGCATTTCAATGTAGAACCAATCAGAATCACGCATTCCATTGCGGACTCTGTCTGCTACAGTATTAAGACTCCGGCGGGCAGAATATTCCACACTGGAGACTTTAAAATCGATTATACGCCTGTAGATGGCAACCCGATCGATTTCGCCCGTTTGGCGCAAATCGGTATGGAAGGTGTTCTCCTCATGATGGCAGACAGCACAAATGTTGTCAGACCGGGATACACCCAATCAGAGATGGTAGTTGGAGAAACGCTGGAAGGCATTTTCAGAGGCACGAACAAGAGGATCATCATTGCCACGTTCTCTTCCAACGTTCACAGAATCCAGAAAATCATTGATATCGCTCTCAAATGCCACCGCAAAGTCGCAGTATCCGGCAGAAGCATGGTCAATGTTGTTGAGCTGGCAAGGGAACTCGGTTATATTCGAATCCCGAACAGCAAGTTGATTGATCTTAATAAAGCGCAGAATATCCCGGATAAGGAGATGGTGATCATCACCACCGGAAGTCAGGGAGAACCGATGTCAGCCCTGGCCAGGATGGCTTCCAATGATCACAAGTCGATCAACATCAGGGCGAATGATATGGTCATCCTGTCATCCACTCCTGTACCCGGAAATGAGCTCACTGTAGCGAATGTCGTCAACAAACTGGTTGAAAAGGGCGCAGAAGTTATCTATTCAGATATCGCGGAAACACACGTTTCGGGACATGCCTGCTGTGAAGAACTGAAGTTGATGCATTCATTGATCAGACCGAAGTACTTCATGCCGGTGCACGGTGAAGCACGTCATCTCAGAACACATGCGCAGCTGGCGCAGGACCTCGGCATGCCGAAGGAGAATATCTTTATTCTGAACAACGGAGACTGTCTGCAGATCGGCAGCAGATCCGCTGAAAAGATTGAAAATGCAGCAAATGCAGATGCGATATTTGTGGATGGACTCGGAGTAGGCGATGTCGGCAATATCGTACTTCGTGACAGAAGGCTCCTTTCCGAATCCGGATTGATCATCGTTGTGGCTACAATCGATAAGAACGCCGGTATGATTGTAGCCGGACCTGATATCATCTCAAGAGGATTCGTCTATGTAAGGGAAAATGAGGATCTCATCGATGCTGCATGTGAACGGGCAGAATCAATCATCATAGATTGCCTGTCGAGAGATATGAAAGACTGGAATGGCATCAAAACTGCTGTCAGAGAAGGTCTGAAAAAGTACATCTACAACAAGACAAAGAGAAGTCCAATAATACTGCCGGTTTTTATGGAGGTTTAATATGAACGTATATGATCAGGCACACCAGCTTGCAACAGCAATCAAGGAATCAGAAGAATGCAAGCAGTATACAGAAGTGAGAAAAAAACTGGAAGCGAATCCGGAACTGGATTCAGCTGTTAAAGATTTCATGAAAAAACAGTTCGAGTTCCAGACGAACCAGATGATGGGAAATGAAATCGACCAGGAGGAGTTCATGAAGCTCCAGCAGCTGAGCGCCGTCCTCATGCAGGATCCTCTGACAAGCGAATATTTTCAGTGTCAGATGCGTTTTAGCACAATGATGTCTGATGTTTACAAAATCGTAGGAGATGCGGCAGACTTCGGTCTGGGCCCTATGGGCGACATCGGTGACATGATGTAGAGGACTTGGCAATAAAACGCGAGTTTGTTATAATCTACACAACAAAATACGTTAATCATTATTGATCATATAACACAAGAAAGGCGAGAAACTTATGATTTATGCAGGAGATTTCAGAAAAGGCATTACGTTTGAAATTGATGGTGATCCACATGTTGTAATCGATTTCCAGCATGTAAAGCCTGGTAAGGGAGCTGCGTTTGTAAGAACAAAGCATAAGAACATCCTTACAGGAGCAATCAAAGAAGAGTCCTTCAATCCGGATGCGAAATTCCCTAAGGCTCACATCGAAACAAAGACAATGCAGTACCTCTATTCTGACGGAGAACTGTATTACTTCATGGATCCTGAAACCTATGATCAGATTCCGCTTTCACAGGATCAGGTCGAAGAAGCAATGAAGTATCTGAGAGAGAATGATGAAGCAACGATCAAATTCTACAAAGGAAACGCATTTCTTGTTGAAGCGCCGAACTTCGTAGATCTTCTCGTTACAGATACTGAACCTGGCGTAAAGGGCGATACAGCTACAAACGTAACAAAAGACGCCACTGTTGAGACAGGCGCCGTTGTTAAGGTTCCTATCTTCATCGAAGAAGGGGAGAGAATCCAGATCGATACAAGAACAGGAGAATATTTAGGGAGATCTAAATAATGTCTAAACTCAAAGGCTTATTTATCGTGATCCTTATTGTCGTGGTCGCTTTTTCCGGCGGTTTGTTCGCATACCTGAGTGGTATTGGAGCTGTGGACCCAGGCAATAAGGAAGACGTTACCGTAGTGATACCGGAAGGCAGCGGAGCTTCTGCTATTGTTGGGGTTCTCGATGAAGCAGGACTTGTCAAGAATTCCACGTTCGCCAAAGTGAATGCCAGAATCGGCGGATACAATTCTCTTCAGGCGAACACTTATGTCTTCAATAAGTCCATGACACTTCCGGAAATCATGGACGCAATCAATACGGGTGATTTTGAATACATATCAAAAAGTTCCTTCCGCGTTGCAGAGGGTGCCAGACTGACTCAGTGCGCTGATGCTCTCGCGAAAGTCATACCGCACACCAGCGAAGAAATCCTCGCAGTGTGGGATGATGAAGCATTCGTAAAAGGAATGATCGACAAGTACTGGTTCCTGACAGACGATGTGCTTGATGAAGATATTATTCATCCGCTGGAAGGTTATCTGTTCCCGGACACATACTTTATCATGGAAACCAATCCTTCCATTGAAAGTGTTACAGAAATGGCACTGGATAGAATGGATGCGGTGCTGAGCGAGAAGAAAGCTGAAATTGAGAAATCCAAGTACTCCATTCACGAGTTCCTGACACTGGCATCCATCGTGACAAAAGAAGGATGCGCAACGGAAGAAGATGCCGCACATATTGCAGGCGTATTCCAAAACCGTCTGGATGAGAATATGTCCCTTGGCAGTGATGTCACTGTCTGCTATATCTTCGATGAGGACAGAGTGGATCTCAAAGTTTCGCAGCTTGATTCTGATTCTCCATACAATGCAAGAAAGGTTTCCGGTCTGATTCCGGGTCCGATCAGCACAGTTCCGGAGATTGCAATCGACGGCGTGCTTAACTATCAGAAAACAGATGATTTGTTCTTCTATGCTGGTCCTGACGGAACAATCTACTACGCCAAGACCAACGAGGAGCATGACAAAAACGTTCAGGAACACCCTTGGACGGAAGAAGACCTTGCAAATCAATAATCGTATTTGCTAATCACTCAATAGTAACAATTGATTCCACACATTTCATCTTCAAAGTGATGATCTGTGTGGAATTCTTTTTTTGATAAGAACTACGTATTGTTGTATAATACTTAGTGTTATGAATATTACCAATGAGATAATTTCAGCGTACATTGACAACCTGTATACGAACGAAAATGAAAAGCTTGAGGAGTTGAGGATTTTTGCTGAAGAACAGCATGTTCCCATCATTCAGAAAGATACTGAAAAACTGCTCAAAGTGATACTGAAGCTGAAAGAGCCTGCTGACGTGCTGGAAATCGGTACTGCAGTGGGCTATTCGTCGTGTGTATTTGCAGATTGCTGCGGATGCAGAGTCCTTACTATCGAATCTAATGAAGATACTGCAAAGGCAGCACGGGCCAATATTGAGAATCTTGGGTTTTCACAACTTGTGGAAGTCCGCTGTGGAGACGCAAGGGAAGTCCTCAAATCAATGAATCCAGAACGACAGTTTGACATGATTTTCATCGATGCAGCGAAGAGCCACTATAGAGAGTTCTGGGATCTTACATTACCAATGATGGCAAAGCACTGCATGGTGATCTGCGACAATGTCCTGATGAAGGGAATGACTGCTTCTGATGAATACGATACAAAGGGTCGTTACAAGACATCTATTAAGCGTATGCGGGAATTCATACAATACATTAATAGTTTAGATTATGCAGACACAACAGTCCTCCCTGTCGGAGACGGCGTGTCGATCAGCATCATAGAGAAGGACTGAGAGAGACACTAAGACATGAAAAAAGTCGAACTGCTGGCACCTGCCGGCGATCTTGAAAAACTGAGAATAGCAGTCGAATACGGCGCCGATGCTGTGTACTTCGGCGGAGAGATGTTCTCCCTGCGGGCAGGCGCCGGTAACATGACCATTGATGAAATCAAAGAGGGAGTAGCCTATGCCCACAATAGGGGCGTACGATGCCATCTCGCTCTTAATGTGTATGCACACAACGAAGATATAGACCCTTTGCAGGCATACCTCAAAGAGATCAAAGAGATTCCGATTGATGCCTTCATTGTTTCAGATCCCGCTGTCATGCATATTCTGAAAGCTGAGATTCCTCATGCTGAAATTCATCTCTCAACACAGGCTAACATGACGAATTACGTAACTGCAGCGTTCTGGAGAGAGCAGGGCGTAAAACGTCTTGTCATGGCGAGAGAGCTTACTCTGGATGAAATCAGGGAAATCAGAAGCAAACTGCCGGAAGATACAGAACTGGAAGCTTTTGTCCATGGTGCAATGTGCATTTCCTACTCCGGAAGGTGTCTGCTCAGCAATTTTATGACTGGCCGAGATGCGAATCGCGGAGCCTGTGCCCATCCGTGCAGGTATAAGTACAGACTGGAAGAAGAAAAGCGTCCGGGTGAATACTGGCCGGTCGATGAAGATGATCGGGGAACATACATATTCAACAGTAAAGACTTATGTATGCTTGAGCATTTGCCTGCACTGATCGAAGCCGGCATTGATTCCTTCAAAATAGAAGGGCGCATGAAAAGCATTTTCTACATTGCACATGTGATCAAGGCATACAGGCGAGCTCTGGATGCCTATTATAAGGATCCTGAAGGATACGTTTACGATCCTGCCTGGGCAGAAGAAATGTGCAAAGCCAGCCATAGAGATTTTACAACAGGATTTTATTTCAGAAAACCAACAGGAGAGGATCAGGAATACCTCAGCAGTTCCTATATACGCGACTACAGTTTCACCGGAATCGTCAAAGAATATGACAAGGATACTGGCATTGCCATTGTGGAACAGAGGAACAAAATGGACATTGGAGATGTCATCGAAGTATTCGGTCCGGAAGGAGATTGCTTCACACAGATACTTGACAATATGACAGATGAAGAGGGCAGCCCAATCCAGTCAGCCCCTCATCCGCAGCAGATATTAAGAATTAGAATGGCTCAGCCTGTAGCTGAGATGTACATGCTAAGAAAGGAGAAATAACAAGATGTTAGAGGATCCTATGATCCCCTTATGGGGCGTATTGATCGGCCTGGCCCTAATTATCATCAACGCATGGTTTTCCGCAGCGAGAAAATCAATATCGGAAGCCAATAAAGTAAAACTCAGAGAACTTGCCGAGGATGGCAACAGCAGAGCGAAGGCAGCAATTCCGGTTATGGAGAATGCACCTGTTTCCAAACTCTCACTGAGGGTATTGAACGTACTCATATACATGCTTTACTGTATTGTCTGCATGATCTGTTTAGGTGTACCACTCTACAGAAACCTGAATTTACTGTGGGAATCAGAAACACTTTCCATCATTGTGGCATTCATCATTGTGCTCTTTGTATCACTGATCTTCCTGATGGCTCTCGGCGAAATGCTGCCGAGGAGAATCGCCATGCAGCATGCGGAAGGGGTCGTCATGACCACAGCCGGCAGCATCAAAGTGCTGAATGTTCTCCTCAGACCGGTTACTGCCTGCATCGCAGTGATCGCAATCCTGTTTCTGAAGATCTTCCGTCAGCGGGCGGACCTGAATGACAACGAGTATTCCGAAGAGGATATCGTGGAAATGCTGGAAGCCGGACAGGAGAGCGGTGAACTCAAAGAAGAAGGCAAGAAGATGATTACCGGCGTATTTGCCTTTGACGATATCCTGGCTTATGAAATCATGACACCGAGAACGGATGTCTTCGCGATCGATATCAATGATGAACCGCAGGAATACATCGATGAGCTGATGCGTCTGAAGTACTCCCGCATACCTGTTTATGAAGATGACAGCGACAACATCATCGGTGTTTTGAATATAAAAGACTATCTGATCCAGGCCAGAGAGCAGGGATTTGACAATGTGGATATACGCCCTATACTGCGTAACCCGTACTTCGTTCCTGAGACGAAGAATATCGACTCACTCTTCTTCGAACTGCAGAAGACAAAACAGCAGATCGCAATTCTCATCGATGAGTACGGTGGATTCTGCGGCATCGTCACCATGGAGGACATCATTGAAGAAGTCATGGGTGATATTGACGACGAATACGATGAGGAAGAGCAGGAGCTGACGAAGATCGGCGATGATCTGTATCTCATAGAAGGCAGCATGTATCTGGACGATATCAATGAGGAACTGGGAACTAATCTGGAATCGGAAGATTCAGAAACCATCGGCGGACTGATTATCGATATGTTTGGAGAAATCCCTGATGACGATGATCTGGGAAAAGAAGTCTTCCTGGACAATCTTGTTTTCACAATCAATTCCGTCAAAGACAGACGTATCGAAAAGGTCATTATGAAAATCAATCAGGAAGAAGACAGGGAAAAAGACTAATGGATGATAACAAAGATATTGTAACCGTATCTGACGATGTGCTTGCAGTCTGTGCCATCAACGCGACGCTGAAAACGGAAGGGGTCGCTGAAATGGCAGGCGGCATCAAAAATACACTCAGTAAAAGCCTTCTGGGTAAGGAACATGTATCAAAAGGGGCCAAAGTAACACAAAACAATGGCCAGATTTCCATTGATCTGCATGTGATCGTTACGTATGGATGCAAAATACCCCAGGTGGCATGGGACATCCAGGACAATGTTAAGAATGAAATACAAAGCATGACAAATCAGAAACTCAATGCGGTGAACATCCATGTGGAAGGAGTAAAAAGAAATGACCAGGAATGAAGCCAGAGAGATCATGATGCAGATTCTATATGAGATGGATGCCACGAAAGCGCTTGATCAAGCAAAAGCAACACAGCTTGCCTCAGAGAGACTTCCGGGTGACCATGCTGTGCGCGGCGGCAGACTCTTGTCGCAGATTGTTGAAAATATAGACGAAATTGACAGTGATATCAACAAATTCGCTTCTAAGTGGAAGACGAGCAGAATGCCGAAGGTAGATTTGGCCATCATGCGGCTTGCCTGCGGTGAAATCAGATTCTGTGAAGACATTCCGGAAGCTGTAACTGTCAATGAAGCCATCAATATGGCGAAAAAGTTCAGCACAGATAATTCTGCGAGATTTATACACGGTGTATTAGGCGCCGTCATCAAGGATAAAACAGATGACTGATAAATGCGTTCTGGGAATTGATACCAGCAACTACAAAACCTCTCTTGCTATCGTCTGCGGGCGTGATATCGCTGCAGATATCAGACGTTTCCTGACAGTGAAAGAGGGAGAGCGCGGGCTCAGGCAATCCGAAGCATTGTTTCAGCATGTACAGAATCTTCCGGAGTTGTTTGCAGAATTAAGAGAATCCTTCCATGGAACTATCGACGCTGTTGCATATTCAACCAGGCCAAGGCCAATGGAAGGCTCTTATATGCCGTGCTTTACTGCCGGAAGGAGTCAGGCAATCGCCCTTGCATCTGCCCTTGATGTTCCTGCAATAGGGTTTTCCCATCAGGAGGGGCATATTGAAGCTGCGGTTGCTTCGTGCGGCAGACATCCTCAAGGTGATTATATCGGATGTCATTTTTCAGGCGGAACCTGTGAAGTGCTCAGAGTCAGTCAGAATGATTATGCTCCCACCGGAGCATCTGCCTTTACAGAACTCAATGGCGAGAATTCATTCTACGACATTGAAATCATCGGCGGTACCAGGGACATTTCATATGGACAGGTCCTTGACAGAGCCGGTGTTCAGCTGGGAATACCGTTTCCATGCGGACAGGCTCTGGATGAGATTGCTCTCCGTGCGTCAGACAGTACCAATCAGCTGACAGGCATAAAAGTCAGAGAAGGTTATCTGAATCTTTCCGGATTCGATACACAGCTAAGGAACAAACTGTCTGATATTGCTGAGACAGATCGCGCGTCAGATGCGCTGATCAAAGAAGCATTTATCAGGATATCAGACTCCATCATAAAGATGCTTGTGCAGTGCACTGAAAAAACAGGGATTCGTTCGGTATACTTATCGGGAGGTGTTGCATCAAGCAGGTACATAAGGGACAGCATTACAGAGAAACTGCAGAAAGAAGGATGTCATGTTCACTTCGCAGCTCCGGAACTGTCTTCAGATAATGCAGTCGGAACTGCGCTTTTGGGCAGCAGATACTTATGGGATTAAAGCCAATCAGAGTCGGACAACTGAATAATTACATCGGACGAGTGCTGAAAACAGATCCGATTCTGGCCAATGTCTCAGTCATCGGTGAGATCAGCAATCTGAAATTTCACAGTTCAGGTCATGTTTACTTCTCATTGAAAGATGAAAACAGCAAAATCAATTGTTTTCTGGCTGCATCCAATGTTGAGCGGATTTCCTGTCCCATCGAAGACGGCATGGAAATCATCGCCATCGGGTATATCTCCGTCTATGAACGTGGTGGATACTATTCACTCAATATACGCGATATCGAAGTGAATGGGGAAGGGCAACTGGCTGTACAGTTTGAGAAGCTGAAAGCGAAATTTGAAAAAGAAGGTCTGTTTTCACAGGAGCACAAAAAACCGCTGCCTGTATTTCCATCGAAAATCGCTGTGGTGACTTCAGAGACAGGCGCTGCAGTCAGGGACATCATCAGAACGATACAGAACAAGAACGACTACGTTGATATCCTCATATATCCGGTTCTTGTGCAAGGACCCGCAGCAGCTGCTGATATTGCGAAGGCAATCAACGCGTTAAATGAACACTACCCTGATATCGATCTTATCATTACAGGGAGAGGCGGCGGCTCCATGGAGGAACTTTGGGCCTTCAATGAAGAAGTTGTTGCACGGAGTATCTTTGCTTCAAAGATACCAATCATTTCAGCTGTCGGGCACGAAACGGACTTTACCATTGCCGACTTTGTGGCAGACTTCAGGGCTGCGACGCCAACTGCTGCTGCAGAAATGGCAGTTCCCGATACAGCTGAACTAAAACAATATCTGTTCGAAACTAAGGAAACACTTGCAGACAATCTGATTCAGACAATAGAACTCAGAAAAAACAGACTTTCTGCGTTGGATCCGAATGCCTTTGCAAACGGAATCAGTACAAGAATCGCCTATGAGCAGATGAACGCAGAGAGAATCATTGAGAACATGGGGGATAGCCTGAAAGCCAGAATCCGTTCTGCCGGAGAACGTGTCAATTTGTTGAAACAGCTTATTGATGCGTCAAATCCGAAATCTGTTCTTGCACGAGGATACAGCGTTGTGACAGATGAAAAAGGGCATATCATCAGCAGAGCAGACGATATGATCGTCGGGCAGAATGTTAACATCGAAACAGGCTCAGGCAGTGCGCTGGCTGAGATAAGACGTATAGATTAAGGAGGATGTGAAGATGACAGAGCAGAAGCTGACCTTTGAACAGTCTCTAAAAAAACTGGAAGAAGCATCTGAAAAGCTGAAGTCTCAGGAGACCTCTCTTGAAGATGCAATCAAAAATTATGAAGAAGGTCTTAAATATTATAAGGAATGCTCCAAAATACTAGAAGAAGCAGAACAGAAAGTGGAGGTGCTTACAAAATGATTGACAAAACATTTGATGAATACAAAACATTGTTTGATGAGCATCTTTTGGATTTCATTCCGGATATCGACCAGAAGAGCATTACACTTTATGATTCCATGAAATACAGTCTGTCAGCAGGCGGCAAAAGGCTGCGACCGGTCCTTCTAATGGCAGCTTGCGAGTTTTGCGGAGGAAAAGCGGAAGAAGCGCTTCCTTATGCATGTGCCATGGAGTATCTGCACACCTATTCATTGATTCACGACGACATGCCATGTATGGATGACGATGATCTCCGCCGCGGCATGCCGACCAATCATATCATCTACGGCGAGGCCGTAGCAACGCTTGCAGGCGATGGACTCCAGTCCGCAGCATATGAAGCAATGCAGCGTGATATGCTGCTCTACTTTGATAATTTCGATGCGCTTAAGAGCAGAATCAGAGCGGCATACGAAATCGTGAAAGGGGCAGGCGTCACCGGAATGGTTGCCGGACAGATTGCAGATGTGGAAGCTGAGAACAAAAAGTGTTCAAAAGAACTTCTAAACTACATACATATCACAAAAACTGCGAGTATGATCAAAGGAGCAGTCAGAGCAGGTGCCAGACTTGGCGGATGTACGGACAAGGAGCTGGAAGACTTGACGCTATATGCTGAAAACCTTGGTCTGGCTTTCCAAGTCTGCGATGATATTCTCGATGTGGAAGGTGATCAGGAACTTCTTGGAAAGGAAGTAGGCCATGATGAGGCTAACAGCAAAGCTACTTATCCCACTCTATTCGGCTTAGAGGAATCAAAAAAGAAGTTTAGAGAACTTACAGATGCAGCTAAGGAAGCGTTGGCTGATTACTATGACAACGCAGAATTGTTCGTTGATCTTGCAGAGATGCTCTATGCAAGAGTTTATTAAAGGTTGAACTGAATGAGCAAATACTTAACAGAACACAATTTTCCTGAAGATCTCAGGAATATGGATTACGACCAACTGGAGCTTCTCTCTTATGAGCTCAGAGATTTTCTGCTGGAATCCGTTTCGAAGACGGGAGGTCATCTGGCATCAAATCTTGGTATTGTCGAACTCACGATAGCATTGCACAGATGTTTTGACACCCCAAAGGACAAGATCATCTGGGACGTTGGTCACCAATCCTATATACACAAAATCCTGACAGGAAGGATGGATGCTTTCGATACCCTTCGTAAATATGGGGGCATCAGCGGTTTTCCGAAATCCTGTGAGAGTGAATACGATGTTTTTGACACCGGGCACAGCAGCACATCCATATCTCTCGGATTGGGTCTTGCTGCTGCCAGAGATCTCAAGGGCGAGGATTACAAAGTTGTTTCCATCATCGGTGACGGTGCAATGACAGGCGGTCTGGCATTTGAGGCTCTGAACAATGCCGGCAGCATGCATACGAATCTCATCGTCGTTCTGAATGATAATGGAATGTCCATATCCAAGAATATAGGCGGATTATCCGGATCTCTTGGCCGCATTACCAGTACGGATAAGTATCTTCACATGAAGACAAAGGTCAAAAAGGGGATTTCCAAGGTTCCTGTGATCGGCGAAAGCATGGTTTCAGGAATACATCACGCCAAAGAAAACATCAAGTACGCTGTCATAGATGGCATACTCTTCGAAGAACTTGGATTCAAATATATCGGACCTGTGGATGGTCACGATATTAAAGAGCTCTGCGAGACTTTTGAAAGCGCAAAATCCCTGAAAGGCCCGGTTCTCGTTCACGCTGTCACATGCAAAGGCAAAGGCTATTCCCATGCGGAAAATCGTCCGCACAAATACCATGGAATTGGGGCTTTTGATTTAGATTCTGGTGCAGCCGTCAGTAAATCTACAGGGAAATCTTATTCTGCTGTGTTTGGAGACAAGCTGACTGAAATGGCTGCAGAAGATCAGCGGATCATTGGAATCACCGCAGCTATGGCTGATGGCGTCGGCCTGGAAGGCTTCATGAAAAAATATCCGAAACGGTTCTTTGACGTAGGTATTGCTGAGGCTCATGGCGTCACCTTTGCGGCCGGTCTTGCGAAAGCAGGGCAGAGACCTTATGTGGCTGTCTATTCCTCTTTCCTGCAGAGAGCCTACGATCAGATGCTTGAGGATGTCTGTCTGCAGAATCTTCCAGTCACATTCTGTATCGACCGGGCAGGTGTTGTCGGAGCCGATGGAGAAACCCATCATGGGCTGTTCGATATCGCATATCTCAGATCTATGCCGAATATGACTGTACTTGCACCGAAGGATGGTCCTGAATTGGAAGCAATGCTGGAACTGTCCTTGAAGATCGATGGTCCTTGCGCCATTAGATATCCGCGGGGAACAGCTGCCGACCTTCATTGCGCTTGTGCAGAAGCACCGGGCAAGGCAATGAGACTGAAGCAAGGAAAAGATGTCGACTTATGGGCTGTGGGCAATATGACTGCACATGCTCTTGCTGCAGCTGAAATACTGCAGGAAGAAGGCATTGATGCCGGTGTCATTAATGCTGCCAGCATCAAACCGCTCGACGTAGAGATGCTTCATGCATCCGCGTCAGCAGTTCCTCTCATCATAACCATAGAAGACGGCATTGTATCCGGCGGAATCGGCGAAGCAATCAAAGCTTGTATTTCTCAGAAGGAAAAAAATGTGATCAATTTGGGCTGGCCGGATCAGTTCATCGAACATGGAACACAGAACGAGCTGTATGAAAAGTATGGTCTTGATGCACGATCCATTGCTGAAACTGTAAAACAGAACATGAAGTAAACCAGAACATGAAATGAAAAAGAGACTCGATATACTGACAACAGAAAAGGGAATGTTCTCATCCAGAGAAAAGGCGAAAGCTTCCATTATGGCTGGTCTTGTCTACGTGGACGGCCAGCGAAGTGATAAGCCAGGCACACCTGTTGATGAGACGGCCGAAATCACCGTTAGAGAGGATTTTTGTCCATATGTGAGCCGTGGAGGGCTGAAACTGGAAAAAGCCCTTAAAATATGGAATTTTGCCCTTGATGGGGCAAAGGCAGTAGATATCGGAGCCTCTACCGGCGGCTTCACAGACTGTATGCTCGCACATGGTGCCAGCAAAGTTTACTGTATCGATGTCGGATACGGTCAGCTGGACTGGAAACTGCGGAACGACCCCCGCGTCATCAATATGGAAAAATGCAATGTCCGGTATCTTGATGTAGATGAAATCGGACGCGATGTTGATTTTATCAGCATAGATGTTTCCTTCATTTCACTGAAACTCGTATTTCCTGTCGCAAGCCAGCTTCTTCACGACGAAGGATGCTTGGTCTGCCTTGTCAAGCCGCAGTTTGAGGCGGGAAGAGAACAGGTTGGAAAGAAAGGTATCGTCAGAGATCCTGATGTTCACAGACAAGTCATTGAAAATGTCATCCGCTATGGAGAAGACAACGGTCTTTATTCATGGGGTTTGACCTATTCACCGGTTACAGGAACAAAAGGAAATATTGAATATCTTCTTTTCATGAAGAAACAAAAATGCGATAATAGAATAGATGTGGATCAGACAGTGGCGGATTCACACAGTAATCTGAAATAAAGGCTTCCGCCTTTATGTTATAGTCAAAAATCATTTAATACAAAGGAGACAGATGAGATGGAAATTTCCAACAGAGTAGGATCGATGCAGTTTTCACCGATCAGAAGATTTAACAAGTATGGTTTCGAAGCAGAAGCAAACGGCAAGACCGTTTACCGTCTGAACATCGGACAGCCGGACATTGAAACGCCTCCATGCTTCAAAGAAGCGATCAACAACTTCGATAAGAAGGTCATCGCATATGCGGAATCAGGCGGCGTTACAGAACTTCTCGATGCCATGATCGATTATATGAAGCTCTATGACATGCACTACACGAGAGACGACATCCTCGTCACAAACGGCGGATCAGAAGCTCTGACACTGATTTTCACAGCTCTGCTCAACCCTGGTGAAGAGGCTCTGATCGCAGAACCTTTCTACACAAACTACAATACATTCTGCAATCAGGTCAACGGCAAGCTCGTTCCGCTGACAACAAAGGCAGAAGATGGTTACGCATGGGCTAAGAAAGACCTGATCGAAGCAGCAATCACGCCGCAGACAAAAGCAATCTGCTGCATCAGCCCGGGCAACCCTACAGGAAGAGTCCTGACGCTCGACGAAATGAAACTGGTCGGAGAAATCGCCAAGGAACATGATCTGTGGATCATCTCAGATGAAGTATATAGAGAGTTCGCTTACGATGGCAGAGAAGTCACTTCCTTCGGAATGCTGGATGACCTTGCTGACAGAGTTGTCCTCGTAGATTCCGTATCAAAGAGATACTCTGCATGCGGCGCCAGAGTAGGTGCTGTCATCTCCAAGAATCAGGACCTCATGAGCGGTATTCTCAAGCTGGCGCAGGGCAGACTCTGCTGTCCGACGCTGGAGCAGGTCGGCGCTGCCGCACTCTACAGACTCGACAAGTCATACTATGACCAGGCGAGAGAAGAGTACTGTGCAAGAAGAGACGCCGCATACGAAGAAATTTCCAAGATTCCTGGCGTTGTATGCCAGAAGCCGGGCGGTGCGTTCTATCTCACAGCGAAACTTCCAGTCGATGACGTCGAAGATTTCCTGATGTTCATGCTTACAGAATTCGATGACAATGGTGAAACGGTTATGTTCACACCTGCAGGCGGATTCTACGCTACACCGGGACTGGGCAAAGACGAAATGCGTATCGCATACGTTCTTGCTCCTGATAAGATGAGAAGAGGAGCTGAGCTGATCAAGCTTGGCATCGAAGCATATAACAAGAAGCTGGGCAAATAAAGGTGGTAAACGTGGCAAAATCAAAGCTTTCGCCTATGATGCAACAATATCTTGATATCAAGGAAGAGCATAAGGATGAGATCCTGTTCTTTAGACTGGGCGATTTCTATGAAATGTTCTTTGATGATGCCATAACCGCTTCAAGAGAGCTTGAGCTTACACT
>SVCS01000035.1 GCA_015058205.1 Clostridiales bacterium
GTTCGACTCCCCTATCGAGTACCAACATAGGAACATAGAAGCGACAAATCTTCATGTTCCTTTTTTCTTGCTCAAAACCTTTGGTGTCAAGGGGGTTTCACGTTTTGAGCTTCTGAAAATCGCCGATTTTAGCCATTTATTATGTAAGCCAAATTGGTAATGCCTTCCAATTTTGAAGAGAGGGGGTATGCAAAATTTGACGATTACTTGTATTGTAAAAGGCCGCCACGTGTGACAGCCTTCTTTGGGATCAATCATGTCGTACTCTTCAGGAATGCTATTTATCTCGCGAATGTTTTCCCAACTCTTCACTTTGACATTTCACATTTCTTAAGAATTCTAAGATATTTTCCAAGCCTTCCATCTAAAGCAAAACGATTCTCAAAACTTCCACCCATTCTGCTCCAGAAAGGATAAACGATTAGAAATAGCACTTCTTCTGTTTGCAATTCTTCTGGAGCTATCTCATAACGCCATTCGTCTGGATGCTCATCTCTAAGCTTTTGTGCGATATTTTGAAACCGTTTTGGCTTATCCCTCGTCTCCTCTAAAGATATAGTCATTACTAATTCCTTGAGTTCTCTAAGGCAACGCTTCTGGTTTTCGCTTAGCTCCGAGATCATCTCCGGAGGAAATGCATCAAGGAATTTCTGTTGGTATAAATCACTATATCGGGTAGTATTAGATTCCGTTTTCATATTATCCTCTCTAATCCGGCAACAGTGTGAGGTGTGTAATACTCATTTCCTAACAGTAAAACAAGCCGGCGCACTCACTCAGGGTGCAATTCCCGTCAGAGGCACTTCCGGCTTGCAAAGTCATTATACTCTTGTTATGAACACTAATCAATCACTACGAACTCATCTTCCTCTGGAACGATGTTCAATCCACTCCCGTTATCCCAGTACATCAGTATGGAACCGACATCATCCACGCCGGTCACCGTCCCTTCCGTTCCAGGCGGCGGCGCCTGTATGTCATCCATGCGGATGAGCCTGATCCGCGTCCCTGCTTTATAACTGTCTTTGATTGCCTGAACTTTCTTCTCATCGAATATCATCTTGTTACCTCCGTCCCTGTCTTGAAAATGAAAGTCATAGTCCCGTCACGATGGATTTTTACGTGGTCCACCGTGATCAACCATAACCTCTCATCAAACTCTTTGATCATGCCCTCCTGCTCATGGAACCCAAACATGAACGCGCTGACCATTTCTGCCTTTCTCAATCTCTCTGCACGGGCTTCCTGAAGTTTCTCTACTTGTGCCACTTCCTCCTCATATTCTTTCTCATATGCGGCATACTTCTTTGAAAACTCATCCTGATCCATCGCAGTGCTTGCGTTCTCATCAAGAAGCTTCCTGTTCAGTTCCGCTATGATTTCACCCTTTCTGATATGCTCCTCTATCTGTGCATCCAGTGAAGACGTATCATCGTATTCCTCCAGCAGGTCACGGCAGCCCGCCAGGATGAATTCCTTTTCATCATAGATTTCGTTGAACGCTGAAACGAAGTTTTCCCTGATGTCCTCTTCTTTTATGATCGGTGATTCGCATGACCTGTCCTTGTAATACTTCCCGCAACAGTTCCATACAATACGCTTTCCCTTCGATTCCGTGTTCCAGCTCCTGTGCTTGTAGAAGGATCCGCATTCAGCGCAGACGATCCTCGCCGAGAAGATGCTGCATCCGCTATTCGATTTGCCGTTTGCGCTCCGCCTTTTCAGTTCGGTCTGTGTCAGATCCCAGAGGAACGGACTGATGATGGCAGGATGACTGTCCTCGACATAATACTGCGGAATCTCCCCCTCATTGACCTTCTGCTTTTTCGTTAGGAAGTCCGTGGTGAACTTCTTCTGCAGGAGAGCTGCACCTTTATACTTCTCGTTCCTGAGGATGCTGTAGACCGTACTTGCCTGCCAGTTTTCCTTTCCTGCCGGGGTTGGAATCCTTTGTGCAGTAAGCGCCTTTGCTATCGTAAGGAACGTATCGCCGGACAGGAACATGTCATAGATCATGCGGACTGTCTTTGCCTCCTCTTCCACGATCATCGGCTGGCCGTCCGGTCCTTTCTCATATCCGAGAAACCTCTTGTACGGCATCGTTACTTTCCCGTCCCTGAAGCGTTTCCGCATCCCCCAGGTCACGTTCTCCGAAAGGGATCTTGATTCCTCCTGTGCCAGAGAGGACATTATCGTGATGAGCAGTTCGCCCTTGCTGTCCAGTGTGTAGATGTTCTCCTTTTCGAAGTAGACCTCCACACCCTTTTCCTTCAGCTTCCTGACGGTGACAAGACTGTCGACCGTATTCCTCGCGAATCTGCTAACCGACTTTGTCACGATGAGGTCTATCTTTCCCGCCAGCGCATCGTCAATCATGGCATTGAATCCATTCCTTTTTCTTGTGTTCGTTCCTGAGATGCCCTCGTCCGTATAGACGCCGACGAACTCCCAGTCGCTCCTGCTCTGGATCAATTCCGTGTAATAGTCGACCTGAGCCTCATAGCTTGTGAACTGCTCGTCGCTGTTCGTTGAAACTCTTGCGTATCCGGCAACTCTCTTTCTGGTCACCATGTTCACGGGCATCCCTGTATGCATTTTCAATGTTGCCGGTATGACGGTTACGTTCTTACCCCGTGCCATTTCTTCTGCCTCCTTTTTTTCCTGCCTCTCTGGCAGCCTCTTTCATTTCAGGCGTCCACGACCTGCTACGCGACGTGTTTTTCCATCGTCTAACGATTACTTCCCCATCTGTCATGTGGAATATCAGTATGTTGCTTTTCTCGTCTGTACCAGCCGTTATACTGTCGATTCGCTCGTTGAATACATCATCGTCCATCTCTTCGATATCGAGAACCTCACAGGTGATGCTCCTGAGGATGTCTTCGGGTATCTGCTTCGCATTGCAGACCTCCCTTCCCTTCCTCTTATATGTCACACACTGCCAGACCCTCTTCTTGTTCCATGCCCTGATGAAAGTCGCCCCGCACTTCGCACATTGGATCTTTCCTGTGAACACCGTCCTCTTTTGGGGAGCACGTCCCTCATAGGTCTTTCTAATCTCCTTCAGCCGTTCCTGCGCTTTCCCGAAGGTCTCCATGTCGATAATCGCATCGTGCGTCCCTTCCGCATAGTACTGGGGCAGTTCCCCGCGATTCGCCTTGACTTTCTTCTCCAGATGGTTGTTCACATACCACTTCTGCATCAATGCATTGCCCGTATACTTTTCCTGTGTGAGAAAACTCCTGACAGACGGCTCAAGGATCGTACCACCGTGGATGCCGGTGATGCCCTGTTCCCTCAGGGAGTGCGCGATCGATTCCATGCTCTCCCCGCCGATGAACCGGTCGAAGATATCCCTGATGATTTGTGCCTTCTCCTCATCGATTGTGAAAACGCCTTTGTCGATTTCGTATCCGAACAGACGCCTGACGCCCATCACTTCACCGCTTTCAAAGCCCTTCCGATATCTCCATTTCATGTTCTCGCTTGCCGACAGGCTCTCCGCCTGTGCAAAGGCCGCGATCAGTGTCAAAAGCAGTTCCCCTTCGGCGGTCATCGTATTGATTCCCTGCTCCTCAAACACCACTTCAACGTTCAGCCCTCTGAGCTCACGGATCGTCTCCAATAGAGTTAACCATTATTCTTTTCCTCCTGTATTACGTTGAATTCGTTAGTGGCGTTATTGATCGCCGGCCTTCTGTCCGTCTTCGGGACCAGCGTCGGCTTTCCCGGCGGTTTGTAGATGAGATCGCCGAGTATCTCCTTGAATTTCGCTTTGCCCATCAGTTTTTCCATATCCGTGAGGGTGATGAGCGACTTCCTCCAGATATCTTTGAACCCTGCTTCCTTCGCCGCCTGCGCGACTGCCTGCTCGTCACGGTACTTCCTGACGGAACGGCCTTCCACGACCTTGAAGCCATTCCACTCCTTTCCATGGCTGACCGCCGCATCCGTGGCATAGGCAGTGATCTCGTTCGCCCACTTGGTCAGATCCGGAAGGACCTTCAGGATGTCCTCGATCTCCGCATCGGTCAGAAGGGGCGGTCTGCGGAACTCCGTCTGCGCCAGCCTCAGCTTTTCCTCCGCTCTGGCCCTGCAGCGGACCGCCGCTCTGCAGAAGGTGCACCACTCGCCGGGGACGTATTCGCCCTGACCTTCAAATGCCATTTGTGCTTTCGGCTTTAATTCCTCTTCGGCCCAGGCCTTCAGGTCTTCGACCGGGACAGTCCATGTGCTCACGTTCTCGCGCCTCGGCTGGAAGATTGTCATCGACACCTCGCTGATGTCGTAGAGCGCATCGAAGACTTCCAGCGCACCCAGTGCGTAGAGCTTCATCTGCGGATTGTCCTCCGCCTCGACCAGAACGCCCATTCCGTACTTGAAGTCGATGATGTGCAGTCTCCCGTCAGAGATGATGATGCAGTCTCCGGTCCCGAACCCCTCCGGCACGTAGCAGGAGAAGTCCAGATGCTGCTCGATCAGAACGATCGGGTCGGCGCAGGTCTGCTTTGCCGCTTCCACCTGTTCCATCACGTAGTCGCGGTAGGCGTCCGTGCATTCTTCCATCTCATCGGAGTCATATTCGGAAACAGGGCGCCTGCTTCTCATGCGCAGTTCCTTCTTCAGCTTGTGCTCGCACAGAGCATGCGCCGCTGTTCCCTCTCTTGCCGCCTCCGACGAAGTGTTCTCGAACTCGAGCTCCAGCCTTGCCGACGGCGTGCATTCTAGCCATCTGTGGGATGCGGACGGTGACAGTACTGCGTGTTTACTCATCTGCAAGTCCCTCCGCTTCCGCAAGGATCTCCGCATAGTGCTTCGGATCCACATCGCTCAGCCTGTCCGCACCATGCTTCGCAATGATTGCCCTGACCTCTGCGGTGTGGCCTGCACGGCTCTTGTCCGCGAGCACTCCCCTGACCTTCTCAAGACTGACCGTCTCGATCTGCTTTGGCGCTTCCGACACTTCAAGTCCTTCCGTCACTGTGGTGCACACCGCATGGATGCTTTCCGACAGCACCTTCAGATCCTCCGCGACCTTCAGCAGTTTCTCGATAATCTCAATCACCAGTTTCGCTTTGTCCATTCTCTTCTCCTTTCTCGCAGATCGCGATCTCTCCGACGCTGTCTCCCGGGATCAGGACCATTACCTTCCGCCTGTCTCCGATGAAGAGGCGAAGTATGCGATCCCTGATGGTGACGTTCCGGCAGCTTACGATTCCGCCCGTCTGGGGCTGTTCTGAAACACTGATCTTGACTTTGTGCTTCAAACCGTTTTCCTCCTTTCTGAGGGAGGTATCGTTTGTTCCCTCATCACTTAGCCGCGGGAGAAGATGAAACCTTATCGTTTCGGACAAAAAATAAAAAAAGACCTGCAGGATTTCTCCCACAGGTCTAAGAGACAACTTGCTTTAACTTAAAGCGACCATATATCCCAATGCGTCTGTAAGTTTGGCATTCATTTCGGAATAGTAAGCTGTTTTGGCTGTGTTATAAGCGATAACATCACTGTTATCGGCTATTGTGGCAATGTCTCCCTGCATCGAGTCCATCATAGCAGCCATACTTGCTGTTGTGCTGTTAAGGCTGTCAAGTCTTCTATTTGCATTTTGAAGCTCGTTATAAAGCATATACTGGT
Source organism: Clostridiales bacterium (assembly GCA_015058205.1). GTDB lineage: Bacteria > Bacillota > Clostridia > Peptostreptococcales > Anaerovoracaceae > Lentihominibacter. The sequence continues at coordinate 5,636 of SVCS01000035.1, forward strand.
TATCCTTGATTTTTTCAAGTGAAGAGATGACCGCTGACAGCTGGGATATAATCATGTTCGCACGCACCTCAGATTCATACAGGTTATACGCACCTGTTGGTCCTTCAAGTGAATCGCATCTGCCAGTAACAAAGTACTCATACATTGTTGTATATGCTACGATGTTCCGGTACTTTGGGAATATGATATTTGCGCTCAGAAGCTTATGCCTTGTCTCAATCAGATTCTTCATCAACTGCTCGGCCTGCTCTTTTTCTAATGTCAGTGGCAATTTGTTGCTTGCTATTTCTTTATTATTGATTTCTATCTCTTTTTCGACATCCTCATATGCTGCTTTTGCTGTAGCAAGCGCATTCTTATATTCAGCGGTTCTCTTTTCCTGCTCCTGCTGGATCATTGGTGCATACTCTTCAGCCATCGCCTTTCTGGTGCTGTTATATTCATCCGTCGCCTGCTGTTCAAGTTTTTCTATGATGGCGCTTCGCTCTCTGACCTTTGCTTCCCATTCCTGATATGCTTTCTTATATACTTCTGTTTTTGCTTGATTGGCCTCTTCCACTTTCTTCCGGTTGAAAAACTTCGGTTCTTCCATAACCGGTTTCTCAGGTTCCATCGGTGCAGGAGGATACTGCGGAGTCATATCCCTGCGGGCAATCGGCGGTATTAGCTCAAGTGGATTAACAATCGGTTCTCCTTTACCTAAGAGTCTGGTGTATTCCATATGCAGTTTATTTCTCTTATCCTGCAAAGCCTTTATGTCTGATGCAAAACCAATCCGGTAAGTCTGAACGCACTCGCTCTCATCAAAATACAGTGATTCCATTCTGTTTGAAAGAGAATATATTGAAGTCTCAACATTAATCAGCTTTTCCAGATACTCTCTGATCTGCATTGGATCCAGATTATGTACCGCACCCACTCCAGATTTCACCATGGATTGATCGCAGTTCGCCTGAATTGTGTCAGTAAGCCGTTTGACTAATGCCTGCCCATCATATGCGAAGTTCCTCCTGAGAAAACGAAGAAATGCAAATATATCTTTGTTCACATGGTCTGCAGGATGCGGAGGGTACTTTCCTTGTGACTGTTGTTCTTTAGCCCAATCCTCATTTTTCTTAAGACTAAAATATCTTTTGCGTGCGCTGACAGGGTAAACTGAAGTATGATACCGATAGTCATCATCAGCTCTCCAATATTCCATATCCCCTACAATATATTTTTCATACTCTTTTTTCCAGCCATCTAAAGATTGCATGGCGCTAAATATGGGCTGAAGTCTTTCCTCAAGTTGTTGCTCACAAGTTTCAGTCTGCCACTCATAATAGATATTTATATTAAGACCTTCCCAGATGTTTTCAACCTTTTCATGGTAGTCTTGGCCATTGTACCAATCAATCAGATAATCGATCAGGAATTTTCTTGAAATGGCATATCCAAATTCATATCCTAACAACTCTTTACTGTTCCGATTGTTGTGCGTTATCATTTTTTCGCCGCACTTTTTGCATACCAATTGCTGATCAAATTTTCTCCAAGTATTTAGGTCTCCATATAAAAATGAGTACTGCTCACACCCGCATTTCCTGCATCTTTGGTAGGATTCTCCCATATACCAAAAGACCTGTTCTCGCATATTTTCAGGGAAACTATCACCCTTGCTTGTATGCCTTAGAACTTCCGTTTTCTTTTCAAGTTCATCAAAATCAGGTACTTTAATAGTTTCGGACAATTCTATATGACTCATTCTTGTTTACCTCCATTTCTCATTAAAGGAACAACCACTCTGTTCCTCCAATAAGATGATAATCATCAAGCTATTATCGGTTCATTATCATTATAACAATGTGGCTCTTTTGGGACAATAAAAAATGGCCCTGCATGAAGCAAGGCCGTTCGTTCATCACTTTATTTTCTTTTCAAGGCACCGCTTATATAATTCCTCGCCCGTTCCGTTCAGACCCAAGGAAGTATATGCATCGTGAAGGTAGTTCAAGTTCTCCAGTTCACTTTCAGATATCGTGTCCTGCCCTAACAGGTATCTGCACTGCCGGTAGAAGGAGTCATGGGCCAGTGCCTTCAGAGCCGCCTCGAACTCCTGCTGTTTTTTCAGCATTCCTTTGATCCATACGATCACAGCCCCAACAAATGCTCCGGCAGCCGAAGTGATGATCGCCTTTAATATCAGTTCAACCATACCCATCACCTCACATCGCAGTGCACGGCAGTGCCCATGTTTCTGGTCCCGTGGTAGCAGAAATTGGATCCGGAAAGCGAATACCAGAAAGACTTCAGCTTGTTCCTCTGGGCATTTGTCTTCGTGAACGCACCGGCGATATCAGCCGCCTTGCCAGAGATGTGTCTGGACTTACTGGCAGATCCGGACTGCAGGCTGTTCCACTTCTTGCAGCGGATGCCAGATGTGATGGTCGTCGGGCCGAACTTTACTCTGGCTGCTTCCAGATTTTTGAGCAAGGCAACAGAAAGATATGCCGGATACCCGGTGCAGTATTTCCCGCCGCAGTGACATCTGAACTCCGTGATGGAGAAGTGTGGCGCATAGCACTTGACGCGGTACAGGTTCACAATCAGCTTGTCGGTGTCAGGACCGTACTTGCCGTCCTGATCTGACTTCCTGACGAAGTACTTCTTCTGCACCTTCAGGATGTTCGCCTCCGTGTACTCTCCAAGGCCCAGATACCTGAAGTACTCGACCCTCGCCTCCTTACTCAGCATCCTCATCACCTCCGAAGCCGTCTTCCTTGAATCCCTTCAGGAATTCCTGCGCTTTCTGCGCTGCCGGCGTCCAGTTGTGGTTCTTCCAGCACGCATGCAGGAATGCGATCAGACCGAGGATGTAAGACCCCCATTCGATCACTTCCGCTTCACTGACAGGAAGAGGCGTCATCCCCTTCGCCACCAGGAACGCATTGATGATAACGACCAGCTCCGCGAGTAGATACACCCACGCTTTCATTGTTTCTCTGTTCATTCCCTTTCCTCCTCATACGGACAGAAAATAGTGTCCTTCAAAATTGCAAACAAATACTTACCGTCATACGGACATTTGCTCTTGTGCATCGGGCAGTCCGTAATCCTGCACGTGCAGAAACAAAAAATATGAGGATTGCTCCTCACCTGCTTAATATATTTCTTTAGGCCTCTTGCCACTTTTCCATTCCTCCTTCGTCATCGGTCTCTTCTGCTCCCTCGGCATCGCAAGCCAGACAAGCAGGATCAGAGCAATAAAAAAGCCGGCTACAAGTCCGGCAACACAAGCCAATACGTATCCCATATAAACCTCCTTTTACATATCACTGGCCAGTTTGGTTCTTCTCCACATATACACGGCCAAATACGGCGGCATGTTCGCATTTGTTGTATTGCCGCTCGATCCCGCATAGGATGTATATCTGGTCTGAAGCTTTCTGCTGCTCGACATTACATACGCACTGGAACTTCCGCTGCCATTGCTCCAGATATTTCCGATATCATGTCTGTGGTACGGAATAATCGCATTCTTGTTACCACCCGTTGCCAGCGCTCCATATGTAATTGACGAATCCTGCGGTGCAGTTCCTGCAGCAAGAAGGAATCTGCCCTGTATCCTGGTCCACTCGCCTCCGAATAATACGGCCGGACTTGTACTGCTTGCTGAAATGTAGACATATCCGACCGGAAATATCTTATCGAAAATGGAAACACCATCGAACTGGATATCGCCCTGTGTGATATATGTTTCTCCACTGTCCCCTCGGATGCTCATAAATTCAGGACTCATTTCAGCAGCAGAGTAACTGAACTCCTCTCCATCAAAGGATTCCTTTGTCATCTGAATCCCGTATTCCTCCAGCGGATGTGATGAAAGGGATAATGTCTTGGAGTCATATGTATCATTTTCTCCGAACTCCGTATACATCATGTTCAGATAACTCGATGCCAATTCTGCCTGCTGGATCTCCTTATCAATATCCATGCATTCATACCAGTCGTTCAAATCGGTCGGTTCCATTTTAAGAATCCCGTCGCATACCCTTACAACGCCTGACACGAGCTGCGCCAGAGCCGCTCTGTAATCCGTATAGACCGGAACATAATAATGCCCCGGATTTGCATTGTATTCTGCTTCTGTCGGCTGCGGAAAGCACCCTTCGTATTCACCGGTCTCTGCATTGTATTCGCAGTACATATATGTTTCCGCATCGTAGGCATCGACTGCTGTGCATTGACGATAGGTACATGGTCCGGCCTGATCCGCGTATCAGCTTCGCACCAGATGCAACGATCGCAACTCCTGCCACTACGATTGCCTTAACTAAAGCTGCAATAATCTGCGGCACCGCTTTAACCAGCACCGGAATGCACTTAATTAAGCCCACCACCAGCGCGCCTATAATCGCTACACCGGCTTGCACGATCTTTCCCGTATTTGCTGTAAGTGCAGACAGAATTGATGTAAGAACTACTGGTATCTTTGATGCTACCTTCGGAAGCGCTCTTACAATTCCGGTAAGTAGCCCCGTCATGATATCCACGCCAGCTTTGGTGAACTTCCCGATATTCTTTGAGAATGAATCGATGAGGGATATAAGGATATCCGTCCCTGCCGCTATCAGGCCTGGAAGACTCTTCGTTATACCGTCGATGATGGCAAGGACCGTATCCGTGCCTGCCTCGAGCATCTGCGGCATGGTTTTGCTCAGTGCTTTTACTATGGCAGGTATCGCTTTCTTTGCTGCCTTCGCCATCTTTGGCAACGCCTTAGATATCCCCTGTGCGATATCTCTAAAAATATCCGGGATCTTACTGAGAATGCTTACCGCCTTACTGCTAATCGACTTAAAAGTACTTGTGATCTTCTCCCTGGCATCATCATTTGCTGCACAGAAGATAGAAAGTGCTGCAACGACAAGTCCTATTCCAATAGCTGCAAGTTTCCATGGACCAAGTGCCATCACCCGGCTCAATGCCATCTGCGCTTTGGTATAGATCCTGGTCGCAAGTGTGCCTTTTCCCGTAGCTGCAGTCGTCTTATATATCCCAGCTGCATTGGCACCGTAAAGCGCCGTGTTCGTTTTTATTACGGCCTGCTCTGCTCTGGATGCTGCTTGAACTGCCTTGAACTTTGTGGTGAGCGTTGTCAGTGTCTTACCAAGAACACCTGATTCTCCTTTCAGCCCGGCCATCGCACTAGCAAAGTTCGCATAGGCACTGACGCACTTCATGGTGATGCCAAGCATCCCTCCGATTGCGATGAACAGAGGCCCTATCGCTGCTGCCACTGCGGCAAGACCTACCACAAGGCTCTTTTGCCGAACGGAGAGACTATTGAACCAGCTCACCAGTTTCTGCACGACGCTGACCATCACTTTTACGGCCGGCGTAAGCGTATCCGATACCGCAATCGCAAGTTCCTGCAAAGACGAAAGAAGGACAGTTACCTGCCCTCCGAAGTTATCCAGCATGGTATCCGCCATCTTCCCGGCAGCGCCAGATGAGTTGTCTATGGCGGAGGCTAGTTTATTGAAGTCCTGATCTGAAGCATTGATCAGAGCCAAAAATCCAGACATAGCGTTTTTACCTGCCAGGGTGCTGGCCGCTGCTGTTTTTTCTGTCTCACTCATGCCGGACATGGATTTACGAAGATCGACAAGAACATCTCTGAAAGGCCTTGCCTTCCCATTGGAGTCCGTCATGGATACACCAAGCTGGTCCATTGTTTTCTGAACCGCTCCTGTCGGTGCTGCCATTCGGGATATGATAGAGCGCAGTGAGGTACCTGCCTGCGTTGCCTTGATGCCCGCATTTGCCATAAGACCTGTTGACAGCGCCACATCCTCCATGGAATACCCCATTGCACCAGCAACTGCAGCAGCGTACTTAAAAGTCTCACCCATCATGCCGACATTGGTATTTGCATTGGATGAAGCCGCCGCCATGACATCCGCGAGATGACCGGAGTCCTTTGCAGCATATCCCATTGCCGTAAGTGCATCGGTCACGATATCTGAGGTTGTTGCAAGATCCTCCCCTGAGGCTGCAGCCAGGTTCATGATGCCCTCAATACCGGAAAGCATCTGGTCTGTCTTCCAGCCGGCCATCGCCATATAGTTCATGGCTTCTGCTGCATCGGATGCAGAGAACTTCGTCTTAGCACCCATCTCACGGGCCTTTTCGCGCAGTTTATCGAAGTCTTCTCCTGTAGCACCAGATACCGCACGGACCTTAGACATGGATTCATCAAACTCTTTTCCGATCCGTACTGCTGCGCCGCCAAGAAGTCCCGCCATCATGCTGGCAGTACGCATCTTCTGCCCAGCCGCAGATATTTTGCCGCCTAGCGCGGACATTTTAGATGCAACCTGACCTACCTTGCTGCCTGTGATATTGAACTTGATTTGTTCTTTTTCTAGGAGCTTGAGTTTGTTCGTGGTCTCGGTGATTTCACGTTGGATCCTTCTGTAGTCTGCACTTGTCTCATCAAGACCTTCTGCATCCAGTTTCTTCTGGGCTTGTCTTAGCGCATCGAGCTTTGTCTTGGTTTCCGATACAGACTGCGCCAGGAGCTTTTGCTTTTGGCGTATCAGATCCGCATTACCGGGATTCATCCGAAGGAGCGATTCGACCCGCTTCAGCTCGCCTTCCAGGCCTCTAGCCGTTCTATTCACTTTTTTGAGAGCCGCGTCGAGCCCTTTTGTTTCACCATCGATCTCGATGGTTATCCCTTTGATGTATCCCATGTTCTAACCCCATTAAAAAAGCACCTCCGAAGAGATGCCTTAGGTTCTTCAATATTTTATTAAACTGGAAGTTATTATTCTATTAGTTCTGTCAACGCCTTGTTGTAATCATCCTCTATCAGAATGACCTTCTCACCGACACTTCCGAACGTTTCGATGTACCATCTGTTACATTCCTTCAGGTCATCGGGTGTACAATCGGCTTCGATCAGCCTGGATTCTATATCCGACTCATGTCCGATGATCTCATGATAATGACTGTCAATATACTCTTCGGTCATGGCAAGGCAAATGAATCGAATAGACGGCAGATAATGCGCATCAAAGTCATTTCTCCAATCTGCGGGAATATAACAGCCCTCAACGACTAAGTTCTGTCTGTTTTCGACTACGGTCTTGATCATCTCGCGGACAATGGGCCATAGATACTCCGTGAGAGCATCGTCGTCTTCTGGCCCAAGCGCTGTGTTGCCGCTGCGGATCAGCCCCATCTTCAGATGGTCAATGGAGAGATATGGATATTTGTACTTTTCGAGCATTCGCTGCGCCAAAAGAGTCTTTCCTGTGTGAGATGCTCCTGTTAACAAAATAATCACGTTCCTGCCTTTACCTCCCAAATCTCGATTTATACATTCGATTATAGCACACATCAGAATGCATCAAAGTCCTTTTGCGTTGCCCATCTCACATACCCATGTTCGTCATAGGAACTTTCCGTCATGATGTCATAGACCATGCCCATGCTGATTCCATCCAAATCTGCGACCGAAAGACCAGCCTCCAGTGCCCTCAGCAGATAGAGGCTGGCATTCATCTCCCGGTCGCTTACGTGTTTTTTACCGGTTCAGACTGTGTAAGGCCGTTTGCTTCCCAAAGTTCCATGATCTCCGGGAGTGCGTTCATGATGTCCATCAGCTCGAAACTGTCCAGCCAGTCCTCGAAGCTAATATGCTTGCTGACTGCGTCACTCATGACATAGGCGATCCTTTCAAAGATCCCCATATCAAGACCGTCAATACTGCCTTCTTCCACACCTTCAAGGCTCATCAGATCTTTGAAGATGTCCTTGCCTGCAAATGCATTCCTGTATTTCAGAGGCGTTGCTCCGGTTGCACGAAACAGCACCTCTTTCTCACCGACTCTTATGATCTTCTCCATGGCCTAGCCCTCCTGCGGGATCCCCGCTGTTGCAAATGACGGTGTGGTCACTGTTTGGTACCAAGAGTTATATGCTTCAGTCGTTGTATCATCTGTAGACTTCTTCTTGATGATATCTGTTCCTGGAAGAGCCATTGCCGTGAATGTGATCTCCTCGGTCTTGACCTCGGCAGATTCTCCCTTGGTCTCCGCTTCCTGTGTTGGACGGGATGCCTGACAATAGAACAGGCAGTGTCTGATTGCCTTCTTATCACCAGTGAACTCGAATAGGGCCGCAAAGTGCGACGGGGTATCCGTATTCTGCTCTACGAGATTCCCATCGGTGTCCTTTGTCTGGCCCAGGTACTGTTCAGAAAACCAGTCTGGTGTCAGCGCAGTTTCAACCGTGACCTCGTATCCATCATTGGATGTGGACACATAGAACTTGCTATCATCTGCATAGAAGGGATTCGACTCTCCCTGAGGATCCATGGTCAAGGATACTGATCCTGGCCAGGACACCGGATTCCCAAATGTGATGGCGTTCTGTTCGCCTACTGTAACGGACGCAATGTACAGGTTCTTGAGTCCGAATTTAACTTTGTTACTCATTTGTTTCCTCCAATAAAAAATGCGGGTATCCCCCGCCAGTGTGTTAACTTATTTCATCTTTTTTCGAAGTATCCCCTCCGCAGATGTGTGAAGGCCCCGCTCAACCGGTGCGATATGCACCCTCGCTGCGACTCTTCCGCCTCCGCGCTTTGCATGGCCCTTCTCCAGAAGGTGCGTCAGCTGATACTCCTTGTTGTGGACGATGATCTTCCTGCCGCGCTTCTTCTTGGTCCAGCTCTTTGCGTACTTTCCGGTGCGCTTTGGTGAAGCCTGCTTAAGCTTCCTTACAGCCTGCTTTGATAGCTCCTTCTTCGTATCCTCCAGCGCGCGTCCTACCTCTTCGCTATACTCTGCCAGACAACGTTCAATTTCTGCTGCGAGGCCGTTTGCCTTTATCCCATCACCGGCACCTCCATTTCATACATGACTTCATAAAGGTGCTCCGAATCAATAAACAGTTCCTGCTTGTGATAAAACATCTCGTAGGAATCAAGCACGCTTTCTATTCTGCGCTCTGCAGCCATATCTCGGATCTCGCTATATAGCTCAATGCGAAGTACTGCTCCTTTCGCATACACCTTGCTGTCCGCAGAAAACTCGATGCTTTCCGGGTAGAGGTATATCAGGTACGGCAGCTGCGGCGCTTCCCCCTCTGCAAAGTGGTGGTATGCGAAAGGCAGATCCACCTCTTTGATCATCTGGGTTACGGTTTCTTCAGTCATGTCTCTTCTCCTTTGCATATAGCGTGAGGGATTCGTTTCGGAACCTGTAGTTATCGACCGATGTGATGTCATAGGTCTTACCATGAAACTCTACCTGATACCCTGTTGATGTGATCTGCCGCGTTTCTTCATCAAAACGGACGACAAAGTAAATCGATTCTTCTTCCCTGACCACTCGGCCGGCTTCCTCCTCGCTACCTGTGGTGCGGTTGGCATAGGCCCACCTGCGGCAGTACGGCACCTGCACATTGGTATGGTTTCCCATGCTGTCAGTATGAACCTCCTGCCGGGTGATCAGAATCCGCTCTCTCATAGTTGATACCGGAATCAAAAAGCATCACCCCGATCTCCAAACAGAAGTGCTCGCAGTGTCAGATTAAGGCGATTGTAATTTGCATCCGTCCGGTTTTCGTAAAGATATCCTGCTGCGTAAACAACTGCCACTTTCGCGGCGGAGACAGAGGTAAGATCCTCTGCCTCCGAAACACGAAGAATATCCATCACAAGCCGCTCCGCAGTTTCGATCAGTTCCGCGATCAGGTCATTGTCCTCATCCGTTTCCAGACGCAGGCTGTGTTTCACTTCCCCTACTGTAGCGATCATTCTCCCTCACCTGCCGGTTCAGGCTCTTCCGTATCTGGCTCCATGAGGCCGGCTTCCTTCAGCGCGGCAAGCAGCGTATTAAAGTCCTCTTTCAGCGCCGCAATGGTCGTAGCCTCACTATCTGCCTGGTTTGCGGCTTTGCTACCGCCGGAAGGGACATCAGCCCCTTCCGCATACTCTAACGTTCCTTCGATAACCAGCTTTCCACCAATCACCGTTACTTCACCGTTCTGCTCGGTGTAATTCTTTGCATTATACATGGCTTACCTCCTTATGCCTTCTGCTGCAGTACCTTCATAGCTTCCGGAAGTACCAGTCTTCCATCCACTCTCTGGGATGCGAGGAAGCCCACCTGGCCTGTAGTTGCATAGAGCTCATTCAGGCGCTTAAAGGATCTGCCCTGTCTGTCAGCGATCCAGTAGTAGCCGAAGTCACCAAACACCACGGTTTTTGCACCAGCTTCAAGCGTCGGCATGAAGGTGGATGTCTTGACCGGTCTCCCCAGGATCATATCCGGAGCGCCATTGGTCAGGCCCGGCTGCCACAGATACTGGCCGTTGCCGTCTTTCAGCTTTCTGATGGCTGCGATGGTTGTATCATTGACTGCCCACACCGCGTTCTTTCTGTACGGAGCACGCAGGCTGTGATACCGACGACAAACAGAACCCCGAACAAGCCGCCGATCCACATCCACCATGGCCTGTAAACACCTTTGTCCTTCGTC
>SVCS01000103.1 GCA_015058205.1 Clostridiales bacterium
GCAGCGTGCCAGAAGTTTCTCCCACTTCTCATCCACATACTGCTGCGCTTCTTCAATCATCCACTCATTTCCCGGGCGGAACATATGAGCAAACCTTCCCTGCCGCTCCAGAAAATCAGAGACCGGACGCTTGTCGCGCGGTTCATAAGTCAGGTGCCACTCCCCATCTACGACCTCGTACAAAGGCCATACGCAGGTGTCCACTGCCAGCTGGCAGATTTCCGCCAGATCTTCCATCTCATAACGCCATCCCCGCGGACATGGAGCGAGAACGTTCAGGAAACACGGCCCTTCTGTGTAGATTGCACGGCGGGCTTTCTCATGGATATCGCGGAAATTTCCAAGCATGGTGGTCTGCGCCGCATAAGGAACACCGTGGGCGGCGACGATGGCTGTCAGATCTTTTTTGTTCTGTTTCTTGCCGTAGCTTTCACTTCCCACCGGCGTAGTGGTCGCATCTGCAAATCTCGGTGTGGCGGAGGAGCGTTGGATTCCTGTATTCATGTAGGCTTCATTGTCGTAACATACGTAGACCATATCGTGCCCGCGCTCTAGAGCGCCTGACAAAGACTGCAGTCCGATATCATAGGTGCCTCCGTCCCCGCCGAAGCAGATGAACTTGAAATTCTCGTCGATCTTTCCGCGTTTTTTCAGGACTCTATACGCTGTTTCCACGCCGCCTGTCATAGCAGCGGCGTTCTCAAAGGCACTGTGAATATAACTGTCTTCATAAGCTGTGTCCGGATAGATGAATGTGGACACCTCAAGGCAGCTGGTCGCATTTGATACAACCGCTCTGTCCTCTTCATCCAGCGCGCGCAGCACTGCATTGACAGCAACTCCCGCGCCGCATCCTGCGCAAAGTCTATGACCCGGCGCAAAACGACCTTTCTTATTCAGTTCATCTTTCAGACGGTATTTGTAATCTGCTTTCTCTGTCATCCTTGAATCCCTTCTTCATCGCCGCGGACTCCAACATGTCTGTATATATTCTCTACCTTTCCCGCTTCAGCGGTGCGGGCAAGATCACCGTAGATTTCGTCAAAGGTGGAAATGGTCACATCTCTTCCGCCCAGCCCGTATACGAAGCTCATCATCAGCGGTCGCTGCGCTTCGCAGACATCGTACATAGCTGCCCGCGTCTCCGCGAACAGAGGTCCGCCCCAGCCGGAGAAACCTTCTGACTTGTCCATCACTGCAACCGCCCTTACGCCTGACAGAGCTGACTGCAGTTCCTCCCATGGGAACGGCCGGAACACGCGGACTTTCACAACGCCCGCTTTGACCCCGGCGTCACGCAGCTGCCGGGCTGCTGCCTTTGCAGTACCTGCGGAGGATCCGATGAGCACGACGGCGAATTCCGCATCGTCCATCATGTACTCCTCGATCATCCCGTAGCGGCGGCCTGACATCTTGGCGAACGCATCTGCTACTTCGTAGATGCGCCGGCGGCTGTCCTTCATTGCTTCTGCCTGGGCTTTTTTGATTTCCATATAGTACGCTGATATTCCGTATGGTCCAACGGCCAGCGGTTCACCTTTTTTCAGCAGATAATGATCCGGTTCATAGTCCCCGACAAATGCGCGGACCTGCTCATCCTCCAGCAGCTCAATGTTTTCGACTGCATGACTGGTGATGAAGCCATCCTGACAAATCATGATCGGCAGTCTGCAGTGTTCGGCAATCGGCATGGCCTGAATGTAATTATCGTAGACTTCCTGATTGTTCTCAGCGTAAATCTGGATCCACCCTGCGTCACGGCAGCCCATGGAATCTGAATGGTCATTGTTGATGTTGATCGGTCCGGTCAGCGCTCTGTTCACCACTGCCATGGTGATCGGCAGTCTGCTGGAAGCCGCCACATAAAGCAGCTCCCACATATAGGCCAATCCCGCTGAGGAAGTCGCTGTGATTGCTCTGGCTCCCGCAGCCGATGCACCGATGCACGTGGACATGGCCGAATGTTCGGATTCAACTGCGACGAACTCCGTGTGGACTTCGCCGTCTGCGATGTACTTGCTGTAGTACTGCGGAATCTCCGTAGACGGGGTAATCGGAAACGCTCCCATCACATCCGGATCGATTTGTTTCATTGCAAAAGCAACCGCTTCGTTGCCGCTCATCCTATCTCTCTTCACTTATACTTCCTCCATGGTGATGGCTCCAAAACTGCATACTTTGGCGCAGATGCCGCAGCCTTTGCAGTGATCTAAATCCGTCTCCAGACGGACGCCGTCCTCTACTGGAATGGATACATCCGGGCAGAACGGAACACAGAGCAGGCACTGCTTACACTGTTCATTATGAAAAACAGGCGTCAGGACGCGCCATTCACCTGTCTTTACCTCACGCGATGTTGCCGGTTCATAGATCTCAGCACCCAGCGTGAGCTCATACCATTTACTTTGTTCGTTTATATTCATCATTCTTTCTCTCATCCAACTTTCAGCTGTGTCATGGACATTCTCAGTGCTCTCATGTTGCCTTCCACGACCTGCGGCTTTGAAGCAAACTTGTGGCGAAGGGAACCTTCCATATCTTCCAGAAATCTATCTTTGTCTATCACTTTGCTGACTTCTACTGCAGCTGCCAGCATCGGCGTGTTCGGGATATTTCTGCCGAGGGTTTCGCGGGATATGGTTCCTGCATCGACGGTGCAGACCTTGCCTTTGTACCCGTGAAGCTGCTGTCTTACTTCCTCTGGGCTCTTTCTGCTGTTTACGATAATTGCACCTTCTTCTGAGAGACCGGATGTGACGTCTACGGATCTGAGGAGTGTTTCGTCAACAACGATTACAAAATCAGGATTGTAGATATTGGAGTGAACGCTGTTTTCAGCGCCGCCGTCACAGATGCGGTTGTAAGCCGTGATCGGCGCGCCCATTCTCTCTGGACCGTATTCAGGAAAACCCTGAACCTGCTTACCTGAGCTGAACGCTGCGTCTGCCAGCAGCAGGCATGCTGTCTTCGCACCCTGTCCGCCTCTGCCGTGCCATCTGATTTCTACTGTGTTACCCATTTTGTATTTCCTCCTGTATAAAAAATTCCCGCCCTGTATCAGGACGGGAATTTGAATAACCCGCTTGTAAACCACCTGCTACAATGCACGCATACCATCATATGCTCTTCCTGTCACGGGGAAGGTCCGTCAGTGCTTAATCGCCGAAGCTTTCAGCCCTGCAACTCGGGAGTGATATTCGATCATACGTTTTTATCGGTGCCGGACTCACACCATAACCGGCTCGCTCTTACCTTTTGACGTATGCCTACTGTCTCCGTCAACGTCTTTGGTTCTCTATTTGATTGACAACGCTATACTAACATTGCTTTTTTAGCATGTCAACACTGTTTCAGCAAGTTTTTGTGTATTTTTTACAATACATTTAAATTTTTATTGTTTGAATCTACCAAAATCGGTTTATATTAGTCGATTACGTTCTTGATCATGTCAATGACAGTTCCATCTCTGTACTCGACGACGCCGATGATATCATTGCCGAATTTCGGTGGATTTGGCTTGCCTGTGATGGAGTAAGCCTTGTCCCTCAGCTCCTTGATGTCGCATACAGGAAGTCCTGCCTTGACCAGTTCTGCCTTGAGGAGCGGATTGTTCGGGTTAACAGCGATGCCTCTCTCTGTTACAACAACGTCTACGCTCGGTCCAGGCGTACAGATTGTCTGTACCTCATCCACAACGATAGGGATTCTCTTTCTGACGAGAGGACAAACAACGATGGCCAGTTTCGCTCCGGCAGCTGTGTCAGGATGTCCGCCGAGTGCGCCCATGACGTTGCCGTTTGATGCAGTCAGTACATTGACATTGAAGTTTACGTCTACTTCTGTCGCTGACAGAATCATGATGTCCAGATTGTTGGTGACGCAGCCTTTCGTCAGAGGGTCAGCGTATGTGCCTGCGTCCATCTCGATGTGGTTGCCGTTGTATCTGATGGATTCAACAGCGCCCTTGTCGAAAGTCTGAACGTCCAGAAGTCCTGTGAACAGTCCTTCATTCAGCAGCTCAACCATCGTCGATGTGATTCCGCCGGAACCGAAGGATCCGATGATATGGTTCTCCTTCATGTAATCACGCAGGAATCTTACAACGGCCAGTGATACGCCGCCTGTGCCTGCCTGATAAGAGAATCCGTTTTTGATCAGTCCTGATGCAATGAGCACCTTGCTGGCATATTCCGCAATCGTGAGCTCAACTGGATTCTTGGTTTTGCGTGTTGCGCCCTGTCCCATGAGTTCCGGATCACC
>SVCS01000104.1 GCA_015058205.1 Clostridiales bacterium
ACATGATCACCGGAGAATCCGCCTTCTGTGGACCACATCTCCCATGAACCCTGCGGCAGAGTAGCAAGTCCGCCCAGCGTCGGAAGTACATATGTCAGAGCAACCAGCGGCATCGCGATTTTCAGTCCCTTCGGGATGACCTGCGGGTTCTTGACCTCGCCGGCCATGTTGGAAATGCACTCATATCCGCAGTACATCCAGATGCAGATGCAGATACCGCCGCCCAGTCCGTCTATCAGTGTATAGTCTTCCGGCATGAATGGCTCAACCGGATTCGCGTTCCAATTACAGAATCCTACGATGGCTACCAGCAGGAAGGCTGCGACAATCAGCAGAGACAGAACCGTACTGACTGTTCCGACCTCTCTAAGACCCAGCAGATTGACGATGGTAAAGATGACAATCATGCCGATCTTCAGCGCCAGGGAACCTGCGTAGGACATTGGAATCATCTGGCTCACATAACCTGATACCAGCGCTACATAAACACCATTTGTAATATAGGTGGAAACGGTTGCCCACCAACCAGTCTGGAATCCCCAGAATTCACCAAAGGCTTCCTTGACCCAGACGTACACGCCGCCTTCTGACGGCATAACAGAGGAACATTCCGCTACCAGTGAACTGATAGGATATGCCCATATAAACGGGAAGATGCACAAAAGCAACAAAGTCATACCTGGACCTGCTTCTGGAATCATCTCCTCGATACCAAATGCACCTGCAGCTACCAGACAGTAGAGCATGAACACAATACCTGAAACCTTGATATCATGCTTTTTCAGTCCAGCTACACCCTGCAGCTGCGGCTCTTGCTGACTCATAATATCTACCTCATAAAACAAAATCATAATACCAATAAACGTACATAGCTATGCTATCACAGCAACTCTTGAATTTCAACAAAAAAGGTCAGTACCAGCTGTTGGATAAAAACCGAAATGAGTCACCTTCCGTAAAAAAAATATGAAATATGGGATTGCTAAATTTTGGAATTTATGTTATTATACATTGCGAAAGGAAATAAATGGTTATTATGTCATTTTATACTAAGGAAGACGTGAAAGAATACATTCGGGATATTAGGCTTTTGCTTACTGAATCCGTGGAGGAAATGACAGATGAGAGAGCCCTGACGATCATCGAAGAGTATGTCTTTTCACAGGAACGCTCCTCTTCCTGCAGCTTCAGAGACAATACATCCCTCATTGAGCGATTGTTTTTGTCACTGCGGTGTGAGATGGATATCCTGCAGCCTTATATCGATGACAAGTCCATTTCAGAGATCATGGTAAACGGCGCTGACAGCATCTTCGTTGAGCGCAGAGGAGTGATAACACAAGTTCCTCTTGCTTTTGATTCCACGGAGGATCTGCAGGAACTGATCAGACGCATCGCAGGCAGAGTCCACCGTGAGATCAATGAGCTCAACCCCATAGTAGACGCGCGCTTAAGCGATGGATCCAGAGTCAACGCTGTGTACGGAAACATCGCCCTGAACGGACCGATTCTGACCATTCGTAAATTTCCTGAAACAGTCATGACTATGAGGGATTTCATCAGAAACGGAACGGTTAGTTCTGAAGCAGCCGAACTTCTAAAGATTCTGGTGCGCTGCGGCTACAACTGCTTCGTTTCCGGTGGAACCTCCAGCGGCAAGACCACCATGCTCAACGTACTCGCGCAGCTCATCCCAGAACATGAACGTGTCATCGTGATCGAGGACTCCGCAGAGCTGCAGATCCACCAGATCAAAAACATCGTTCGCATGGAATGCCGCAGCGCCAATGTATCCGGCAAAGGCCAAGTGGATATGACGCAGCTGGTCAAAGCCAGTCTCCGCATGCGGCCTGACCGGATCATCGTCGGGGAAGTCAGAGGAAGCGAAGTATTTGATATGATCAACGCTATGAATACCGGTCACGCAGGGTCTCTGAGCACTGGACATGCCAACAGTATCCCGGGAATGCTGAAGAGACTGGAAGCGTTGTTCATGCAGGCCGCTGACTTTCCCGTGGACGCCATACGAGCTCAGATCAGTGAAGGAATCGACATCATGATCCATATGAGCCGTATGAGAGACGGCAGCCGCAGGGTCATTGAAATCGCTGAACTGGATGATGTCCGAGATGGACAGATCCGGACAAACAGCCTGTACCGCATCGACTGCGGCATGACAGGCAGCCGTCTTCTGCACAGGGAGAAACTTGAGATTGGAGATGTCAATGATACGGAACTACTCAGAATATGAAATGACAGATCGTGAGCATCTGCTGTTCTTTTGCGGCGGATATCTGGCTGCGGGAGCTTTGGTGTTCCTCTTTTACCATAGCATCATTCTCTCGGCGGCGGCCGGTCTTCTGATCATCAGACTGAAACCATATTATGAATCATACAGGGCGAAACAGCGTATGCAGAAACTGAACCTTCAGTTCAAAGATATGCTCTACTCCCTGTCCTCCTCGATTGCAGCAGGCAGACAGATGCCGGAAGCCCTCATGGAAGCTGCCGATTCTCTTTCCGTGATGTACGAGCCGGATGAACCGATTATGTTGGAACTGAACCATATGAAACGGTGCATCCTTGAGAACAACGAAAGCGACCGGGAGCTTCTGGCAGACTTTGCCGCAAGAAGCTGCTGCGAGGACATCAGCAATTTCGTTCAAGTCTATATTATCAGTCGGAACCTCGGCGGAGACCTGGGCAAGATCATTGCGCGCACTTCTGCTATACTCACCGATAAAATAAACATCGAACGTGAAATCAAGGCGGTGACTGCACAGAAAAAATTCGAGGGAAGGTTGATTGCGCTCATGCCTGTGGCGATGCTGCTTATACTGAACCTTCTCTCACCATCCTATATTGTTCCTCTATATTCAGGACTGCCCGGGCGGCTGATTATGACAGGCTGCCTGGGCGCGGGCCTCTGGGCACTTCTTATGATGGAGCGGATATCCAATGTTGAAATTTAGAAAAGACTCTGCCATGAAAGCAGTCTCTGCTGCGAAACCAGATCCCGTTCCGACGGCAGAGAACCTGAATCGCCTGGCTGTGAAGAGAATTATGATTGTGATTACAGCGGGTATATTGCTTTTGCTCTTCGATTTCTTCATTGGGTTTGACTTCGCGTCCCTCCCCTTGCTGCGAGGAGACAGCGGCGTGTATCTTGTCAGGCCCGGAGAAGGAAGAAGCGCCGGACACATCAGTCTCAAAGCAGATATCGAAACAGATGACGGCACAGTGACGAAGAAATACGACGTTTCTCTGTACCCTTACGAGCGAAAAGGCGGCTCAGCGGCCGGCAGCTCCAGCGGACTGTTCGGCAGCAGTAACGGTGACAGCGAAGACGGCGGTGATGCAGGCGCTATGTCGGAAGATGAGCTTCTGGCCTACGAAATGCGCAGCGTCATCGGCTCGCTCAATGATGACCAGAGTGCAAGACGCGTTTCTCTGCCAGAGCACCTGCGCACAGGGGAAAAGGTCACCTGGACTTCAGAAAGAAACAATAATACCGCCGTCATTGCCTTTGGAATGATACTCCTGGCTGTACTCATTTATGTAAGGCGACTGGATCCACTTGAGAAGATTCAGCTGCAGCAGCAAGACTCGGTGCGGCGGCAGCTTCCGGAATTCATCAACAGGCTCGTGCTTCTGCTTGGAGCGGGCCTTGTTCTGAGCACCGCATTTGAAAAAATCGTTGAGGAAAACCTCACGTCGGACGGGCCGCAATCGAACGTACTTCAAACGGATGGGCGGTGTGACGATTACTTCTACCGCTGTATGGGTGATATATACGCCCGAATCAAAGAGACCAACGGGTCTTTGGCAAAAGAATTCAGAGCTTTTGCCAGGAGCGGTCTTGGCCTTGGCGAAGGCGACCGCGAGCTGATGCGAATCAGCAATATTATCAGTGACAATATCAGCAAGGGCGTGGAGCTTGCAGATAAACTCCAGTCCGAGAGTGAAATGCTCTGGCTCTCCCGCAAGAGGAGCAGTGAAGAGCGCGGACGGCTGGCCGAAACGAAACTGACATTGCCCCTTACAGTTTTTCTTCTCGTCCTCGTCGTCGTGACTGTGAGCCCTGCCCTGCTGGAATTGTAACCATATTACCCGTTGGAAAAGTAACTATGAAAAAAGGACGAAGCAAACGCTCCGTCCTTTATTATCTTCTGTGACTTACCGTCTCAAAACTGATCTTAGTTCCACCAGTCAGTTTTCTGCTTGAGACCGATGTTCGCTGCCTTG
>SVCS01000105.1 GCA_015058205.1 Clostridiales bacterium
CCTGCGAAAACCTTCATGGGGGACAGCGGATCACAGCTCCTCGGATTTGCAATCGCATCGCTGTCGATTCTGGGTACTGTAAAGAGCGCGACCCTGGTCGTTGTTGTCATACCTGCACTGGTGCTCGGACTTCCGATTCTGGATACGTTGATGGCTATCATCAGAAGGACGATTCGCCATCAGTCCATTGGAACGGCAGATAAAGAGCACTTGCATCACAGGATACTAAGAGCCGGATTTGGGCAAAGGCGTGCTGTGCTGCTCATGTACAGCGTCAGCGGCATCATGGGTATCGTTGCAATCCTCTACAGCCGGGGCCTCTTCATTGAGTGCCTGGGACTTGCCTTTGTTGCCCTTCTGATTGTAGGCGTACTCATTACAGATACAGGCACGAATAAGGTCAGCCTCAAGGGATATAGAATCCTCAAGGAAGCACCTGACACGCCAAGAGCAAAAGCAACGGAACACGCAGAAACAAAAGCAGTGAAAATCATCGATGAGGAGTAGATGACTGAGAACCTGAACACGATAGACAACCGAAAATTGATGAAACAAGTAGGCCTCATTGCGGGGCCTATTGCATTGCAGAGCCTGATTGCATCCAGTCTCAACCTGATCGACAATCTGATGATTGGCGGACTGGGTGAATTGGCGCTGAATGCAGTCGGTGTTTCCACGCAGATGTTCTTCATCTTCTGGATGCTGGTCTTCGGCTTTACGAGCGGCAATGCTACATTCATGGCGCAATTCTTTGGAGCGAAGGATTATGTGAACATTCGCAGAACGACGGGATTTGCCCTGACAGTCAACTTCTGCATGGGGTGCCTGTTCTTCCTGGTGGCGTTCTTCCTGCCGGAATATGTACTGAAGATCTTTACGAATATCCCTGAAGTCATTGAAGCGGGTATCCCGTATGTTCGCACGGGATCATTCTGCTTCCTTCTCATACCAATCACACAGAGTTTTACCATCGCCTTGCGAGCTACGCAGCAGACCCATCTGCCTCTGGTTGCCAGCGTGACAGGTTTCTGCACCAATACGTTCCTGAACTACTGTCTGATCTATGGGCACTTCGGTCTGCCGCGGCTTGAAATACAAGGCGCTGCGGCAGCAACTGTTGTGGCAAGGATAGTTGAACTTTCTATTTTGTTGTTTTTCGTGTTTGCGAGGAACAACATTATCAAAGGCGAACTCAAGGAATATTTCAGCTACAGCAAAGAGTTGGCAAAGCGTATTGTCAAAAATGCCATTCCAACGACGATCAATGAGACTCTATGGGGACTTGGAACTTCCATGTATGTTGCTGCTTTTGCACGAATCGGCATTACAGCGGGCGCTGCTTATCAGGCATGCAACACGATCAGCAATATCTTCTCGATGCTCGCCTTCAGTGTTGGTGATGCCGCGCTTATCATGATCGGACAAAAACTCGGAGAAGGGAAAAAAGAAGAAGCCTACGAGATGGGGAAGAAGATGCTTTTGCTCGCTTTGGCAATCGGCGTCGTGATGGGCGGCCTCTCCCTCCTCTGCGGCAAACCAATTCTCAGTCTTTTTTATTTCACACCTGCAGGAGCAGATATGGCGTGGAAGACATTCATCGTCTATGCTTGTTTGCTGTGGCTGGATGTCTATAACGGAACGATTGTTGTTGGAATTCTCCGCTGCGGTGGCGATACAAAGTTTGCTGCTTTTGCGGATGTGGGCCCGGTTTGGCTGTACGGTGTTCCTGTGGCATTCATTACGGCGCTGAAACTGGGATGGCCGATTTACTTTGCAGTCCTGGCAGTTCGCTTCGGCGAGGTAATCAAGGGCATTATTCTGACGGTGCGGTTCCTCTCTAAGAAATGGGTCAATATCGTCATCAAAGACCTATAAACAAGTAGGTATAAACAAACCGCAAACTAGTTCAAATCCAGATGAAGATACTATTTTAATGCAATTTGGTAAAGCGTTGTTCGCCTTGGCATTATTGAAGTTGTTATATTAATAACGATAGATTTGCGGTTGAAATCATAGCAAAATGATGTATAATTATAACTAACTATAAAAGCGGTTTCATGACACAGAAAGGACGGGCGAGTGACCAGTCTTAAAGAGTTCAGGAATGAGATAATCATATACGCCATAGTCATGGCGGCTGTGGCGGAAGTGGTGTCTCTTTTCATTATTGGGCCAAGTGTCATGTTCCCTGCCGGTCTGGCCGTCGGAACAGCAGTATCCATCATCGGATTCATCATTCTGGTGAAGACGGGAGAGACTCTCATGGAAGAGTCGAAGAAGTCCCCGATTCTGTTCGGATACATTGTGAGGCTGTTTTTATACGGAGTATCATTCTTTGTTTGCATCAAGCTGAGTCTCCAGTGCGGGTGCGGATGCGGAATCGGTTTTGTTACGATACACTTCGGAATTATGTTCCTGTACGGTATCGTGTATAAATTCATCAAGAAGAAGAAAAATCCTCTCAATGACTGGACCGAACCGAAAGAATGGAATGATCTGAGTATCTACGACGACGAGGACGACGACTGGCCGACACATTAAGGAGGTGACAGTGAATGGAATTAGGACCACGGATTATTTTTAGAATCGGAAGTGTTCCTATCAGCGAAACAGTATGCTGGAGCATTATCGTAAGTATCGCCATACTTGTTTTCGCATTCCTGGCGACACGAAAAATGCAGACAGTTCCCCATGGGGCCCAGCTCCTGGGAGAGATGCTCGTAGGCTTTGTCTACAAGATGGTTAAGGATGTAATGGGCGACGTCGCGAACAAGTTTGCCCCGTACTGCGGAACACTGATTGTGTTCCTCGGTCTGGGAAGTATGCTAGGGCTGCTCGACTTCAGACCAATCACATCTGACTTGAACTGTACATTCCCACTTGCGCTTGTTACGTTCGTGCTGATTCACTACAATGCGGTGAAAGCACAGACTGCCAAGGGTTACATCAAAGAGCTTTCATCACCATATCCATTCATGCTGCCGCTGAACATCATCAGTGACAGTATGTTCCCGGTTACACTGGCATGCCGAATCTTCGGTAACATTCTGGCAGGTGTTATCCTGATGGCGCTGGTCTACAGCGGACTGCACACAGCATCCGCAGCGATCGTCAATCTCTTCGCGGATCCGGATTTCTCGAGAGAAGCCATCATCCCATTCTTCCAGATTGGCTGGCCGCTGATACTGAACTTCTGGTTCGACATGTTCGAACCGATTCTGCAGGCATACATCTTCGTTATGCTGACCATGGTATTCATCGACAACGGCAGACATCCGGTAGAAAGCTAAATTTGTTATTGAGCCGCGCCCGGATGTCTTCGGGTAAGGCTGTATATATAAATGCTATAAAATCAGTATTAAATGATTTAAGGAGGAGAATAAAATGACAGGATTTACAGGCGCAGAACTTATTGCTGCTTTCTCATCACTGGGAGCAGGACTGGCAATGATAGCCATGACCGGCGTAGGAATCGGTATCGGCTACAATGCAGGTAAGACAGTAGAGAGTACAGCACGTCAGCCGGAAGCACAGGGTACGCTTCTGAAGCTGATGCTCATCGGTGTAGCACTTACAGAAACAGCTGGTATATTCGCGCTGGTAATCGCGATCATGCTTCTGTTTGCGAATCCACTTCTTTAGATTGTCGGAAGTTATTGCTCGTATGATTTAAGGAAGGAGGAACAGCCATGGAAATGACCCAGGGATTGATTGAATTCAACTGGTCGTCACTGATGATACTATGTAACGTATTCATCCTGTACATCATTCTTAGGAAGTTCTTCTGGGAAAAGATAAAGAAATTCATGGATGACAGAGCTGCAGCCGTTCAGGACGCAATCGACGCGGCAGAAGCTGTAAACAAGAGAGCCGATGAAAAGATGGCCAACTACAGCAAGCGCATCGCGAACGTCGAGGAGGAAGGTCGTGAGATCATCAAGGCCTCCAAGCAGCAGGCAGATGCACAGGCGCAGATCATCATCGAAGAAGCGCGTCAGCAGGCGAGTGACATTATCGCAAAGGCAGAAAGAACCATTGAGCAGGAAAAGGCTCAGGCCATGGAAGAAATGCGAAAGGAAATCGCATCTATTGCGATGCTCGCAGCTGAACAGATCGTCGGCAGAGAAATCGATAGTGTTGGACAGGACGCTATCATTGATCAGGCAATTGAGGATGCAAGGAGTGCGAAATGGCAGAACTAGCTGTTGATCTGACA
>SVCS01000106.1 GCA_015058205.1 Clostridiales bacterium
GGGTTACCTACGATCAGTTCGTTGTCCTGAATGATCAAAGGTGCTGTTTCGCAGCAACGTCTGAACGCTTTCGCTCTCAGGATGATCTTCGGCATACCCGGATGTTCCTTCGTAACTTCTGTAACCGCTCTCGCACGATATGTGGAGATGGACGGAACCTGCTTACGGTAGTTGTCCTTCAGTGCCAGAATACGAGGAGTAGGTCCATCCGGCTGCCAGCCTGGATCTGTTGGAGCCACGGATGCTGCCGGAGCAGCAGGCTGTGCTGCTGGTGCTGGTGCTGCTGCCGGAGCAGCTGCTTCGCGCTGTGCGATATTGCTTGTCACACCTTCAAACATTCTCTTGAGGGCATCTCTCTCCTCAGGAGACATGTCTTTCGTGGCGGCTGCCAGCTTTTCTGAAAATTCACGAATATCCAATGTTCTACCTCCCTTTCTTATAGGTTAATTATTCTCATTTATCATTCAATCCGTCGATCTTGTTGATGATATCTCTCAATACCTGCTGCACACTTTTGACGTCGTCTGCATAGTGCAGCTGTTCAATCGTCTTCGACGGGCTGTCTGTCAATTGCGTCCTTCCGAACATCTGGGCATCTACTGTCTGCATATCCCTGACGCCGAAACCGACTTTTCTCACATAGATCAGATTTCCCGGTGACACATTATCTGACGTAATACCATATCCTGCACTGCCGCTGCCCAATGTCATGGCAGGTGTCAGGTTTGTGGTAGCACCCATGCTGCCGAATGTTGCCGGTGTGTTCACCAGAACTCTGCCGACAGGCTTCTTGAGCGCGAAATCACGTACGACATTTTCCGCTTTGGAATGGATCACCAGTGTATGCCCTTGCTTCAAAGTCAAAAGCAATTCAATGCATTTCTCACAGGCTGTCATCCAGTTCTCTTCGATGAAGTACGCCATAACTGGACCGAGTTTCACATGTGTATACGGATTTCTCGTCGATGCATATTTCTCTTCAGAAATCAGCAGTACGGTTCCTTCCGGTACACTGAATCCCGCCTTCTGTGCCAGCTTCTCAGCCGGAATGCCGATCAATGCCTCATTGGCGCTGCCATCAGAATGGAATATGATGGAGGCTAGTTTCTTTGATTCTTCACTGCTCATAAACCATGTGTGGTTACGGCGAAATTCTTCTTTGACTTCATCCGCAATGGGAGCATCTACTACAACTGTCTGCTCCGCAGCAGGAAGCACACCATTATCAAAGGTCTTGCTTGCAATGATGTCCCGAACCGCCTGTTGGATGTCAGCCGTTCTTTCGATAAAGACAGGACCATTTCCTGCTCCACCGTAGATCAGCGGTTTGTTGGAGTCCTGCGCCGCCTTGAGCATCCCCGGAACCCCTGTGTTCAGAATCATGGCCGTATGCTCATGATTCATGAGTTCGATCGTGCCGCTGGCTGTCACTGTGTGCATGTAGCACACGGCACCTTCAGGCATTCCCGCCGCTTCACCTGCTGCAATCATGATGTCCAATGCTCTGCCGATGGTCTCCTTCGCCCTCGGATGAGGCGAGAACACAATGGCGTTGCCCGACTTGATTGCGATCAGTGTCTTGTAAATCGTTGTCGATACAGGACTTGTTGCCGGACAGAGTGCTGCGATCACACCCATTGGAACGCCGATATCGACGATTCCCTTCTGCGGATCATCACTGATCACACCTACGTAGCGTTTGCCTCTCAGCTGCTCTCTAAGATACGTGCAGACAAAATGGTTCTTGGCGTATTTGTCCTTCCAGTTACCGAAATCAGTCTCATCAGCAGACAGGACCGCTAGTTCCTCGATATGGGGCTGTACTGCATCTGCCATTGCTTCGACAAATGTATCCAGCTGCTCCTGAGGCAAAAGCGCCAGCCATTGCTGAGCATGATATGCATTCTCTGCCAGAATACGCGCTTCCTGGATGGAGAGAAGATCGTTATCTATGATATTCATTTGTAATCACTCCCTCCGCCTGCATTTATCTTAATATGGTAATAACTTATCTAAAGTATAACGCTCGATGATCTTTTCGATGTCCGGGTGCGGTGTTGCAATGACAACAGAACTGTAAACTTCTGTTCCCATTTCTGCGACTGCCTTAACGCCTGCTTCTACTGCAGACTTGCATGCGCCGACGTCACCTCTTACCAGTACTGAAATATATCCGGATGCAGTGTTCTCATATCCGATCAGTTCAACTTCTGCTGCCTTGACCATAGCGTCCGCTGCCTGACAGATGAAGACCAGTCCGAATGTTTCGATCATTCCTAACGCTCTTCCGCTTCTTGCGCTTGCCATCTTCATTCATTCCTTTCTTAATAGATATCCACGTCGTGACAGGATACAATATCGCCAACTTCCGGAATTGGCCTAGGGATAACGTTCTGTGCTGTCAGCGTTCCGATTGCTGCTGCCGCTTTTGCGCCTGCTTCGACAGAAGCCTTACAAGCTGCAACATCGCCGGTTACGATAATTGTAACGAGCGTAGATCCGATGTTCTCGTAGGATACGAGTTCAACCTCTGCTGCCTTGAGCATCTTGTCGCATGCTTCTACCGCCGGAACCATTCCGATGGTCTCGATGAATCCAACAGCCTCTTTACCATAAAATCTCGGCATTTGACATAACTCCTTTCTATATGTTGCTTCGTTTGATTGGATAACCTATTTACCTTAATAAATATATAGTTATAGTTATTGTAATTTTACAAGTTACTCTTAGAGTAATGTCAAGCAATGAATTCATGCTCCCACCTATCATCATGACCTAGTGCTACGCCCAATTCCCTGAAACCGTTTCATTGTAAGGGTTGTGCTCCCTTTTTGCTCGGAACGATCATTTTTTAAAAGTTAATTTTTAACAGGGTATGATTCCCAATTATTGCGCAAACATTCCCCTAAGGGGAATTCTTTACACAATTCAGTCGGTCAAAACTGTTTGACGGATGCACAAATTTGAGGTATTGTGATTAGAGCATTGTTTGTTATTATCATATCAGCAGATTGTTAATTATATATCAATCTCTGTGTGTCAATCATCAGAAAGGAGGCTTGACGGTATGGACACCAATCAGGGAAACAGACCTGGTTCCGGACAGATGAGAATCGTCCAGGAATTAGTAGCCGGAAAAGAAATCACCCTGGCGCACATCATTGGCGGTCCCCTTCCAATCGTATACCAGAAGTTAGGCCTGAATCCTGATATTGATTACCGGACTTCCGCAATCGGTATCATGAACCTGACTCCACCGGAATCTGCAGTCATTGCTTCCGATATCGCTGTCAAAAGCGGCAATGTATATCTGGGCTTCGCGGACCGTTTCAGCGGCACGCTGATCATCACCGGGGAAATTGCAGAAGTCACCACTGCGATTGAAGAGATCGTGAACTATTTCCAGAACACGCTGGGCTATGTTGTCTGCCCAATCACAAAAAGATAACGAACCATTCATTTATATCTTGATTGACCAGGCAATTTCACAGGGAAATTGCCTTTGCTATCCTTATAGGTGTTTCAGGAGGAATCATCCGTGAGTTATAAAGCCGGTCCTAAAGAAACAGCTGAAAATCAGGCGGCAATTGAGGCGCTCATCAATGAGGCCATGCAGTATGCGCAGGGCGGACAGATCAGAATCATCTCCCCTCTGGTCTCCGGTAAGGAGATCACGCTGGCGCATGTCATCGGCACCTCTGATTACAGCGTTTACAAGAACCTGGGCCTTGATATCGGCTTTCACGCCGGTGAAGACCCTACTGGCAAATCCATCGGGATTCTCCACATGCACCCGGCGGAATCCGTTGTCATTGCAGCGGATATCGCTGCCAAATGGGGAGATATCGATATCGGATTTATGGATCGCTTCAGCGGATCCATGATCATCACAGGATCCCGTGCGGAGGTCGACAGCGCCATTGAGGAAAACTGCAGATACTTCGGGGAAACGCTGGGATACACCGTCTGCCCGATTTCCCACGAATAAGGAGTCTGTTCTATGCGAAAACTATTTCTCTGCGGCCGTTCAGAGGCCGGAAAAACATCCCTGACCCAGGCGCTCAAAGGCGAGCAGGTCCACTATCAGAAAACACAGTACGTCAAGACCTGGGACATCACCATTGATACGCCGGGAGAATACGCCGAGACGAAAACGCTCGCGATGGCTCTGGGCATTTTTTCATTTGACTCGGATGTTGT
>SVCS01000107.1 GCA_015058205.1 Clostridiales bacterium
ATGAAGATGAAGATGATTGCTGTCAGGATACAGCCGACCAGACCTCCTATAATATCGATCAGTCTCTTGACTGCCAGGCTGGTTGAATTGACGATCTTCAGGCTGTTTGTGAATACATAGTAGGATCCGATCTTGTCAGTTTTCTGCATAATGTCCTGATCTTCAAAGAATGAAGGGTAGCTGTAGTGAATGGTAATGCCCATCTTCAGCAGCGTATCGATATAGCATCTGGGCAGCACATGATCCGGGCTGAGCAGGAAGAATGCCTCATCTACCCATTCGCGACCGATCGCATCGAAGAGAGATGTTTTTCTGTCAATCACCGGAATTCCGTGTATTTCCCTTCTTCCGGGCATTCCCTTGTCTAGAAGATAAACTCCATTGATTTTATATCCGTTGTAAGTATCTTTCAGGAATCCCTTTACGGCTTCTTCAGCCAGATGGCTGTATGTGAAGATGATCAGTGCACCGTTAGGCTCTGTCCTGCGTTTCTTTATCCGCAGATGCTTCTTATAAACTGTACGGATTGCCCATGTGAGCACAACAGTCAGTACTGCCATCACAAAGAGGAATACTCTTGAGATAATATGGCTCTGTTTGACAATAAAGAGGAAGATGACATCCAGTGTCAGAATAACAGCAGTCATGTTTAATGCACTGTGCATTTCTTCTGCATTGCCGCGCTTGATAATATGGCTGTACGGCTGCAGAAGCAGACTGATGATCAGCTGCAGCATGGAGAGGATACATGCCTGGAATAAATAAAATGCCGTATCCGGCTTGCCTGCGTACCAGTACAAAAGCCAGTAGCTCAATATAAATGCCAGCTGGAGCGCCAACTGATCCATGATCATAAAGTCCAAATGTTTGATCCATTCATTCTCATTTGTTTTGTACATATTGATCCTCCTCTCTCAGGACTTGCCCCAAACTGTATTCCTTATACCGGGCAATGATTACGCTGAAATCCACAACCGCTTTCGCAACACGCCCAGCCTTTCAAAACCTGCGGTGATACCTTCCGGAATGGGCTAACACTCTTCCATTTGCAGGACATCTTTGATCAGCAAGTTTCAACGGTTACAGTTATAGCAAAACCAAAAATCGCCCTCAACACGATTGTTGCCAACGGTTATTTTCATGTTGTAAAAGGGATATTGGTATGTTTTTGAAACCTAATTTTCATGTTTTATCGCGCCAGTTTTTGATACACGCAAACGAATTTTCACAAATTACGTAATAATCTTTTTACCTTTCCCGGGAAAAATAGGGTAGAGAGGGAGCTTTAGCTCCCGTCCCTCCCGTTGCACCGTACGTACGGGTCTCGTATACGGCGCTACATTTGTATTGTCAGCACGAACTGCTCAGATAGTATTCCAAAGGATTGATCAGACCTGGTCGATCCTTTTTCCTAATGGCCAGAACAGCGGGACTCAGCAGGAAGTTAACTACATACATCCCGCTTCTGCGATACCACCCAAGCCTGCTGTTGGCGACTTTGAACAGTTCTTCTTCCGTCATACGGCAATTAAACAGTTCATTCAGTCTCCGCAGATTCTTGAATATCCTCTTAGGTTTCTTCCACTGCTTGATGATTATGACTCTGACTTTATGCCTGAGCCACTGCCCAAACTTATCAAGGAAGCTTTTCATACTCCCGATTCGAAAGTAATTGATCCATCCTCTGATGATCTGGTTCAGCTTGGTGAAAGTCACCGACAGCGGTCTTGATACCGCATGTTTCCTCTTCAGCACCTCCTTGATTTTTGCGTACAACTTCTTCTTTCTGTCATCCGCAGGCTTGCACTTCCATCCGTCTTTGTCTCTCCAGAATGTGAATCCAAGAAAGTTACTTTTGGTTGGTCGTACAACCTTCGTCTTGGTCGCACTGACTTTCAGAAACAGTTTTCTTTCCAGCCATGAGGTCACTGACTTCATTACTCTGTCTGCCGCCATTTCACTCTTCACAAAGATATTGCAGTCATCCGCGTATCTCACAAATCTCAGCCCTCTGATCTCCAGTTCTTTATCAAACTTATCCAGATAGATGTTTGAAAGTTCCGGGGACAGCGGACCTCCCTGAGGTACACCGACCGTCGAGGACGACACAAGTCCGTTCTCCATGATCCCTGCTCTGAGAAATGATCGGATCAGATGCAGTGTGGTCTTGTCATTGACCTTCTCTCTGAGTATTGAAATCAATTTGTCATGATTCACCGTGTCGAAATATTTTTCGATATCAAGGTCTATTACCCATTCATAGCCTTCGTTCAGATACTGCAGTACTTCTTCGATCGCGCCGTGGCAGTCTCTTCCTGTTCTGAACCCGTAGCTGTGTTCACTGTATGTGGGTTCGTAGATTCGATTCAACTGCTGTGCGACCATCTGCTGTACCACTCTGTCTGTGACTGTCGGAATTCCAAGCGGTCTTTTCTTGCCGTTGGCTTTGGGTATATAGACCCTTCTTACCGGCTGAGGCTTATATTCCATTGCCATAATGGATTTCTTTATTTCCCCTTTATGCTCATCGAAATATTTGTCAATTTCATTCACCGTCATCTTATCAACTCCCGGTGCGCCTTTATTACTCTTGACTCGCTTGATCGCCTCGCTGATATTTTCGTCACTCAGAATCTTCTCAATCAATTCCATTCGCTGCTCCTCTCTCTACTTGTAAAGTATTCAGAATCATCCCAATTCTTTTCGCCATCAGGGATTACGATTCCCTGTTTACAGGCTGTCTTCTTATTCGGACTGTCTGAATCTTGCGCATAGTGATTCGCACTATACAAACATTAGGTCCTTCGGTATTCAAGGCTTAACACCTACTATGACCTCAGCTGACTTCCTGCGGCAACCTTTTTCGTCCGGTTCTACTCTAAGTGTTTTAAACTGTCCAGGCTTAACCGTCCGCAGGATCTCCCTATAGGGGTAAGACACATCTCCTTCTTTCTTCCACAACCTCCCAATTTACTGTCTTGGTTTTACGTTTACCTTTCGGACTTCGGTTTGTATGGCAACCTCATCCACCATTTAGCCTCATTGGGTTTCTGTGCGTAGGCTCGGAAGTTTGCTAGCCTCTTCCTTCATCCCAGCATTACTGCTTTCGACTTGAGTTTCGCTACACTTGGCGGTAAATACCCGTGGCTGGACTTTCACCAGCTGGAGATGTGCCATGCCCGGCACACCACAAAAAAGAGATTATCCTTCAATTGGATTAACCTCTTCTCATTTTGTTGCAGATGTCAGCCCATGATCTGATATTTCATATGTCCTGAACACATATGAAATGCCACGCCTGCAGGAATTCAATCCTGTTCTGCCGTTATCAGTCTGTAGCTTTTTAATATCTGCTGAATCTCTTCAGCGGAATTATGCATGATAACATCCAGAATCGAAAGTCCCGGCTCAAATGATTCACTGCTCTGAGGATAAGGCACGAAAACCGTGTCAATAAATGCAAGTTTCAGTCCATGCGCTTCAAATTCCTCAAAAGTGTACAGTTTTGTGCCTCCGATCAGATTATGATACGTATCAGCACCCATCTGACGGCAGTAATCATATATTCTGTCCGTAAACTTCAGCTCCGGATCCTGTTCAAAATCGGAAGTTCTGACGATCCTTGTTTCAATCTGCAGATAATCGCACACAAGGCAGATTGATTCATACAGGAAATCTGCGAGATTGTCACCCCCAAAAGATAATATCCTGTCCATCAATTCAATGCCTTCATTGCAATAAGGCGCGGAATGATAGAAATTCTTCAGCTGCCGCAGATTCAGATCTTTATCGATCGGCTTGATCCGGTGATCACAGATCAAACGGTTCTGTGAAGCATGATCAACTTTTATGTTGAAATATCTGACCGTATTCCCCTCAAGGATTCTGTTTCTGTTGATCCATCCCTGCTTGATATAGTTATAATTATCAGCTATCGCGAATGTATCTACAGAATCGATCAGCTGCCAATATCCGATGTATGGTATGAAATATGGCTGGTTAATTGCAATTTTCATTCTTCCCCTCTTATCCAAGCTGTAAATCTTGTATGTCAGAATTGTTTAAAATCAGGCATCATTTCAATCTTCACTCAGCATCAGCCCCTTGTGCCTTTGCATGACTGCATCGTAATCCGTGAATCTGATGATCAG
>SVCS01000004.1:0-49085 GCA_015058205.1 Clostridiales bacterium
TGGCCGCTGTTCGGGAACATATCGACGGGCGTCGCTTCGATCAGCTCATACCCCGCTTCATGCAAAAGCTTCACATCCCGCGCCAATGTCGCCGGGTCGCAGGAAACATAAATAACGAACGGGATCGATGTCTCTGCGATAGCGCTCAGCAGCTCCGGTCTGCATCCGGCGCGCGGCGGATCCAGTATGGCGATATCCGCCTCCGCCTCTTCTCTGCCTTCGGCAGCCCACTGAGGAATCAGTTCTTCTGCCTTGCCGCAGGTGAATGTCGCATTCACGATGCCGTTGATTGTTGCGTTCCTATTGGCGTCGATCACAGCGTCTTTCACGATTTCGATTCCATGCACATGATCCACCAGATCGGCCACACAAAGACCGATTGTCCCGGTGCCGCAGTACAGATCCAGCACTTTCACCCCGGAGGCTTTTCCCCTTTGCGATATGCTTTCGCAGGCAGATGCGCAGTACGTACGCACCACGCCGTAGAGTTTCTCCATCTGCTCGTGGTTGACCTGATAAAAAGAGTTGGCGGATATTTCAAAGGTCAGCTCACGAAGGGACGTCTCATCATCGATCATGGCTGCATCGGTTTCCGCGCCGATTGTAACCACATCAGTGATGGTGTTTTTGCCCGCGATGGTTTCTGTTTTTTTGCTGTTTCTGACCACGACGCTTTCCAGAGAACCTCCG
Organism: Clostridiales bacterium; assembly: GCA_015058205.1. Lineage (GTDB taxonomy): Bacteria > Bacillota > Clostridia > Peptostreptococcales > Anaerovoracaceae > Lentihominibacter. The sequence continues at coordinate 691 of SVCS01000004.1, forward strand.
GCATCATATACGGCGTCATCCAGGTACTCCACGAGCTTCGCCGCATTGGGGATGCCTTTGCCGTTGATGTCGTAGATGACCATAACCTCACCTGTCCCGAAAGCGGTGCGCACTGTCATCTGCTTCATGAGGCCTTTGTCCCAGCGGTCATCGTAGGAGCAGATGTGGTCCTCCTCCATGAACCGGCGCGTTGCCTCTGCCGCCGCCATGGCCGGAGCGACCTGCAGCCGGCAGTCCGGGCAATCGGTCACCTCATGGGATTTGGGCGGTAAAAATCCGATGCGGGGCTCGTGAACAGGCACCTGCACGCCGCCTTTCTTCGTCATCAGCCCGCCGGTGGAAATCTTCATGACCGCCTTGTTGCGGTAACGTTCATCACACGCATAACTGCCATTTTCATCAGCATCCATGCCGATAATCGGGTGCATCGCAGGCTCGATCCCCGCGATGCGTGTCAGCCGGTTTCTCACTTGGCTCTCTTTGATCGCAAGCTGCTTACTGTATTCCAGTCTGCCGTAGGGGCAGCCACCGCATTGATCCTGATGGGGGCACCATTCTTCATGACGACGGAATTCTGATGGATGTAAAAGCTCTACAGTTCTGCCGATAGCGTAATTCTTTTTTACCTTGTTCAGCACAGCACTGACTCGGTCGCCCGGGAGAGCATCCTGTACGAAGACGACCATGCCGTCTTCTGTCCTGCCGATGCCCTGGCCCTCTGTGCTGATATCTTCAATTGTCAGTTCCAGTTTCTGTCCTTTTTCCATTGTTCTCACCTGTCCTGCCTTTGCTCAGAGTCCCTTCGCGATTTCGCTGATGCGTCGCAGCCGGTTATTCACTCCGGATTTGCTCAGGGGCGGCGAAACAAGCTGTCCCAGTTCCTCAATGCTGAGATCCGGATTCTCCAGTCGCAGGACGGCGATTTCACTGAGCTTCGGTGAAAGGCTCTTCAGCCCACGTTTCTCCGCAATACGTTTGATATCTGCGATTTGACGCTCCGCAGCGTGTATGGATTTATCCATGTTGACCAGATCCAGCTGCTCGATCTTCCGTGCAGCCGAAATCGTATCTTTTCTGATGATCTTATCCTGATAGTCGAAATAGGTTTTGCTGGCGCCCATAATGGCCAGCGTATCCGCGATTTGATCGCGGGCTTTCAAATACACACCGTACCCGGTTTTCCGTTCAACGATCCGGGCGTTGATATCGACAAAAGTATTCATCAGTCTTCTGAGGTCTTTCGCACAGATTTCCGATGAAGTGCTGATTTCGAAGTGGTGACTGCTGTCAGGATTATTTACAGTGCCCGCTCCGAGGAACGCACCGCGCAGATAGGACTTACGGCAGCACTTTGTGCGGATGAGTCCATCATAGATGCCGTCACTCAAGGTGTTCAATCCCTCACGGACAATCAGAATACCCATTTCACGCAAGATCATTTCAGAATTGTTTTCCGGGCCTATGCGGATGATGTACTCTTTTGCCTTTGCACCTTTCAGGCCGCGTACATTGCTGCCGCCGGCGCCTACTTCAATGTCTGTATCCACATCAAAATAATTTCGGATGAGTTTTTTGTAGTGGCGGACAACAGCCAGATTCGGTGTCGTCATGACCATGCGAAACTTTCCGCCGCCAGCGAATCCAACGCTTCCAGCGAAGCGCATAAAGCCTGCGATCTCCGCTAACATGCAGCATTTCTTCTCAGGTTCTATTCTGGCCAGTTCATTTTTTGTTTCTGAAGCATATGACATATATATTCTCCTAAGGCACGAAGGTATGCTTTTCCTACAAGACTGCACACTCCCTTCGTGTGCCCTTAATAAGGTTAAAATGATGCCGGGAAGGAATTCTCCCCGGCACATCGTTATCTTTTGTTCTTTTCGCTTATTTCTTTCTTGGTGGAATGCTCAGGATTTCTCTTGCTTCGTCCGGAGTTGCAACTTCACGTCCGAAGAGCTTCGCCATCTCAACGACTTTAGCAACCATTTCGCCATTGCTCTTTGCGAGAACGCCCTTTTCCATGTAGAGGTTGTCCTCAAATCCGATTCTGCAGTGTCCGCCCATAATAATGGAAGCTGCAGCGATCTTGAACGCATCTCTTCCGATGGCGCATCCTGTCCAAGTGCATCCTGGAGGAACGGAATCAACGCAGAATGACAGGTCTCTGATCGTAGCAGACATCTGAACGCCGAGAACGAAATCGAAGTGCATCGGCATATCGAGATATCCCTTTCTGCCTGCTGTCTTCAGAACAATGTCCAGCATACCCTTGTCGAAGCATTCCAGCTCCGGCTTCATGCCCTTTTCCTGCATTGTCTTCGCAAAGTTGATGATTGTGTTGTCAGTATTTACGAAAATCTCGTCGCCGCCGAAGTTGCAGGTTCCGCAGTCAAGAGTTACGAACTCCGGTGTCGGAGTAACGTTTGTGGAATCCAGTCTCTCTTCGTCTGTCATTCCAACAGCACCGCCAGTGGAAGGCTGGATGATGACATCAGGGCATTCCTTGTAAATGGCATCCATGCATTCCTGGAATCTCTCGTGTGACTGTGTTGGCGTACCATCATCTTCTCTTACGTGAAGATGAATCACTGACGCGCCAGCATCATAAGCTGACTTAGCTTCTCTCACGATTTCCTCTACAGTGTAAGGTACTGCAGGATTGTGTTCTTTCGTTACTTCCGCGCCGCAAATGCAAGCTGCGATGATCAGTTTTTCCATAGTAGTAAATCCTCCTCTAAAATCATATATGATTCTTCAATCATTTTTATACCTTGCATATTCTAACACTATAAGTCTCTGTGTTCAAGGGTCGTTCTTATGCCTTTCGCAGTAAGCTTTTCATTCAGATCATTGGCCAGGGTCACAGATCTGTGATGGCCGCCTGTGCAGCCAAAACAAACGCTGAGAGAAAATTTTCCTTCCTTCTTGTAGAACGGAATCAGAACCTCTATCATCCCTCTTACTTCGTCTGCAAAGAGTTTGGCAATATCATGGCTCATAACGTAATCCCTGACTGCTTTATCATTTCCTGTCAGATGCTTGAGCTCTTCAACGTAAAACGGATTCGGCAGGAATCTGGCGTCGAACACCATATCCGCAGAGATCGGCATTCCATTTTTATATCCAAAGGACATGATATTAACCGTAAATGTCCTGTTGTCTTTTCCTTCGCTGACGATATTTCTAATCTCTGCTGCCAGCTGGGCATTGTTGAAATAGGACGTGTCTATGATGGCGTCCGCTTCCTTGCGGATGGCTTCCAGTCTCTCCTTCTCGCGCTTGATGCCTTTTGCAACAGCTTCTCCATGAGCGAGCGGATGCTCTCTGCGTGTTTCATTGTATCTTCTCGCCAGAACTTTATCGGATGCTTCCAGGAAGAGGATTTTGAAGTCCACATCCTCTTTCTTCATCACTTCCAAAGAATCCTTCAAATCATCAAAAAGACTGCCGCCTCTGACGTCTATTCCAAAGGCTGCCTTCTCCATTTCCTTGTTCTTGGCTGCCATGTCCAGGAAGTTCTTGATCAGCAGCGGGGGCATATTATCGATGCAGTAGTACCCCATGTCTTCCAGCACATCCATCGCCTGTGTTTTTCCGGAACCCGAAAGTCCTGTCACAATGATGATTTTCATTAATAATCTCTCCTGATGTTCACAATACGTGATATATCAAGCCCTGCATCCAGCGCTCTCTGCAGAGACGCTTTATAACTTCCAACTGCATCAGGGCTGTGGGCGTCGCTGCTGATGATGAAGTTCAACCCTTCCACCTGCATCGCTTCTTTGATTTCATCGACAGTCAAGTGATTGTGTCTTCCATTGATTTCAATCAGTGTGTTTGTTTCCGCACAGACTTTCGCAATTTCAAGGATATCGAACGGTCCCTTGTCGCCCGGATGTGTAAGGATTGCAATATCATTCAGACGCAGCGCGTCAGTAATCATCTTCGTATTGGATTTCCGGAGGTTCTCCTCCCCTGCCTTGATGCCGTGGGACCAGAGCCAGTTTTTGATGGAACTGCAGTGGGTGCATCCGAAGTGGAACCCTGCGATGATGAAGTCGAAGTCTTTGAATTCCTCCGGCTTGACATCAAGGCCATTGGCGTGATCCGTTCCCGGCTCTGCGTGAAGGATGTTGGCTTCCACACTTGCGCGCACGCTGATTTGAGGATACTTCTCTGCCATCTGTTCAACATCCTTCTTGAAGTTCGGAATCTCATTTCTCTTGATGCCGTAAAACAGATGCCCCGGACCGTGGTCTGAGATGGCAATAAACTCAAGACCCTTTTCAACCGCGACTTTCACATTATCTTCCACGGAACCTGTTCCGTGGGAGTATGTCGTATGTGTATGCAGATCATAGGTCATGACATAATCGTCAACCGTGCCCACCGGCTCACCGGATACGGCATCCGCCGCTCCATCCGGTTCCTCGCCGATAATCCGTACTTCCGGTTCAAGCATAACGCCGAATTTGTCGAATACACGCGCCTGCACCAGTTCTTTGAGTTGCGTGATGTCTGTCGCTGTCGCACCGCCTTTGTTGATGATAAAACCACTGTGAAGAGGCGAAACTTCCGCTCCGCCGACAGATAGTCCTTTGCATCCGGCATCCTGAACGAGCTTTCCTGCGAAGTATCCTTCCGGTCTCTTGAAGAAACTACCTGCACTCGGATACTGAACGGGCTGTTTGGCGTTACGCTGCTTCGTCAGCTCAGACATGCGTTCTCTGATTTCTGCTTCGTCTCCCTCTTCCAGTTTGAGGATGACTTCTGTCACTACATCTCCAGTCTCATGGAGCACGGTATGTCTGTATCCCATCTGAAGATCTTCCGCCGTCATCACTGACTGACCGCTTCCATCTGCTGCGATAACGTGGGCTTCTTCAAGGATATCCTTTGTCTCACCTCCGTATGCTCCGGCGTTCATGAATACAGCTCCGCCGATGCTCCCCGGAATTCCTGAGGCAAACTCAAATCCGGACAGGCCTTCTGAAGCAGCTTTTTTCGCAACTGCTGACATGAGTGCGCCTGCCCCGCAGATGAGCTTGTTTCCTTCTCTGCGTATGTAATTGAAGTGTTCCCCGATTTTAACGATTACCCCTCTGTAGCCGCCGTCTCGCACCAGCACATTGGACCCGTTGCCGAGAACCATATGCGGTACATCCGAAAGCACCGCCAGCACCTGCTGAAGCTGTTCTGCATCTGACGGACAAACCAGAACATCCGCGCATCCGCCGGCCTTGAACGATGTATGCTGAGCCATATCAGCGTTCTCAATGATCTGATCAGGCTCCAGTATTTCTCTGAGTTTTTCTATGATTGTTTCCATATAGTTTCTATTGCTTTTGCCTTTATTGCCTTTGCTGTTTAGTCATACGTTTTCTGATCGTCGTCATGGAATTCCACGAGCGTCGCTTCCATGATCGTATGCCCATCATCCTGCGCCTGTTTTACCTCTTCCTCGGTCATCTCCTTGACCTCGTCCTCAACATAGGCATCAATTGGTTCGTTATCGATAGGTTCGTTATCCTCTAAAACAGGTTTCTTTCTCTTTTCACGCGGTTTGCGTGTGCGGTATTTGTCGACTTTGTAGTCCAGTGTATTCGTCGAGAATCCCCTCTTGGCGAGGCGTCTGTTCAGCGCCCTTCCGCAGTAAGCATAAATGACCGCGAAGACTGGAATGCTCAGCACCATGCCCGCGAAGCCAAAGAGCCCTCCGCCTACTAGTACGGCGAAGAGTACCCAGAAGCTGTCGAGTCCTGTGCTGTCGCCCAGAATCTTCGGTCCCAGAATATTTCCGTCAAACTGCTGCAGTATGATGACCAGGATGACGAAATACAAACAATGCATCGGATTGACCATGAGCAAAAGCAGTGCCGACGGGATTGCTCCGATGAACGGTCCGAAGAACGGGATGATGTTCGTGATACCGATGATGCAGCTGATCAGCAGGCTGTACTCCCATCCGAATATGCTCATGATGATGAAGCAGAGGATGCCGATGATGATGGAATCGATGATCTTGCCGCTGATGAACCCGCCGAATGTCTTGTTCGTGTATTCTGCGCCTTCGAGGATCTCGCTGGCTGTGCGCTCCTTGAAGTGAGCGACAATGATCTTCTTCGCCTGTGCCGCCAGGGTGTCCTTGATGTTCAGGAAGTATACGCAGACGATAATGCCGATCACGAAGTTCATGAAGAAACCGATCGCGCCGAATACAGTACCGGAAATAGCCGCTGCCATGTTACCGGAATTCGGCAGAATCGTATTGGTCGCGAAATCGATGGCGTACTCCGTGATATTGCTGCTGATCTGATCCAGATAGTCCTTCGCAACAGGAAGATTGGCGAATTTCACATCGACCCAGTTTGTGAAGTTCTTCATAGCTCCCGGTATGATGTCGATGACCTTCATAATACTGTCGAAGAGTCCCGGGATGATCATCCAGAGCACACCGGCAATGGATATCAGCAGAATCGCCAAGGAAATGATCGTTCCGATGACCTTAGCGATGGTCAGATCGTGTTTGAATTTGTATTTCCCTTTGTTGAATACGCTGTAAGATCTCGACACGATGAAGTTGTAGATCGGGCACAGCAGATAAGCCATGATCAGACCGTATACGAGCGGTGCGATGGCTTTGCCGATGAGACCCAGTACATGTCCCACAGACTCTGATCGGTAGATCAGGAAGAACACTATGAAACAGCATACGATGACAAGAAATGCCGTCAATCCCCATTGATAGTGTTTTTTCTCAAGTTTTATTCTCATATGTAACCTCTGCAGGCATGAATCGTGCCCTTCATCTTCTCCACAATAGCATCCCTGATAAATTCGTATTCTTCATCGACTCTGACACCTTTGAGACAGGCTGTCACGAGTTCAATGTAATCTTTTCTCTCCATCGGCATATCGATCGGCATGAATCCCTGTTCCATCAGGTAGTAATTCATGGCGAACACTGCCAGTTCACCGTTGTACTCTTCGAAAGGCCAGATATCGATGACACAGTTGTGCACATACATGGCTCTGGCTGCGATATCGTTCTCGATACGCCCCGCATACAATCTTCGGAAGGAATTGGTCAGCCGATCATCAATATCCTCCCAATCAGGCGGAACGTGGCTGAATGCGAACACAACCGGGCTGTCCTTCCGGAAGTCAGCGTCCGGATCTTCTTCCAGTATCCGATAAGCGCTCTTGAGCAGTCCCGCGCTCATGGAGTTCCCCATATTGAGATTATTGTATGCGGCTTTGACCAGCTCGCAGTAGTTTTCGATGAAAACGAAATCCCCTACCGCTACATCGGTAGGCAGTTCTCCGTCCAGAATTCTGTCTATCTTCAGGCTCTGGTGCTTCGGTGTGCGCACAATAAGCGAAGCCTTGATCATGTCAAGCTTATTGACTTCACGCAAAGCCTGCTTCAGTGCCTTGTTGCCCGCCAGTATCTGAGCGAGTTCTTTTTTCATCTCCATTAATTGTTCCTGCATATGCAATCTCTTCCCCTTCAGTTACCCTTTCAGTTCTTCAGAAAACCGATGCGTCCCTTCGCAACGGCGTATTTATACATTTCGACCTCACCGAAATCTCCCTCAATCTTACGCAGACCAGGCATCTTGGCTTTGATCTTATCGTAGTCCATGGTCGGCAGGAAGATGATATCGTACTTGTACATCAGTGTAAGCTGGAGAAAATCCAGCACCTCATCATCGTTGAATCCCTCCTTGAGTCCAACGTGCAGTGTGATATGCATCCCCGCGTCTTCAGCCTTATTGATTCCGTTGATCACCGGCTGCAGTTCTTTACCCTCATTGGATTTCTTGTATTTGGTGTAATTGAATGTATTGACAACAACAGTCACGTCCGTGACGCCGTTTTTCTTAAGGTCTTCGACCTGTTCCGCCAGGTCCTGACCATCTGTTACAACTGTTTTCTTTTCTGTGCTATGATCTGCCATATTGTCCGTTTTTTGTCCTTTACTATAATAGTTACCTCAAAAAGCCCATACCTGTTTATATTGTACTTGAATTCTATAGCAGTGTCAAAGACTGAAACCCATTCTTCCAAGCCACCCAAGCCGTTTTTTCTCTTGAATGTAATGCCATATTCTGTTACTATTAACTAGGCAAAAACAGAGAGAGGTTTAGTTATATGCTTATTTTATTCATAGCATTAATATTTGGCGTTGTTGTTCTGCTGATTCTTCTGAAGAACATGAAAGGTGACATCGTTGCGCAGCTTCAAGGCCAAGGTTCACAAAAGATTCGTGCGTTTATCAAACTTGTACTGCTTGTGGAAGTCGTGATTTACATCCTGATCTTCCTGGTAGTCATTGTTAAGACAATATTCATTTAGAAAAAAGACCGCCTTTATAGGCGGTCGCTGTAATTCATAAGGCTGCTTATATATCCGGTACTGCCGGATTTTTTCTTTGCCTGTTTTTCTTTGTCCGTATCGACGTTCATATAGATGGACGTTGCCGTAGCAGCCAGCTTTCCCGTCGACTTGATTCTCGCTTCCCCAGTGAGCTGTGTGATTCTGCGTCCTGTTGATGTCGCCTTTGCAGTAACGACGAGGGTCTCACCCATTGGAACAGGCCGAATGTAGTTTACATCGAGATTGATCGTCGGTGCGAAGTTCTCTTTGGCGTAAAATCTCGCCAACGCTGCAATCGTAAGATCAAAAGCCGTGCATATAGCTCCGCCATGCATATTGCCGATTCTGTTTGCCTGCCACTTCTGAACCGGAAATTCGAAGGTCAGGGTTTTATCCTCATAGGAACAGCCGCCCCATTCTCCCTTCATCAAGCCGTTCATAGTATCCTTCTGGATCACATTGTTGCTGTGAAGCGTCTTGCGGGCGTGTTCTTCAAGGGCTTCCTGCCCTGTTATGTTAGTTCTCTTTTCTTCAGCACACATTTCGGTTACCTCTTCGCTTACTTCTTTCCTCTCTGATAGTATGCGGTTTTCTCATCCTCTGGAACCATGTTTCCTCCAGTCGCCCAGATTACGTGGATAGAGTTCTCATCCGGTGCAGGAGCATAATCTCCACTGCAGATGTATTGCAATCCTTCAAAGGCAGCGCAGGCTGATGGTTCAATGAAGATACCTGTGCTGTCTTTCAGCGCCGCCAGATAAGGATAGAGTTTCTCATCCTCTACCGTAAAGCACCCTGAAAGCATGGTCTGCATTGCCTTTGCGACCAGTCCTGATGGACGTCCGACCGCCAGACCATCCGCCTCTGTTTTTCCATCGATACCAATATCCCCTACTGCAATTTCATTCAGCTTGCCGGATATCAGTCCCAAAGCCATGCAAGGAGCATGGGTTGGCTCTGCAAAGAAACAGTGCGCGCCTTCTCCGAATTCATCTCTGATTCCGTACGTCACGCCGCCCGGTGCGCCGCCTACGCCGCAAGGAAGATATACGTACATTCTGTGGTCTTTGTCGACTTTCACACCCAACTCATCCAACTGTCTCTTAAGCCTTCTTCCTGCAACAGAATAACCTGCAAAGAGATCCAGAGAATTCTCATCGTCCACGAAGTGGCAAGTCGGATCCGCCTGTGCTTCTCTTCTACCCTGGGCAACAGCAGCTTCATAATCATCAGGGTACTCAACGACTGTGACACCCTTGGAGCGAAGCATATCCTTTTTCCATTGCCGCGCGTCTGCTGACATATGTACGGTTACTTCAAAACCAATGGCTGCGCTGATGATTCCGATGCTCAGTCCAAGATTGCCTGTAGAACCAACGGCGACTTTGTACTTGGAGAAGAACTCCTTCATCTCCGGATCACCTAGTTTCGCATAGTTATCGTGTTCCCCAGTCTGCGGATCCCAGTGAAGCAGTCCTGCCTCCACAGCCAGTGTTTCTGCCAGTTTCAGCACTTCATAGATACCGCCTCTGGCTTTGATGGACCCTGAAATCGGAAGATGCGAGTCCTGCTTGACGAAGATCCTGCCTTTCGAAGATGCACCTGCCAGCTCCGGCGTTCCTGCCAACTCAGCAAATTTCACGGCGTCTGTCAATTCCGCCAGCGGTGATTCGATGATGCCGCCTTCTACTTCCGGGAACATGCGCTCGATGAACGGAGCGAATCTCAGCAGTCTCGCCTCCGCATCATCGATATCCACAATCTGTTCGTTCTGCGCATCCGCCGCATCTGCTGTCGGCGATACAAATCCCGGATTGATCCAGAAAAATTCCTCGCAGTTTCTCAATTTATCCATATAATCAGTCATGATCTGTCCTCCTTGTTCATTCTCAGATGCCATGATTATATCATCAATAGGCATTCCGCGACATATGATTTCGGCAAGCACCTCTCACAATGAACTTTCTCAAATATTCTTGTTGAAATGCCCCGAGGTAATGTGTATAATAATCTAGCGGGTTTTAAGAAACCATGCGCCATTAGCTCAATTGGATAGAGTCGCGCACTACGAATGCGAAGGTTGGGGGTTCGAGTCCCTCATGGCGCGCCAAGAATAAACAGCAGGTTTGATACTTGCTGTTTTTTCTATTGTCTGTATATAATACCCTCATAGGGAGGTAATAATCAATGAAACTCATTTCTTGGAATGTCAACGGAATCAGAGCTGCAATGAAAAAAGGCTTTCTGGACTTTGCGGCGGAGGCTGATCCGGATATCCTGTGTCTGCAGGAGACGAAGATGCAGGAAGGTCAGGCTGAGGTTCCTTTGGAAGGATATCATCAGTACTGGTGTTCCGCAGACAAGAAAGGATACTCGGGAACTGCTGTATTTACCAAGGAGGAACCGATTTCCGTCACTCGCGGCATTGGAATCGATGAACATGACCATGAAGGCCGTGTCATCACCTGTGAATATGATGATTTCTATCTTGTAAACGTGTATGTTCCCAATGCGCAGAACGAGCTGAAGCGTCTGGACTACCGTATGAAATGGGAAGATGACTTCCGTGCCTACCTCAAATCTCTGGAAGTGTCAAAGCCTGTTATCACCTGTGGTGATTTCAATGTCGCCCATGAGGAGATCGATCTGAAAAATCCGAAGACCAACCGTGGAAACGCCGGTTTCTCTGATGAAGAACGCGGAAAGATGACAGAACTGCTCGGTGCAGGGTTCATCGATACCTGGCGTTACTTCTATCCCGATTTAGAAGGTGTGTACTCCTGGTGGAGCTACCGTTTCCGAGCCAGAGACAACAACGCCGGATGGCGTATCGACTACTTCCTGGTGTCGGAAGCATTAAAAGACCGGCTCCGTGGAGCCGGTATCATGACAGATGTCTTCGGCAGCGATCACTGCCCTGTCACATTGGAAATCGACTAAAAACGGCGCCGTAAGGCGCCGTTCTCAATTCCCTCAGAATTCTTTTCTCAGCAGATATCTGTCTTTACCGCCGTAGAGTTTTCTGCGGTCGACGATCTCCCAGTTGAGTATCAGGAAGTTGTTATAGCTGTATGGATTCTCCGGCGAAATCGATGTGATTCCCTCCGTTGCACCGAGTTCTATTGCCTTTGCGATGCGGATCTTGTTGAACAGTCTCTGCAGTCCGTGTCCCCGATACTTTGGTACGACCATGGTCATATCGAAGGATGCGGTACGGCTGAGATGCTCCTCATCATAATCGAAGTAATGGCCGTAGTTGTAACTTTGATCTTCTCTGTTATTCGGCTTCAAAACTGATACTCCCGCCACTTCACCGTTTTCTGCAAAGGCAAGCCAGCAGCAGTCGTTCGTCAGTTGATCGACGGTTTCTTCTTCCGTAAACGGCGCATAGATATCCTTGTTCGGCAACGCATCCATGATGATATCCTGAAGTTCCATAAACAGATCATAATCATTGATATCAGCTTCCCTGATGTGGAATTTCTGCGGTTCTCCGCGACCATTCATTAGTTCAATATCATAAGGCATCTGAATCATAATGCTTCCTCCATTTCTTTTGTGTCTCTTCGTGCACGAAAGTATTATAGCATGAATAATAAGAATTTTCTTTTAATTTTTACTTTAATGCGTTATAATTTTATAAAATTAAAACGCAAAAGGAGAAATGCTATGTGTGAGTATCCAAAGACAATCACATTGTCTCGGAAATCGGGTCAGCAGCAGGACTTTCTGATCCGAAGATGCACGGAAGCTGACCTCTCTGACATTATGAAACTGCAGCAAAAGGTACATGAGGACATTGGCAATCCGGATCTTTATGCAATTGTACCGGAAGAAAATATCCATGAGTCCATACTTGAAGATTACTGCTTCGGAACATATGTGGACGGCAGGCTGATCGCCTTTACCATGATGATCGCAAACCGCGTATCCTACCGCAACTACGGCACCTATGTGGGCTATCCGGAAGAACGGCAGGCGAAATGTGTTTCCATGGAAATATCTCTGGTGGATGACGAATTTCGCGGTTACGGACTGCAAAAGCTCTTTGTCACCATCCGTGAGGAAGAGGCTCTGCGCGCAGGTGCCACGGAAGCCTTGGTCACCATCGCACCGGGCAACGAATACAGTCTGGCAAATCTCGTCAACGCGGGATATGAAATCATCGAAACGCGGCCCCTCTATGAAGGCGCCGTGCGGCATATCCTGAGCAAACAGCTGTAACACGCCAACAAGCAGGACCCGTATCTCCTTGCCGAGGTGCGGGTCTTCGTTTTCAATAATAATCTGCTGATCATTTATCTTCTCGTATGTGTGCTATAATAGTTTCGTCATTTTACATATTTATCATTTAAGAAAGAAGGAATCACAATGGAAAACATCTCTCAGCAAGGTTCTGTCAAACAGGTCGACAACTTGAAAAAAATCAAAATGTCCCCTGTCCGGATGGCAGGCATGCTCTTCTGTCTGACTGCAGCCGGCGCCTTTGGTATCGAGGATATGGTCTCCATGAGCGGTCCGGGACTGACGATCGCCATGTTGATTATATTCGCAATTATCTGGGCACATCCCATCTCACAGATCGTTTCGGAACTCAGTGCAATCATGCCATCCGAGGGTGGTATCTATATCTGGGTCAAAGAAGCTCTCGGTGAATTCTGGGGATTCTGCACTGGCTGGTGGGGTGTCCTAAACACTTATCTTGGTCTGTCAGTGTACGTCGTACTCGTTGCAGACTACGCATCGAAATTCATTCCGGCACTGCAGCAACCAGTCATGCGCTTTACGGTGGAACTACTAATCGTTGTACTGTTTGTTGCTCTGAACCTTAAGGGACTGACTGATGTTGCCTGGGTCAATACAGTATTTTCTATCCTGATTTTGGTTGCTTTTGCAGTCGTCACCGTTGTCGGATTTGCAAACTGGAACTATAATCCAGTAGAACCATTTACGCCGGAAGGCCAGTCCTGGGTCGATAGTCTGGGCGGCAGCATTTGCATTGTCATCTGGATGTACTGCGGATATGAGAGCATATCCAACATGGGCGGTGAAATCGAGAATCCGGAAGTGATTCCAAAAGGATTCCGGCTTGTCATGCCGATCATCGCACTCAGTTATATCTTGCCAACACTGGCCGGTCTTGTGTCCATTGGTCACTGGGATGAGTGGGGAACCGACGGATATGGCTATGGTGACGTGCTGACTCAGTGCCTCGGTTACGGCTGGGGCGTTGGTTTCCTGGCAGTAGCAATACTGTCGCAGCTTGCGTTGTTCAACGCTTATATCGCATCTGGATCACGTGCATTCTTCGTCATCGCAGATGACAATCTCATGCCGAAATTCCTGACAAAAACAAGCAAAAAGACCGGATTGCCTGTGCTTTCGATTCTGCTGCTTGGACTCTTCACAACAATTACCATGAACTTTAACTTCGATACTCTCATGGTCATGACGGGACCGCTGATGATGATTGTGTACGTCAATCTGTTCATCACACTGATCGTCATCCGCAAGAGATACCCTGTTGAAGAGCGAAACTGCTGGTACATCAAAGGCCCTAAAATCAAAATCTGGCTCTATGCCTGTGTTCCAATGTTTATCACGCTCGTTGCCACACTGGTAAATGGAACACAGTTCTTCCTGCTGGGTCTCATATGGCTCTTTACGGCAGTACTGTTCTATATTTTGTTCAAAACCACCTGCGGCGGGTTATACAAGGAAGATCCGGAGAAGTATCCGATCAACCTAAAAACTCGTCTGGCGAAGGGCGATATCACCAGAATCGGTGTTTACGTATTTGCATTTGGCCTGTACTGCCTCCTGGGTGCCATTTTCTTACCATGGTATGAAGGTTCCTGGGGTCCGGAATACTATGCAGATTATTACGGTGCAGACCGTCTGATCGGAAACTTCTGGCTCATGATTAAAATCTGCAGGGTCAGTGGCATCTGCTCGACCATTGCAGGCTTGATTCTGCTCTTCCTAGGTAAAAAGTGTGATCCATCAAAGTAAGTAACTATCCGGAGACTATCATGACAAACGTTTCATCAATTCACTCTGTACCAGACAGACTCGCCGCCCTGCGGGAGCTTATGCGCGCAAAGGCAATCGATGCGTGCATCGTCCCGACCGGTGATCCGCACATGTCGGAGTACACGAGCGATCACTATAAAACAAGAGAATTCATCACAGGCTTTACAGGCTCCGCAGGAACGGCGGTCATCACCATGAACGATGCCGGACTTTGGACGGACAGCCGGTACTTCCTGCAGGCGGCAGACCAACTTGCAGGGAGCGGCATCACACTGTATAAACACGGCCTGCCTGATACGGTTAAAACCCATACGTATCTGATGCAAAAGTTGCAGCCGGGCAGCACCATCTGTGTCGATGGGCGTCTGGTCAGCAGCGCCTGGGCAGACAAACTGCGGAAGGATACTTCTTCGGGAAGTTTCAACCTGCGCACAGATCTGGATCTGGTCGGTGAAATCTGGTCCGACCGTCCTGCTGCAGAATTCAATACCGTTTTTGAATATCCGATTCAGTACGCCGGTGTATCGCGTACAGAAAAGTTCAAGATCATTCGGGAAGACATGGCCAAGGCAGGCGCAGATGCGCTGGTTTTATCACAGCTGAGTGATATTGCGTGGTTTATGAATCTGCGCGGCAGCGATGTCATGTGCAACCCGGTGTTCTTCTCTTTTGTAATTCTGACGAAGGACAGCGTGAAGCTCTACGCGGACGCGGATGCTTTTGCACCGGAACTAGCGGAATTATTGCGCTGCGACGGCATTGACCTGCTTCCATATGATTCTTTTTATGACGACCTTAAAACAATTGGCGGCCCTGTTCTCCTGGACCGTGAGACTTGCAGTGAACTGATTCTTCGGTCCCTGCCGAAGGATATCGAAGTGATCAACGATTACAGCCCTGTCATGAAGAGAAAGGCGGTCAAGAATCCGACAGAAATGGCAGGCATCCACGCCGCCCATCTGAAGGACGGTGTGGCCATGTGCAAGTTCCTGTACTGGCTGAAGACAGCTGCCGCAAAGGCAGCCGAAACGCAGTTGGAAATGGGCATTTCAGAGATGGACATTACTGAAATCTCTGCTGCGGAAAAACTCCACGGCTTTCGTGCGGAGCAGGATCTGTTCATGGGCGACAGTTTCGAAGCAATCGTCGGATACGGACCACATGCAGCCATCGTGCACTACAGTGCTACGCCGGAAAGTGATGCAGCTCTCCGTCCGCACGGCATGGTGCTCATCGACTCCGGCGGACAGTATCTGGACGGCACGACTGACATCACACGCACCATCGTGCTCGGGCCGCTGCGCGATGAAGAGAAAACCCTCTTTACTGCCGTTCTGCGGGGACACATCAATCTGGCAAAAGCCAGATTCCCGGATGGCTTAAGCGGTGCCAATCTGGACTACCTGGCTCACGAGCCGCTTTGGCAGATGGGACTGGACTACCGCCACAGTACCGGCCATGGCGTGGGACACTATCTCAATGTTCATGAAGACCCAAATGAGATCTACTGGGATGAACGGGATCTGATTCCGCCGATGCCGCCTTTTGAAGTCGGCATGCTCACCTCGGACGAACCGGGATACTACGAGGATGGGGAATTTGGAATCCGGCACGAGAGTCTGCTCCTGACTGTCGCTGCCGAAGAAACTGAGTACGGCAAGTTCCTGGAATTTGAAGAGGTTTCCCTGGTACCGTTCGATCTGGAGGGCATCGACACAGCCCAGATGCAGCCTGATGAAATCGAGTATTTAAATGCGTACCATGAAATGGTCTACACGAAGATTGCGCCTCACCTGAACGAAGAAGAGCGCGCATGGCTGCGCTCTGCAACAGCAAGTATTTAGCTGCACTTCTGCGGCAACCTGTAACTGATTACGTTGCCTGCAGCAACATGTATCTGATTGCGTTGCCTGCAGCAACCTGCACCTGATTGCGCAACTGGAGAAAGACTTATGTTTTCAGAAGAACTGTTAGAAGAATCGAGACAATCTGCAGAGAAGGCCCAACAGAAGCTGGGACATATTTCTGACCAGCCGACTGGAATCACCGGCGGCGATAGCGCTGCCGGTCATACGGTAACCAGAACTGCAATGCGAAAGAATGCGGACCACATCAGCAAGTCGATCCACATCGATAAGATTCTGGCGTTCATCGCCAAAGTCAGCGGCAAAAGCAGCGAGCAGTACGGTATCATCCCCCACCCACTCGCATGGGACCTGTGTTTTGATGGAGAAACCGTCTATGCTCATACCATCGACGGACCTGAAGTGGAGTGTGTTTTTGAAGATCCGGAAAAAAACGCAGCGAAGAAATACTGCGTTTATCGTCTTGTTGTCGATGGTAATCATCTCATAAATCAGGAAACTAGTGTCGCGCTCACCGCGAATAAAAAACACAAGATGGTTGGTGTCATCGCCATCATTGCTGTGATACTTTTCTTCGCAATTCTGATACTGCCGGCATATCTATGATTTCTTGATTGTCCTGTTGAGAAGCAGCATCAGAATGAAACCTGCTGCGACGAACAACTCAGCAATCAGAAATCGTAATCGTCTTTGAAAACAGGAGGAACGAACATGTCTTTTCAGAATATAGAAGAAGTCAGCGACAGACATCTGCACATCATATGGACCAATGCGGATCCTATGACCTCCGCAAACATGGTCATGATGTATGCGAAGAATTCCCTGCTGAACAACTGGTGGGATAAGGTTACTGTCGTTTTATGGGGTGCACCTCAGAAACTGATCTTTGAAAACGAAGAAGTCCGCACTGAAATGGAATTCGCCCGCGACGCGGGCGTTGAATTCTCAGCTTGTATCAGTTGCTCAAACATTCTGGGACTGACCGATGCCCTAAACAAGGAAAATATCGAAACAATCCGCTGGGGTCAGAAACTGACTCTCCTCATACAGAATGGTCGTCATGTGCTGACGGTTTAATAATACAGTTCTGCAGGGCCTTTGTATTCCTGTATGGTATTTCCACCGTCAACAACCAAACTTTCGCCTGTGATATAAGAGGCTTCTTTTGATGCCAGAAATACTATGGCATTTGCTACTTCTTCGGCGTCAGCACTTCTGCGCAGCGGCGTATTTAATCCGCCCGCCGCTTCTGCCTCCGTCTGGGACGCTGTGCCAATCCAACCCGGCAGGACACAGTTCACTGTAATTCCCTTTGAACCGAATTCAATGGCAAGGGCACGTGAAAGTCCAACAACACCAGATTTGGCAGCGCTGTAGGATGCCTCTCCCGGATTGCTGACTACAGGTCCTGTGACGCTGGAAACATTGACAATTCTGCCGTAACCAGCCTCTACCATGAACGGCATGACTTCCTTTGTCACATTGAACGTAATGTTCAGATTGCGGTCAATGGCGTCATCCCAGCTTTCATAGGTCATATCCAGAAAACCGGAAAAGTCTTCTTCCATACCCACCTGAACCATGCCAGCGTTATTGACCAGAACATCGATTTTGCCGAACTCTTCCGTGACTTCGGCTACCAGTTTTTTCACCTGTTCCCGGTCCATCAGATCTGCGATGTATCCTTTGGCATCGATTCCTTCTGCCTTCAGTTCTTCTGCCCGCTCATTAATCCGATCTGTCGTAGCAACAATGGCGATCTTGCCTCCAAGACCGCCAAGGATTTTTGCTGTATTGAAGCCAATGCCCGTCGGACTGCCTGCCCCTGTCACGAGGCAGACCTGGTTTTCAAAATCAACAAACTTCATATTGTTTTCTCCTGATTATCTATTGTATGTGCCAATCTCCGCTAACTCTGCAATACAATTATCCCATCCCTGAATCAGACGGTCAATATCTTCATCCGTCGTCACAGGTGATACGAGCATCATGTTGTGGAACGGTGTAATGATGATACCGCGGTTATGCAGATAAAGGTGTGTATAGTACATGAGATCCCAGTCGAAGTTGTTCTTCGCGTCTGTTCCGTTGACCGGCATGGTCGGCATGAACTGGAGCTCGCATCTGGCGCCGGAACGCGTCAGGCTCCAAGGCACATTGTGTTTTGCCAGAACCGCTTCCAGACCTTTCGCCAGTCTGTCGAGGCCTGCAAACATTCTCTCAAAAGCTTCCTCCGTCGCGACTTCTGCCAGCTGTGTTCTCATGCATGCGATAGCGAACTGATTAGCCGCTAGCGTTCCGCCGATTCCCATCGGGTCGGAAACGCCGCCGTTACCATAAGTCTCTCCGATCTTGTCGGTGATTTCCTTTGTGAATCCATAGACAGAAATCGGAATTCCTCCTGCGATGGACTTGCCGAGTGTTACGAAATCCGGTTTCAGGTTATGAGCTCTCGTATATCCGCCGTATCCTTCTGAAAGAGTGTGTGTTTCATCGATGATCATATAGGAACCGTATTTGTCGCAAAGGCTGCGTACGCCGTCGAGATATCCTTCATCAGGAAGAACCATGCCGCAGTTGGTCATAACAGGCTCCAGGAGAACAGCGGCAACATCTTCATGGGCCAGTTCTCTCTCCATGGCTTCCAAATCATTGAACTCAACAACTCTTGTCAACTGATCTTTTGGCAAACCAGGGTTGGAATCAAAGTGTGAACGAAGACAGAGCTTGCCGTCATCACCGATGTGCGGCAGGGTTTCGTCCAGACTTCCGTGATAGCACTCCTGCATCACCAGAATCTTTGGACGTCCGGTCAGAGTCCTTGCGTTACGGATGACATATCTGTTCGCTTCCGTTGCTGTCATTGCAACCTGCCAGGTCGGAAGACCGAATCTCTTGCTCAGCTCTTTACCGATTTCAAGAGAGTCCAGAGTCGGCATCATTGTTGTGATTCCCTGATACGCCTTCTCAGCAATCGTCTTCGCTGTCGCATCCGGAGAGTGACCGAACATGGCGCCGGTGTCTCCCAGACAGAAATCGATGTATTCATTCCCATCGATGTCCCAGCACTTCTGATCTTTCGCTTTTTCCAGGAAAACAGGATGATCCGTTCCCCAGTCCGCCATCCAAGGCATCGGAACACCGTCCAGTAAGTTCTCGTGCGCTTTCTCAAAAGCCTCACGGCTTTTCGGCGTTCTCTCATTGAACAGCTTGTCTTCTCTTTCTCTCAGCTTTGCCAGTTCTTCTACTGTGACTAATCTGTAAGGGCTTTTCTTATCTGTAATCATTTCGAATATCCTCCTGCTATTATTTCGCTTCAGGTTTGATGCTTTTGCATCTTCTTATTTAAAGTATATCCCCCTTTTGTGTTCAAAAAAATAGACAATTTTCATGTATTTCGTTATACTTGTCTTAAATATAAACTATTTTTGAGGAGAAAAGCTGTGCTCGCGAAAGAACAATCTGTTGCTTTTGAACATAATAGCCCTGTTGCTGTCACCCTATACCGTGTCAGCCGTCAGATGCCTCACTACCATAGGAATGAGCTTGAGATTATCATGTGCCTCCAAGGGACGGTTGAGGTTTACAGCATGCACGAAAAACATGTGCTGCACGCCGGCGATATCAAAGAAGCGGATACCTACGACATTCATACCGTAACAGCAGATGCAAAAGCAACCAATAACCTGGTTGTGTCATTTCATTTTGATTTGACTCATCCGCTTTTTGCAGGCAAAGGCTATGAGCTTTTGTATTATGTCTGCAGCAGTGATGGCATCGACAAGGCAAAGAAGCCTGCCCTTGATAACCTTCGAAAAGTTCTCTGGGCGCTGCTCTACGAGGAAGTCCGCCATAGCACACACCCTGCAGAATGCTATGAGGAGAGGATCAACTCCCTTTCTGAGGATGTCCTGCGCATTTTGCGGGATAGTTTCCAGTATTTCAATGATATCAATCTGGATGACACTTATTCCAAAAACATGCAGGACCGGTTTGAGCACATCATTGCTTACATGCTCGAAAACTATGCAGACAAAATCACTATGCGTGACATCTGTCAGATGGAGCACTTGAATTACAATTATCTCTCGCAGTTTTTTAAAACCACATCTCTGAAGACCTTCCGTGCCTTTCTCCATGAAATCAGAGTCTACCACTCAGAGCACCTGCTCCTATGCCATCCGGAGATGTCTGTTCCGGAAGTCGGCTACGCCTGCGGATTCTCGGATCCGAAATTCTTTTACCGCGAATTCAAAAAGAAGCACGGACACACTCCGCATCAACATCGCATCTGGTACCGCAACTATAACCAACTCGTTTCGGATGATACCGTTTATTCACTGCAAGAAAAAAAGCAGGCGCTCTACGAGTGTATTGCCTGCTTCTATTCTGAAATGATTTAAGTACTATGCCCTGTTAAACTTCTCCTTTGGCTGCTTGCAGCGCGGACATGTCCAGTCGTCCGGAAGATCCTCAAATGCAACGCCGTCATGTTCGGCAGGATCGTAGACGTATCCGCAGATGGAGCAGACGTATTTGCCGCTTGCCTGCTGTGCAGAGAAGTCGATCTCCGCAAGTACAGTCGGAACTGGGTTATCCAGATCCATCACGCGATTTGCTTCCAGGTTTTCATATCCCTGTGGCGTGTGGGTACCGCAGTATACTGTTGGGTGGTTGCGGATGAATTCACGGATCAGATTCTGCGTTTCACGTGCAGCGGTAAGATCATCAAAGACCACTGAAAGCTTATCTTCATAGAGCGCCTCATCTATATATGTGATGTCGCCGTGGATCATGTAGAACAAGCCGTTATTTTCTACGATGATGATGCTGTTGCCGTTGGTGTGACCTTTTGCTTTGATGAGATAAATACCTTCACTGATCTTCTGGCTTGCAGGGAAGTTGTAGTATGCGCCGTCTGTAAACTCTACCGGAACGATGTTGTCGATACCCTGCAATTCATCAGCGGACACTTCATCTTTGTTGACATAGATTTTTGCATCCGGGAAGGACTTGAGCTCACCGGAATGATCCGCGTGCTTATGCGTCAGCAGAATTTTCGTAACCTGTTCCGGCTGATATCCCAGTGCTGCAAAAGCTTCCATATAGCTGCAGATATCTTTGCCTGTATATAGAGGGCTGTTCTCATCCGGCACTTCCTCCGGTGTCCCTGCAGGAAGCCCTGTATCGACAAGAATCACCTCGTCTCCGGTATCGATGAGATAATTCTGCAGGCTGCCGCGATAACGAACATTTTTGTCGAACTTCTCCGCTTCCCCTTCGCCTCCAAAGACGAATGGCTGGGAGTAAAACCCGTCTCTTCTGAATTTTACTGCTTTGATTATCATATATGATTTCTCCTTTCTTCTCGAAAACAATAGCCGCAAGAATTGATGATTTATATTCGCCGCCGACTGCAGATGATGGCAGCTAAAATCAGTGCAGTAATACCACCCACAAGTTTTCCGATGACCATCGGCATAATCATATCCGGTGCATAGCCGGCCATAAAACCAAGGTGATCACCGAAGACAAAAGCAACTGAAACAGCAAAGGCAGAATTCATAATCCGACCTTTTTTATTCATCTGTTTGAGCGTACCGTAAACTGGAATACTGTTGGTCAGCGCAAGCAGAAACCCTGCCACAGAAACATCATTGATGCCGATTTTAGCTCCTGCCCTACCAAGCGGTCCGCCAAAGACCTTGGTCAATATTGCAACCAACGTAAATGCACCGGAAAGAATGATCGCGATACGACCGATGATAACAAAGACCTCTGTCAGCGGCATGGTTTCCGGAAATACATGAAACTTCGTGAATAGTTCAATCGCTCCAACGCCGATACCGAAGACGTTGATGGCGAGAACTACCTTCCCCATGGCAGTGAAAACACGAATGATAGCCCTTTCCCACTTCATGAGACAGATGCAGATGATGATGGAAAGAACCGTTACAGGGATGGTATTGATCAGGGTGAATGTGAGACTGACTCCGCCGGACAGACCTCCCGCAATCACGCCGAATGGAATCGTAATCATACCGATGAGGGTGCCCAATGCGAAATCATTACGGTCGTCTTTGTCTATGATGCCGAGGCCCACAGGAATGTTAAAAAGAATCGTTGCACCGAGCATTGATGAAGTAATATAACCGCCGAGAATAAGACCCTCTGTTGAATCCGCCAGTTCACCTGCAAGAGGTGCACCGCCTACGTCCAGATCCATCAGCATGCCGGCGAACATTGCCGGATCAAGTCCGAGCGCACGAAAGAAAGGTACGACAACCGGACTAAGAATATCGCCGAGCACCGGTGTGATGACAAGAATACCCGCTGTTGCCATTGTCAATGGACCAAGCGTGGCAATCCCTTCTTCGAATTTTTCTCCAAGACCAAAGCGTTTCCCGATGATCCAATCCAATGCGCCGATCAAAGAGAAGAATATCATAATATAGATAATAATATCGTTAACTGTCATAGCTAAGAAAACTGTTATTATCCAAAAAGTAACACACGGTTATCATATCATATTTTCCACCTTTCGTAATCAATTGAAAACTGTGACACTAGGTCGCAGTTACGACCGCTATCATCTCTATGGTTGTGTTCAAACAGAGGATGACGTTCATCGGTGTCCTCTGCATGATCCTAATCCTTGTGGCGTGCATTATCATCCATATGTTTGGATCCATGTAAGGAGGTGCAGAATAATGAAAAAAACAAAAGCAAAGCTCTTCTTCCTGATTGCAGTTCTCCTGGAACTTACCGGCAGTGCGTATGAACGCTATGTCATAGACATATATACATCCGATAACCAGGATGAATACGTCACAGAAATCCTTCTGCCAGTGACGCATGACAGTGAGGAATTCAATTACCTGGGCGGAGAATTCGTTTAAGGCTAGTTGCCAGACAATTCATAAAGGAGCGTAAGCAATGTCAGTATTCGATAAACTGTTCAAGCCGAATAAATTTGACGAGACAATGGATCATGTCTTTGAAGATTTAGCAGAGAACAACCCTGTTTCCAAGCGAGCAAAGTCAATCATCGAAGAAGCAGCAGACAACATCACGAATTCCCTCGAGCATGAAGTATATGGAAAAACAAAAGAACGTCCGGAAGGACGTCCTTCAGTACTGGAAGATTATGATTCTGTAAGCGCAGAATGGGACGGCTTGATCGATCAATTGTTCGAAGGGGAGCTGGCAAGTATAAGGTCTGTCCCAACTGCGGTGAAGCCGCATCTTCGGAACTTGAGAACTGTCCGCACTGCGGAACCTCGCTGCCGGAAGAAACGGCTGCATCTGACTTTCTAATGAAACCCTAGATTGTCAGGATATCTATGCTTTGTAGGTCGTTTCACCATTCATGATGGTCTCACAGACTTTCGTCTGATATACCTCCTCAATTGGTATTTCAAAAACATTTCTGTCAAGAATGATCATGTCCGCATATTTCCCAACCTCGATGGAACCGATTTTGTCTTCCATGCGCATCTGATAGGCGTTGCTGATGGTATAGGCTGTAATGACGTCATCCATGGACAGTTTCTCCGATGCAGGCGCAAGTTCATATGCGCTGGGATAAAGATCCTCCCGGTACATTTTTCTTGTACATCCCATCTGAAGTCCCTTCATTGGTTCCAACCCGAAATCATCGGTCGGATAGTCCGATCCGGCACCGATCTTTGCTCCGCCCTTGAGTACAGATTTCAGTTCATACATCGGCGGCAGTTCCGGAGGGAGGATGCCCTTCTCTTCTTCAAAAGCGGCATGCCATACGAATGTGGTATTGGCGAGGATGCCGAGCTTTCCGAACTTCGGAACGTCTCCTTTATGAATGTATGTGGAGTGGGAATCTGTCACCCTTGTGTCGTTAAATCCCGCATCTCTTAAAGACTGTGTCATCACGACGAGTCCGTGGGCTGCCATGTCGCCGATGCAGTGGACGTTGATATCAAATCCGGCTTCGGCGATTTTCTTTCCCGCCTCGATCATTTCCTCATCGGTAAAAAATGATTTCGGCGCTGTTCCAAT
The DNA here is from genome assembly GCA_015058205.1 of Clostridiales bacterium. Lineage (GTDB taxonomy): Bacteria > Bacillota > Clostridia > Peptostreptococcales > Anaerovoracaceae > Lentihominibacter. The sequence goes on from SVCS01000004.1 coordinate 25,005, forward strand.
ATTGAGATATGGAGCAGAAATCGCCGCGGTCAGATCCTCCAGTGTCCCATCCTGGAACATCTTCACGAAGCTGAACCTGCACTGATCATTGTCGACTTTTTTGTCTGCTGCTCTTTTGCTCAGTTCCTTTGCTAAAGCGATTCCATCATCGACTTCCCCGATGCTGTTAACCATTACGCCGCAGCCGCTGAATCTCTGTTTCAGTTTGCCGCTTTTCACAAAATCGAGAAATCCATCTTTCATGTAATTGAGCATTTCTCCTAGGCCGCCCATATCGCACAGACCGGTCACGCCGTTGGCGGCGTATTCCTCTGAGAGTTCCAGCATGCTGGCGTTCACTTCTTCCTCATCGATGACTTCAACCCTGTCGGACACCGTGGAAGCCGCCATATTTTCCACCAGGTAACCGGTAGGATTGCCTTCCTCATCTCTGGCGAAATAACTTCTCCCCGGATGTGGGTCCGGTGTGTCCGCGGTAATTCCTGCCTTTTCGAGGGCGCAGGAATTGCACCAGGCTACATGTCCGCTTGTTCCGTAGATGAAAACAGGGACGTCGTCGCAAATGCAGTCAAGCATGGACTTGTCCGGCCATATGCCGTTCTGGATAAAGTATTCTTCCTGAAAGCCCTTGCCGTGGTAATACTTTTTACCCGGGTGCGCTTCTATGTGTTTTCTGATTTCTTCCTGCATTCCCTCAAGCGTGTAGATCCCATTCAGAACGACGCCGGACTTAAAGAAGGCGCCCATCACAGGATGGCAGTGTCCGTCGATCAGACCGGGCAGCATCAGTTTGCCTTCCAGATCAACGACCTCCGCTGCTCGCCCTTCTGTCTTCTCTCGTTCGATGAACGCCGCTGCGCCTGCGTTATCTCCCACATACGCAATGCGATTCCCGTCGATAACGACAGCCTCAGCCCAGTCGCGGTTTTCATTGACCGTATAAATTTTTCCGTTTGTATATGCTTTCATCTTTCTACCTCGCTTTTAAACCGAATAATACCGATTAAACCGGATAATATCTGTATGCAAAATCCAGAAGCTCACGCTGTTTCTTCCATGGGTCCTGCTCCATTTTCATGGTGCAGTCATTGCCGAATATCATCGTGTCTCTGGTCTGTGGATCGTATGGCTGCCACGGGGTTCCCTCGATGCCCGGATCTCCGTTTCTGGCGAAATTGGCCCAGGCAGTGCTCATGTCCAGAGCTAGCTGCGGGTCGATTTCACCGGCAAACTGGGTCGCCGTGACATTATTCAGCGCATAAGCCACTTCGCAGGCGTGGCATGCTCCCATCCAGTCGTACAGCGTTGACTTTTTATCAAATCGATACATATACGTTTTGCCTCCGGCCAGCGCGTGACGGTAGGCAGCCTCTATGGACGGTATTCTGAAAAACGCCTCATTGAGAAGAGCCGTCAGCTTCCATTTCCGTTCCTCATCCGGATGCAGTTTTATGAATTCATCGACCCGTTCCATTTCTTCGTCCGTCAGCTGGGAGCAGAAGTGCTGCGCCAAATCCTCCACATACTGATCGTACATTACAAGATCTTCCCTGACGATTCTCTCGCGTTCTTCATCTGTAAATGGACTGAGGTCGATGTCATTCATCAGCAGAACGAAATACCGCCATTCGTCCGCCACCGTTCCGATCATGAAATCAATGTCTTTGCCTTTACCTTCTGCAAGAGCCTTGTACGGATCTGCAGGAATCGGACTGGTTCCGCCTTTCAGCGGCATAAAGTAGGCGTCGTTGAGGCACAAACCGGTCTCTTCATCGATTTCCGTATATGCGGCGAAGAGTTCCTCCACCGGAAGGGCTGCCATGTCGTCCATGGTTTTTGCTCCGGTCGCCGCCGCCAGGCATTGGGCCGGGCTTACACCTTCTTCTATTTCTTTGGTGAACCGGTCCTCTCCATACAGGAGATTGAGGGTGCCGCTGTGGGCGATCACTCTCTTGAACAGGTTTTCAGCGCCGTCGCACAAAAGCAATGAAGAGACTAAGCCTCCGCCCGCTGATTCGCCGAAGATCGTAATGTTATCCGCATCTCCGCCGAAGCTGTCCGCATTCTCGTGGACCCACTTCAGGGACTGTATCAGGTCAAGGATGCCCAGATACGGTCCTTCCGGGTAGTCCTCCCCTCCCGGGATGCCCCCGAAATCAATGAACCCCATCATGCCGAGTCTGTAGTTCGTTGAGATCATAACCACATCCCGATGTTCCCGCACGAAGTGTTCGCCATCATAGAGCGGGTCTGAAGTGCCTCCAAAGCCGAATCCTCCTCCGTGGATGTAGAACATGATCGGCTTCTTCGGCTTATCGATATCTCCTGCCCATATATTGAGGGTCAGGTAGTCTTCACTCTGCCTGTTATGGCTTGCCAGCTCTGAATAACATTTGTACTGATATCCGGATGCACCGAATGTGGCAGCATCAAACAGTTCCTCGCTGTCCTCCGGCCTTTGAGGCGGTCTCCACCTGAGATCGCCAACAGGAGGCTTGGCAAAAGGTATTCCCTTGAAAATGAGAACGCCTTTCTCCTCATATCCGGCAAATCTCCCGTTCCTGCATGTTATGACAGGTCTGTCTTTGCTGTTCATCATCTCTCCCATTGCGTATTACCTTTCTGTATGTTTTCTCCCTGCGTGTTTTCTGGCTTCGGGCCTTTTAAGCTTTATATACCGTTTCTCCGCGCAGGAGTGTCTCCTGCACTTTGATGGTGTACAGCTGGGTTGCCGGTGTCGCCTCGATATCATGGTCGATCAGTACGAGATCCGCTGATTTGCCAACTTCAATGGAGCCGGTGACGTTTTCGAGATGCCACTGGTAAGCCGTATTGATGGTAAATGCCTGAATCGCCTGCTGCAAATCGATGGCGTCTTCCGGGTTGTAACACTCCATATCCTTTGAGATCTCATAAAGAGGATCGATCGGCGTGTCTCTCCTTGTCATTGCCACCTGCATTCCCTGGAATGGATTGATCGGTGTGACCGGGAAGTCCGAACCAAAGGCGCATCTTACGCCTGCGTCCATGAAGCTTTTGCCCAGGAATGCCCTTTTCGCCCGTTCCAGCCCCAGCATCAGAATATACTCCGGCGCTTCATCGATGCACCCGATCATCCAGTAAGGCTGAACGCTTCCGATGATGTTGTGCTCACCCATTCTGACCATATCTTCCGGCGTTACGAAAGAGCAGTGCGCAATAGCATCTCTGAGGTCTCTCCCGTCATTGTATTTCTGTGCATTGATCATGCAGTCTATGCTTGCCTGCGCGCCGTAATCTCCCATGGCGTGCACATGGATATTATGGCCGTCTTTGCGGACGGTCTCCATGGATTTCATGAGATTGTCGTAATCCCAGAGGAAATCTCCCTTATATCCTGCCGGTATCCCGCTTTCCTTGCAGAACTCATCCGTATAAGGCTCCAGCATAGCAGGGGTTCCGTCTACGAAATACTTGATCGTATCGACCTTGAATACGTCTTCAACATTGTACTTTCCCCACTCTGCATTTTCTTTGGCATAGACTTCCTGCCAGTCATCATTGTAAATGGTGAGGACGCCGTTCATTCTGACTTTCAGCGCGCCATTCTCAGCCATTTCCTTTATGTACGCGTAGCTCTCTGCATCTCCGAGAAGATCAGCACCCATTGTAGTGCCGTTTTTGAAGAATACTTCCTGGCATTTGAGCATGGCTTCCTTGTTCTGTTCTTCTGTAAATGAATAATTCGGAATTCTTGCCAGTACACGGTTCATCAGATCTGGTTCCTGAAAGTATCCGTCCGGATAACCATCTTCTTCTCTTCTGATGGTTCCGCTTTCCGGATCCGGCGTATCGGCAGAAAGTCCCGCTGCCTCTATTGCCTTTGTATTGAGAACCATGACGTGGCCGCAGTAGGAAAGCATGACCACGGGTCTGTCCGGTACGACGGCATCCAGATCATGGCGCGTGAACGGTCTTGTCATTCCCTGAAGACCGCCCAGGAACCAGAAACGGTCCCAACCGATGCCCTGAATCACAGGATAGTTTTTGTGGGCATCCGCATAATCTTTCAGGACCTTCTGTATTTTTTTAATCACATCCTCCGGTGTATCATGTTTTTTGTCTACAACGTCGCTCACGTCGGCAACGGCGTATTTCTTTGCCGACCAGGCGAAATGCATGTGGGCGTCTCCGAATCCCGGGAGAACGCTTTTGCCTCCGCAATCAGTAACGATTGTCTGCTCGCCGATGTATTCTTCAGCATCCTGATCGGAACCGACGAAGATGATCTTGCCGTCCGCAATACCTACTGCATCTGCCCGTATCACCTGATTGTCCAAAGTGACTGAATACACCTTAGCGTTTTTCAATATTCTGTCTGCTTTTGCATTCATTTTTTTCATCTCCTTTAAATAAGATCCTTGAACTCATTTAGGTCAACTTCTTTTCCTTCGTGACGATTCTTGAGTGCGTCAAGTACTTCCTGGAATCTTGCCGGTGTGATTTTGTATTTGAGAAGCACGACCAGAGAGAGCAGCGTCATTCCGGCTGGAACCAAAGTGGTTATGAGAAGAATACCGTTTGTGGTTGCTTCCGTAACATTTGCCGGATCATAACCAATCGCAGTCAGCAGCAGTCCGAACAGCAGTCCAGCTACTGCAGAAGCCAGTGTCTGCGCGAACTGTGAAAGAGCCATGATCGATCCCTCTGCCTGTTTGCCGGTTGCAAGCTCATGCACCTGACAGCAGTCATAGATCAGGGAGTACAGAATTCCGTAGAATACTGTCGTCGCGAATGAAACGCAGAAAGCGAAAATCATCGCGCTGATAAATCCGGTGATACCGATAAAGAAGAATACGATATAAGAGATTGCCGCCAGCCCCAGGAACACATAGATGCAGAGCTTCTTGTCGAACTTGTTGGCAAATCCCGTTGCAATCGGGAGTGTCACAAAGCACAGTACAGTACTTGCAACCCAGAAAATCGACTGATGACCTTCATCCAGACCGGCATTATAGGTCAGCATATATACCGTCGCATCTGTGAGGATGATGTATCCGATGACGAAGACAAACTGCATGATGGTCAGCCAACGGTAGCACTTGATCTTCAGTATGCCGGCATACTGTTTGAACAGATTCGCAATATTTAATTTCACCGCTTCGACTTCAGCTGCCGGATCGATGGATTCATAGCCTTTCGTTGCCTTGATACAGACAAGGCCTCCAATCAAAGTGACAATGCCGCAGACGATCGCACCGATGAACCAGCCCATTGCCGGATTATCGCCGAACAATCCTACCAGGGCGATCGTACCTGAGGAGGCGATCAGACATGCCGGATAACCGGATATTCCTATGAAGAAACGAACATTGTTACGTTCCGTATAATCCTGTGTCAGCTCAGCACCAAGAGCATCCCATGGCCCCTTCCAGAAGGAGTAGCCCATCTGCAGGAGCATCGCTATGATAAGGAAATAGACGAAGGATCCCGTTCCGCCGGAGTGAATCGGCAGGAATAGCAGCGCGATCACAATGGCATACGGCAGAATGCATGCTTTCATAAGCGGACGTCTGCGTCCTTTCGGATTATGGGAATTATCTGAAACAAAACCAATGATTGGGCCGGTAACAGCCTGCCACAAGACAGCCACGAAGGAGATGACCCCGGCCAGCGCCGCGGACAGTCCCACATAGTCCGTCAGATAAAAAATGAAATACGTGAAAAAGAGTGTGTATGGAATCGAATCGCCAACGGTTCCGACACCATAACCAAGTTTGACCTTAAAAGGCAACTTGCCGTGAATGTTGTTTTCCATCGTTTCAACCTCCCTTGCCTTACATCGGATTGTACTTATATGCAAAATCAAGAAGCTCCCGCTGCTTCTTCCATGGATCTTCCTCCATCTTCATGGAGCCGTCATTGCCGAATATCATCGTGTCCCTCGTCTCCGGATCGTAAGGCTGCCAAGGAGTTCCTTCGATACCCGGATCTCCTGTTCTGGCGAAATTTGCCCAGGCAGTACTCATGTCCAGGGCCAGCTTAGGATCCATCTCACCGGCAAACATTGCAGCATTCGGATTGTTCAGGGCGTAGGATACTTCACTGGCGTGACATGCACCCAGCCAATCGTAGAGGGTCGACCTCTTGTCAAAGCGATACATATATGTTTTTCCGCCTGCCAACGCATGACGGTATGCAGCCTCTATGGAAGGCGTTCTGAAGAACACTTCGTTCATGAGAGCCGTCAGCTTCCACTTCCGTTCCTCTTCCGGACAGATCTTCAGGAATTCATCTATCCTGGCTTTTTCTTCATCAGTTACGCACTCGCTGAAGAGGTTTACCATCATCTCTGCGAATTGATCGTACATGGCCAGATCTTCTTCTATTATTTTATCGCGCTCTTCCTCTGAAAGAGGACTGAGGTCCATGTCATTCATCAGCAGAACCCAGTAACGCCATTCGTCCGCAACTGTTCCGATCATGAAATCGATGTCTTTGCCTTTGCCTTCTTCAAGGGCTTTGTACGGATCCGCAGGAATCGGGCTGCTTCCGCCCTTCATCGGCATCTGATAGATATCGTTGAGGCTCATTCCTGTTTCTTCATCCTTCTCTGTATCTGCCGCGAAGAGTTCCTCTGCTGAGAGTGCAACCAGATCCTTCATGTCTTTGGCGCCTGTTTTTGCTGCCAGGCACTGGGCTATGCTCGCCCCATCCGCCGCTTCCCTGGCAAACTTCTCGTCGCCAAACAGCAGATTGAAGGTACCGCTGTGCGCGATGACCCGCCTGAACAATCCTTCCACGCCGTCGCAAACGAGGAGTGCGCAGACTAAATCTCCGCCCGCGGATTCTCCGAAGATCGTAATGTTGTCCGCATCTCCGCCGAAACTGTCCGCATTCTCATGGACCCACTTCAGAGACTGGATCAGGTCGAGAACAGTAAGGTAGGCCCCTTCCGGGTATTCTTCTCCACCCGGGACGCCGCGGAAGTCAGTCAATCCCCATATGCCGATTCTGTAGTTTGTGGATATCATAACTACATCCTTGTGTTCTCTTACGAAATACTCTCCATCATACAACGGGTCCGCTGATCCGCCGTATGCGAATCCTCCGCCATGGATATAGAACATAATAGGCTTCTTCGGCCTGTCAATATCTCCTGCCCATATATTCAGGGTCAGACAGTCTTCACTCTTTTTATTCATACTCGCCGCTTCTGAATAGGCTTCCTGCTGAATGCCTGAAGCGCCGAATTCTACGGCATCAAAAAGTTCATCGCTGTCATCCGGCCTTTGAGGCGGTCTCCACCTGAGATCCCCAACAGGCGGCTTGGCGAATGGAACGCCCTTGAAAATATGGACGCCTTCCTTCTCATATCCGGCAAATCTTCCGTTCTTGCATTTGATAACAGGTCTGTCTGCGCTGCTCATGTTCATCCCTCCTTACTGTATAGATTCATAATTCTACTTATATTATACTTTATTCAATTACTGTAATTAGTTGCTGATTAGTATTGATTTCGGCTGTTTTTTTCATCAGTTTGACAAGATTTTCTCGATAAAGTACAATTTTTCTATGGATATTAAGCATATTGAAATCACATATCATGAAACGACGCCCTTTCATGCGGAACTCTGCAGGATCGAAAAGATGGCGCCTCATTATCACGATACAAGTCTTGAACTACTCTTCTGTCTGGAAGGGGAAGTGAATTATGTGGCGGGCGCTCAGCGCGGAGTCATTACAGAGGGGCAGGTGTTCTCCATCGACTTTGAAGTGATTCACTACCTCTATTCAGATGTGCCGAACACTGTTCTCATTTTTCACCTTGATCTGACCGGCATGAACAGACCGTGGGAAGAACTGCAGTATTTTCTTCTGGCATGTGAAAGTACCCACTGTTATCCTTATCAAATCAGCTCAATGAATAAAGTCAAAGATCTGATGCTGGCACTTTCACTGGAATATTTCACCGGGTGCAGCCATCCCGAGGAAAGCAGGGCTACGGCAAATGCCCTTATGGAGCTGCTGATTCGGCATTTTAATTATTACAACTATTACAATCCTGATGACTACATGGATGAAGAACTGCAGGAAAGGTTCTACCACATCCTTCGCTACTGTTTTGATCATTACACCAAGAAGATCACCCTCTCTGATTTGGCTGAGGCTGTTCACATCAGCAAAAACTATCTGTCTCAGTACATCAGAAACACATCCTTTGTCAGCTTCACATTCATGCTGAAAGTGCTCCGCTGTTACAAAGCGGAACGTCTGCTGCTAACCACACGTATGTCCAATGCAGAAATTGCCTTTGCGTGCGGTTTTTCGGATTCCAAATATCTGTACTCTGCTTTTGAATCTATTTGGGGATATTCTCCGTACAGCCACCGCAAAAGCTACCGCGCCTATATGCGCCAACAGGAGTCATCCCAAAAGCTGAGCACGGAAGAGGCAGCCGCTCAGATACGCGGCCAGATCATAGACTGGCATATGAATAAGAACATGTTCGAAGAGAACCCGAAGATTGCTCTTTAGGCGAATCTGGGGATGCTTTAAATGGCTCTTAATTACTGCGGTATAGATGCTCAATTTAAATCTTGCGGAGCTGAAAATACAAATCACTTCAATGTATCGGTTATATTAAGTAATGGCGATAAATATATAGTTGATGGAACTCCTTTTGAGGAAATATTAACAAGAGATGAAGTTACAAGCTATCTTAATGGTTTAAATCCTCACTCATATAAATATAGAGTTGTAACTTGGTCAGATTATGAAAGTAGTTTTACTATACCTGTAACATTTAGATAATAGAGGTGTAACAAGAGCATACACCCAGATTTGAACCCGCAGGAGTTCTTACCCCTATGTATGTTTCAAGATAACGTAAAAGGACGGGTTTTACCCGTCCTTTGCGTTATGGTGGAGCATAGGGGGATCGAACCCCTGACCTCCAGATTGCGAACCTGGCGCTCTCCCAGCTGAGCTAATGCCCCGTGTTGTGTTTGCAGATGACTTTCCGTAGATTTTGCTTGCCGTTTCTGTCTTTTCTACGGAAATCGACTGCCGTGAGTCATATTATACCACAGTGAGCCGTAGTTATTCACGTAAAAATTCTTTTTTCTACGGCTTTGTCTCAAAAAAACAGAGTGCAACTGATAAAATCCGTAGAAACCAGCATTCTCCTTCCTGATTTCTACGGATTATCATATGCAATTATTAAAATCTCAATGACAGGCAGGTCAGGCTGCCATCGATTTTGCTGAACTCGCTGTTGTTCAATACGATGGTCGGATAACCCAGGTCCTCGATAATCTTCAGAGTCTTCGGGAAGCCTTCCGGAACGAGGACAGTGCCGTTGATGTTCATGCTGTTGATGGCGTAGAGTTCATCCGGGTCGATGACGAATTTCGTATACTCCGCGAAAGCCGGCTCTTCATTCATCTTCGGTGAAACGAGCATATTGCCCTTCTCCAAATAGATGACGAAGTCCTTCAGATGGAGTCCTTCTGTTACCGGAACTGCCGTTGCCTCGTATCCAAACCGGCCTACGATATCTGCGAACTGCTTGAATCCTTCCGCATTGGTACGGTCTGACTGACCGACGTAGAAATGCCTGTCAACAAGCATGACATCGCCGCCTTCCATGGTTCCCGGCGCTTCAATGTGGAAAATCTGATCATCTTTGTAGAACTGCTTGATGGCGTCGATGATCTCAAACTTTTCACCGTTTCTGGAATCGGTTGCCGGATTTGTGATAATAGCGCACTCCGGCATTACAACGGCCGGATCCTCCACAAAACAAGAATCCGGGAATCTCTCATCTGCTGCCAGGTCCAGAACTTCCAGCCCTAAGTTTCTCAGTGTTTTGACGTAGTTGTCATGCTGCTGCACCGCCAGATCGTAATCTGGTGTGCCTTCGCCAAACATTGCGGTTGTGATTCCGTCGATCAGCGCGCGGCATGGTTTTCTTGTTATTGCTCTAGTAAACATATTCTGTCTCCTTTCTATTTTTACAGACTCTGTCTGAGAATGTCAGCTACCTCTTCTCTTGTGAGAACTTTGTATCCGCCCTTCAGGATAATCGTGCTGTCAGCGATGCCTTCAACCATATCCTCACTGGCACCGAGCTCAGTCAGATTCATCACGAGGCCCAGTTCTTTCATCCAGTTTTCCAAAGCTTCCAGCCCTGCGTAGGCAAGTTCTTCCTCGCTGCGTCCATCCGGGCTGACTTTCCATACTTCTGTAGCGAACCGGGCGAACTTGGCGATGCATGCTTCACCTGTCGGACCTGCATCCTCCCCTGCAGCCGATTGAATCAGGTATCTGTAATACGGCAGTGAAACTGCTGCCAGTGTCATGCCATGTGTTGCATCGGTGTGTGCGCCGGCCGCCTGTCCCAGCATGTGCACCATCCAGTCTGTGGTCTTAGCTCGTGAAAGCAGCGTGTTGAGGGCCCATGTGGCCGTCCACATGATGTTGGAACGTGCCTCATAATCCTGCGGGTCTTCATTGGCAATCCGTGAACTGTGAATCAGTGAACGCATCAGTCCTTCGCTCAGATAATCGCTTACGTTGTCGTCTGCACCGCTGAAGTACTGTTCACAAATGTGGTTGAAGATATCATATATACCGGCCACCATCTGGTAGTGCGGAAGACTAAGCGTATAGACAGGATTCAGCACAGTGAATTTCGGCATCACTTCTGTTCCGAAGACATGCCCTATCTTCTGCTTTGTCTCGTGGTTGGTAATAACGGCTCCCCCATTCATTTCGGATCCTGTTCCGACCATGGTCAGCACACATCCCACTGGCACGATATCGCAATCCGGTTCTTCAAAGCGCACATAATACTTTTCCCACGGATCGTCGTCGCAGTTTACGGAAACGGATACTGCTTTTGCATAATCGCAGCAGGAACCGCCGCCAACAGCCAGCAGCAAGTCGACATTGTGATCGCGGGCAATCTGCACACCCTCGCGCAGTTTGTCTACCGTTGGGTTCGGCATAACGCCGCCGTCTTCTACGATTGTCTTGCCGCATGCTGTAAGCACTTCTACGACTTCATCATAAATGCCGTTCTTCTTGATGGAACCGCCTCCGTAGATCAGCTGGACGTTCGGTCCGTATTTTTCAAGCTCTCCGGCCAGATTTTTGAGTGCGTTTTTGCCGAAATACAGTTTGGTCGGATTGCAGTACGTGAATGATCCTCTCATTAGTTTTCTCCTTTATTCATATCATCTTCTAATGATTTACCTGCGTTTTCTGCTTTTGCCGGAGCCAGCATCAGGCCGACAACGCCGGCCAGAATAATGGCGCCGCAGATAAAGTGATACCAGCGCAGCGGCTCTCCGAGGATCAACGCTCCCGCTATGATCGACACGAGGGTCGAAGCGCTGCTGAATACTGTCGATTGAATGATTTCCATATGCGCCAGCATATATGCCATGAACTGGGCGGAAAGCAGAATACAGAACACACCGAGGAAGGAAACCCAGATGACGAAATCCGGATGTTTCAATGGCTCGATCAGCATGCCCCAGTTTCCTGTGTAAATCGCCCGCACAATGGATACGCCGATGAAGATAATGGAACCGCCCACCGCGATGGTCGCTGTGATCTCGATCGGCCGGAAGACACCGCGGATATATCTCGCCGAAACGTTCTGGCAGCCCATGAAGATCGTGGCGACCGTCATCATGATAAGCCCTGTTACGTTTAGGTGAATATCCGTCGCATTCAGAACGATCAGAACGATCAAAGCCGTCACGGTCATAACAATAAAGAGCATCTGCAGTCTGGTGGACCGCTCGCCCAGAACAATCCTGCCGATGATCTTGGCGAAGATCGGTGACATAGCGAAGACAATGGCGCCTTCAATAGATGTCGCGAAGAACATCGACAGAATCTGCAAAATCATGAAGGCAACATAAAAGGCCGCTGTCATGTAGAGTTTTCCTTTCGGTCTTCCCGGCTCTGCCTTCGGGTATTTTCCTAATGCCTTTGCAATGCCGATCCACAGGGCGACGCTGATGAGCGCGGCCACATATCTGTAGCAGAGAATTGTCAGCGTATCTGCATAGGGAACACACTGTTTGATTCCAAAAAAGGAAAACCCGATTGAAAGTGTGAAGGCAACCCCCGCCGCATATAAACTTATTCTTGGTACGTCATACTCATTCTTGCTCATGAAACGATTCCTCTTATGAAAATCTCAATTCCGATGAATATGAGAATGCATCCTCCCAGTATTCCTGCCTTGCCGGACAGTTTTTCGCTTGCTTTCCTTCCGATGTGGAGCCCGACGGTGCATATGAGATATGTCACTACAGCAATGATGACCGCGCATACCAGCGCCTGCACCCAACCGTAACCGGATATTGCAAACCCAACAGATAGTGCATCAATCGCCGTTGCGATTCCCTGCAAAAGCAGTGTCGTCGCTGTAAGCCGTGCCGTCGCGGCGACTGTTTCTGAAACGATATTGTTCTCGTTCCGCTTATCCCGAATCTGCTGAATGCTTTCGATGAGCATCTTGCCGCCAATATACAAAAGCAGCACGAGAGCGATCCAAGGTACCGCTTTCTGGAACATCTCAAAACGGGACGCCAGGGCGTGTACGCAGAACCATCCGATCACAGGCATGATGAACTGAAAGAAAGCGAAAGTTCCTGCAATGGTCCACCTTCTGTTTCTCCTCATGTCCGGTTCCAGAAGCCCGTCTGCGATGGATACACTGAACGCATCCATTGCCAGCCCAACACCTAGAAGTATGCTGTTAAAAAAGAATGTTACGCCCCAGTTCATGATTCCTTATCCAGCTCCTCAAACGCATCTTCAATCTCTTTCTTCTTTTCAAGTTTATCCGCCTTGTCTTCCGTCTTTGTACGGCTCGATACGATGACAGAAGCAATGATGCTCGCAATCAGCAGTATCAGTATGACAGCGATAGAAATAAGATTGTGGATATGGAGATCGAATATGTCGAGGAGCATTTTCACACCGGTGAACATCAGGATGACAGCCACACCGTACTTGACGTACTGAAATCTCTCATGCATGTGTTCCAGGACAAAGAACATCTGCCTCAGTCCCATCACCGCAAACATATTCGATGTATATACGATAAACAGGTCCCGCGTCATGGATATGACGGCAGGAACAGAGTCGATTGCAAAAATAATATCTGAAAACAGCAGCAGGACCATCACCACCATAAGCGGCGTGCACAGCTTTTTCGCTCTCTTGGAAAGCAGACTGGATTTGTCGTAATTGGTCCCATCGTTGTCCACAATGAACTTCTCGCCTTCAAAGTCTGCGCTCATGGGCAGGAACTTGGCGATGATCTTATAGATCACGCCGTCCCGCGGGTCATCTTCCTCATCGTCCTTCCGGAACATCCGGATGCCGCTGATCACAAGCAGCGCACCGAAAACCCAGAGAAGCCATTCAAACATGTTGATCAGTGAAATCCCCACGAATATGAACAGGAATCTGAGCACGATCGTGCCGGCGATTCCGTAGTTGAGCACCTTGTGCTGCGCATGTTCATTGATTCCGAAGCTGATGAAAATCAGCAGAAATACGAACAGGTTGTCCACTGAAAGGCTCAGCTCAATCAGATACCCGCTGAAGTAATCAATGGCCTGCGAGGCTCCCTGCCAGAGGTAAATGACCACGCCAAAAAGGCATGCCATAAGGATCCAGAAGTAGAACCACTTATACTGCCAGATTGCTTCCCATATTCTTCTGCCTGTTGAGTTGGAGCCCTCTTTAGAGTCCATTCACCGCCTCTTTCATTACCTTTCCGATGGCATCGTGTATGACCAGATCTGCTCTGTTGTCGAAGGATGTGCTGCTCTTGTTGATGAGCACAAGTTTACTTCCTCTGAAGTAGTTGATGAATCCTGCCGCCGGATAAACCACCAGCGATGTTCCTCCGATGATGAGAACATCTGCCTTTCTGATAGCGTCTACCGCCCCATTGATCTGATACTCATCAAGTGCTTCTTCGTAAAGAACGACGTCTGGTTTTACGACACCGCCGCACTTTTCACACTTCGGAATGAGTCCATCGCAGTGTTCCGGATCCATAATATAGTCAAGATCATAATATGTTCCGCAGTGCATGCAATTGTTCCTGAGAACAGAACCGTGCAGTTCGTAAACAGTTTTGCTGCCTGCCTTCTGGTGGAGCCCATCTATGTTCTGGGTTACAACAGCTTTGAGTTTGCCCATCTCTTCCAGCTTCGCCAGTGCCTTGTGGGCGTCATTGGGTTCCGCGTCAGTGTAGATCAGGTTGTTTTTGTAATAGTCAAAGAAGGTCTCCGTATCTCTCACGAAGAAGCTGTGAGACAACATCTGTTCTGGTGACATGCCGTAATTGGACTGGGCGCTGTAGAGACCCGCTTCCGATCTGAAGTCAGGAATATTGCTCTCCGTTGAAACGCCTGCCCCGCCGAAGAAGACGATATTGTCACTTCCTTTGATAATTTCAGTAAGTTCCTCGTACATTTGAAACCTCCTTTACTTATTGCTTTTTACTCTGTCGATAGCAAGTATGATAACCAGAGCTCCTGCGGCCGTCAGAAGTGTTGATACGAAGGTCAGCATCTTCGAGCCGCTCGCATCCAGTATCATTCCGCCAAGCAGAGTTGCGAATATGGTTGTAATAGTTATCATGGTTGTGAACAGCGCCTGTCCCTTAACTGCTTCACCCCTGCTCATCATCTCATCGGAGAAATACACCATTCCCGGAAGGAAGAGTGCGAAGGAAACAGGCTGGAACAGCTGTCCGATATACAGCATCACAACAGAATTGGCAAGCCAGCAAATGGCGATTTTTACGGTAAATCCGATTGCCGCAATTTTCAGCAGGAACTGACAGGAAAATCTTCTTCGCAGCTGTTTGAAGAAAACCATGGTCGGTATCTCCAGAAATGCCATAACGCCGAGGATTCGTCCCATGTCCTCCGTAGTTCCGCCGACACCATCGCAAATCTGCGCCATATAATTGTTCAGTACTGCGTTGCTGAAAAAGATGCCCAGGACACCCAGATTCATGATGAAGAACATCTTGTTTCTCTTGATGAACTGGATGAGGTTGATTTCCTCTTCCTCTTCTGCTTTCACTTCTGCTTCCGCTATCTCTTCGGCTGTCTCTTGCTCAATGTTGCGCTGCGGTGCCTGTTTCTTGCCTTTGTTGAAGTAATACCCTGTGAATGCAAGGCTCGCAATGAGCAGCAGGCAGGAAATCTCACTTGCGATCGGCATAACGTTGATTCCGAAGTGTTCGACGATCGTGCCGAAGACTGCAACAAAAATCGAGTAGGCCAGTGAGCCGACGGATCTTGCGATGCCGAAGTTGATGGACACGCCTGCTTCCTCAAGCCGGAAGGCCAGTGAGTTGAACAGTGGCTGCAGTACGGTATGAAATGCAATCAGCAGTACGAACACGACGCAGAGGCCCAGGCTTCCGCCTTTGAATGTGAACATGCCGATGGTGAATACCATCATGCAGACGGTCATGATCTCTGTCGTTCCGATGACGTCCAGTCTCTTTGACCGGTCTACAAAATCCGCGATGAGCGGCTGCATGATCACTGCCAGTACGTTGGCCGCCGCCAGCGTCACTCCTATTTGTGAATTTGTATATCCTTTTGCCAGCATGAACACGGACGCGAAACTGCTGACAACTGCGTAGATGACCCAGTAAGTCCCAAAAATCGCGCCGTATCCGCTGTTCAATATTTTACCCATTAACTGTCTTTATCTGTCGTAATCTATATTCTAGTAATAATTTTTTTGTCGCTATGATTTCACGCTCTACAGATCGTAGTAAAGCGAAAATTCTGCTGGATGCGGAATCGAATGAACCTTCTGGTAATCTGCCTTTTTCTTTTCGATCCACAGGTCGATCAGTTCCTGAGGGAATACGCCGCCTGCTGTCAGGTAGTCGTGATCTTCCTTCAGTGCATCCAGCGCATCCATAAGACTCCTTGGCAGCGCCTTGACTTCTTTCTTCTGCTCCTCGCTCAGATCATAGAGGTTGAAGTCATATGGACCCCATCCGCCGTCCATGGCGTTGATTTTGTTCTTCACACCATCGATACCTGCCATCAGAATTGCTGCAAATGCATAGTAAGGATTTGCCGTTCCATCAGGATTCCTCAGCTCGAAGCGCTTCTTGTCTGGTGCTTTTGCGTATGCAGGAATTCTGATAACAGAGCTTCTGTTGGCAGTTGCAAAACCAATCGTAACAGGTGCTTCAAATCCCGGAACCAGTCTCTTGTAGGAGTTGGTTGATGGGTTTGTGAATGCGCACAGGCTTCTCGCGTGTTTGAGCAGTCCACCCATGAAGCAGAGCGCCAGCTCGGAAAGTCCAGAGTAACCATTCTCGTCGTAGAAGAGCGGTTTACCATCCTTGAACAGATGCATATGTACATGCAGACCGGATCCTGCTTCATCATAGATCGGCTTCGGCAGGAAGGTTGCTGTTCTGTCATCTTCTACGGCTGTGTTCTTGATGATGTACTTCGTCGCCATGACTGCGTCAGCCATTTCTGTCATCTCGCCGAGCTCAACTTCGATTTCAACCTGTCCCGGACCGCCGACTTCATGATGGTGGTACTTGACTTTGATGCCCCAGTCCTCCATGGTCATGCACATCTTGGCTCTGGAGTTATATGTGATATCCTGTGGGATGTCTGCGTGGTAACCCTTTTTACGGCCAACCTGATATCCCTTGTTTCTGATGTCGTCTTCCATTGCAGAATTCCACTCGGCCTGCTTCGTATCGACCTCGCAGAATACAGATTCTTCTCTGACCTGATAGGCGACTCTGTCGAAGAGGTAGAATTCGAATTCCGGCCCTACGATCATCTGATCCGCGATGCCCTGATCTCTCATGTATTTCTCCGCAGCCAGGGAAACGTTTCTCGGATACTGATCGAACGGTCTGTTTTCCGGCTCATCGATGACGAATACGTCGCCCATCATCGTGATGGTCGGAATCTCTGAGAACTTGTCGAAGATTGCTGTCTTCAAATTTGGAATGAAGACCATATCCGACTTCTCGATAGGAGCATAGCCGTAATTCGATCCGTCGAAACCGATACCCTCGACCATGGTGTCTTCCGTGAAACGTTCCACCGGAATGGAAAGATGTCTCCATCTTCCTTCCAGATCGACCATCTTGAAGTCGACCATCTTCACGTCATAATCCTTGATGAATTTCTGGACTTCTGCAACTGAATTAAACATAGTATTCTCCTTTCAGTTTACGTAACTGTTTCTAAACTGCTGTTATACTGTCTCCTCGAACTGATTGTGGCAGTGCGGACAGTTTATTTTGATCTTTCCTGCGCCGACAGGAACTCTCAGTTTTTCTTTGCAGTATGGACAGATGAGAACACGCTTGCCGTCATTCTTCGGTCTGCTGCCGGGTTTGCTGAAACCGCCGCCGCCTGTCTTTCCCGACGTGAACTTGCTCTTCATCTCCAGATATTTCATGTTCTCCGCTCTTCTCTTATCGTAGAATCTGGAGAACGCTCTGCTGTACACAAGAATCAGCAGGATGACCGCTGCCACCCACAGTGCTCTGATTCCTACAAATATATTCAGCACCATAAGCGCTGCTGATACGATGAGCATAAATCTGCCCAGCTCATCCATTCCATATCTTCCGTTGAACATCTATCTCTCCTCCATTTCCAGCACCAGTTCCTCGAACACTTTCTGTGCTGCTTCCACGGATTTCATCGCATCACTGCAGTAGAAATCCGCTCCCATTTTATATGCATAATCTTCCGTCAGAACGGCGCCTCCCACCATGACCTTCACCGTAGGATCTTCTTCCTTGATGGCCTTGATGGTCTCCTCCATGCTCGCCAATGTTGTCGTCATAAGTGCCGAGAGTCCTACGAGGCGGATTCCCTCAGAGCGCACTTTTTCGACCACATCCTCAACAGGCACATCCCGTCCCAGATCGATCATGTTGAATCCATAGTTCTCCATGATGACTTTGACGATATTCTTACCGATATCGTGGATATCACCCTTTACTGTAGCAATCACCACATCGCCGGCATTTTCACCTCTGACGCCAGACTCCTCCATACGCTTTTTGATCACGTCGAATCCAACCTGGGCAGCCTGGGCCGCCTGCAGCATGGATGGCAGGAACACTTCTCCTCTCTCGAATCCCTTGCCGACTCTATCGAGGGCAGGAATCAGATCCTGGTTGACAATGTCCAGCGGATCCTTCGTCTTGAGCAGGTTCTCGATTGATTTTGCAGCGTCTCCTTCCAAGCCGTTTTCAATGGCGTAAGCCACCGCTTCCTCTCCCGTCCTTCCGGAGCCGGACGTTGTTGCTTTTGCACCGGATGATTCTGCTGCTCCGCGGGTGGTTGATGTGGTTTTCGCTGCTGCATCTTTGTATCTTTCAATGTAGGCCGCTGCGCCTTCGTCTCTGTTCTTGAGGACATTGAAGGCGTAGATGGAAGCCATCATATCTTCATCATTCGGATTGATGATCGGAAGATCAAGCCCGTTCTCCAGCGCCATCGTCATAAACGTCCTGTTGACGACAGGGCGCAAAGGCAACCCGAAGCTTACGTTGGACACACCCAGAGCTGTTGCCAGTCCCAACTGTTCCTTGACCATGCGGACGGTCTTCAGTGTCTCATCAACCTCCTTCTGCTGAGCAGACGCTGTCAGTGTAAGGCAATCGATGATCAAATCTTCACGCGGAATACCGTATTCCTGGGTCTTCGCCAGTATGCGCTGGGCGATTTCAAAACGCTCTTCGCATGTGGCAGGAATTCCTCTGCTGTCCAGTGTCAGGCCGATGACGGCAGCTCCGTATTTCTTCACGATTGGAAGAATGCGGTCCATGACCTCTTCATCGCCGTTTACGGAGTTCACGATCGGTTTGCCGTTGTAGATGCGGAGCGCCGCTTCAATGGCATCCGCATTGGATGAGTCTATCTGCAAAGGCAGGTTCGTCACTGCCTGAAGCTTCTTGATCAATTCGGGCATGAGCGCCGCTTCATCGATACCCGGAACACCTACGTTCACATCCAGGATCTCCGCCCCGGCGTCAATCTGCTTCATTGCCTGATCAATGACGTAATCGAAGTCCTTATTGATGAGCGCGTTCTTCAGTTTCTTTTTTCCTGTTGGGTTCAGCCGTTCACCGATAACCGTAACATGATCGACAGTAACCACCTTGCTGGCACTGCAGACCTTCAGCGGTTTCTGCGGTTTCTCCAAGCCGAACAAGCTTTTCAGAGAGAAGTCCTGCGGTTTATGCGCTTCCGCAATTGCCTCGCTGAGGGGACCTCTCGGGCGGCGGAAATGCTCTCCTGTATAAAGACCGATTCCTTCCTCCATATCCGTCTGTCTTTCTGCCCTTTCTGCAGCATACTGAGCGACGCCTCTGATGTAGTCCGGCGTTGTGCCGCAGCAGCCGCCGACCATGGCAACGCCCGCGTCCACATACTGTTTCATGATTTCAATGAACTCAGCTGCGTCGATGTCGTATTCACCTGTTGCCGGGTCCGGTAATCCCGCATTCGGCTTCGCGATGACCGGCAGATCTGTATAGGACATCAGTTCCTCAATGAGCGGCAGAATCTGTGCCGGTCCAAGGGAGCAGTTGATGCCGATGGCATCTGCTCCGAGTCCTTCCAGGATCATGGCCATATTCTCAAGGCCTGTCCCCAGGAACGTCCGTCCGTTCTGTTCGAAAGTCATCGTAACCATAAGCGGAAGGTCTGTATTCTCTTTTACCGCCAGTACGGCTGCCTTTGTATCGTAGATGTCTGTCATCGTTTCAATGGTGACAGCATCTGCACCACATGCTACAGCAGCCTTCGCCTGCAGCGCATAGAACTCGTAGGCGTCCTCGAAGGTCAGTCTTCCAAGAGGTTCCACAAGTTCCCCTTGCGGCCCCATATCGAAGACCATCAGGATGGTTCTGCCCTTGCCTGCATACTCTTCGCGGAGTTTCCTCGCCGGCGCAGTCAGTTTCAGGCACAAAGACTCTACCGTCTCTCCCAAGCCTGCCACCTTGTCTCTGGTCAGATTGAAGGTCGGTGTGTAGACGACCTGTGATCCTGCCTCAATATACTGTCTCGCGACATCCTCTAAAATATCGGGATTGTGGTATGCAAAGGCAGTCGAATCCTCGCCTGCTTTCATCCCCCTGGCCTGGAGCATGGTGCCCATGCCGCCGTCCAGTATGATTGTTCTGTGTCCTTTTGTGTTCATGTGATATCTTCCCTACTCACTTGATTCCATTATTTATTTTTCGTGAGCGTTCCCATGATATTTCTTCCTATGGTTGAACCGATATTGCCGAAGATCGTCCTTCCTTTTTTTCCGAGAACTGCCTCTCCGACGATTTTGCCAACTTCTCTGCCGACAGAGCTGCCTGTTGTCTTGGCAACGTTGGTCTTGATTTTGTTCACTTCTTTTTCTTTCTTCGCAGCTTCCTTTTCTGCTTCCTTCTGGGCTTTCTCTTCGGCTTTTGCCTGTTCCTTTGCTTCTTTTTCTTCCTGCTTCTGCTGGGCCGCCAGTGCTGCAGCCTGCTCCTGAGCTTCCGTAACTTGGGCTTTCATCCTTGTCAGAACTTCATAAGCGGAATCCGGATCGACCGCGGTTCCGTACTTTGTGTACAGCAAGGACTCCTTGACCAGTCTGTCTCTTGTCTCGTCGGAGATGGCTCCCATGGAGCTCTCAGGCGGAAGTATGTAAGCATATTCGGCTACCGAAGGAGCGCCGTTCTCGTCCAGTGTGGAAACAACCGCTTCTCCTGTGCCCAGATTCTTCAATACATCCTCAGTATTGAAGTCAGGATTCTCTCTGAAGGAATCTGCGGCAGCCTTCACGACCTTCTGTTCTGCAGGCGTATATGCATGCAGACCATGCTCGATCTTATTGCCCAGCTGCGCCATGACTGCGCTTGGGATGTCGCCAGGGCTCTGTGTAATGAAGAAGAGTCCGATTCCCTTGGAACGTATCAGCTTCACAACCTGCTGGATCTTTTCCAGAAGCGCTTTTGATGCGTTGTTAAACAGCAAGTGCGCTTCATCAAAGAAGAAGACCATCTTCGGCTTTTCCAGATCACCCACTTCAGGAAGAATCTCGAAGAGCTCGCTGAGCAGATACAGCATAAACGCAGAATAGAGTTTCGGCTTGCTGATCAGTGTCTCTGCATCCAGAATGTTGACCATACCTCTGCCGTCAGGGCCGAGGGTGAAGAAGTCAGTGATGTTGATGGCTGGTTCTCCGAAGAATCTGTCTGCGCCTTCTGCTTCCAGCGCTACGATGGAGCGGATGATCGTCGCCATGGACGTCTTTGTGATATGGCCGTACTCCATCTCAAAATCCGATGCATTCTCCGAAATGTATGTAAGCATGGACTTCAGATCCTTCGTATCTATCAGCAGCATCTGCTGATCGTCTGCAATCTTGTAAGAAACAGCCAGCAAATCTGACTGCGTCTCGTTCAGATCCAGAATCTGTGCCATGAGCTGCGGTCCCATCTCGCTGACCGTGGTTCTGAGCGGAATGCCCTTCTCACCGTAGATATCATATATGGTTACCGGGAAGCCTCTGTATTGGAACTGCTCTCTGATATCAAAGCGGTCGAGTCGCTTCTGCATGCCTTCATTGTCCTCGCCGGGAACAGCGATTCCGGCCATATCCCCCTTGACATCTGAGAAGAATGTCGGAACTCCCATATCTGAGAAAGACTCTGCCAGAACTTTCAGTGTGACTGACTTTCCGGTACCCGTCGCGCCGCCGATAAATCCATGTCGGTTTGCCATCGATGGATTCAGATATATCTTCTCGTCAGGTCTTTCTTCCGGGCCTTTTTTCGCGAAATAAATCTTCCCATTATCGTTCATAACAGTACCTCCTGAGTACTCCCTGTTTCACGCATAAATATACGAATACATTATACTACATATAGGGGTTCAAGTGCGCTTTAATTTACTGAAAACACAAAAAAAGACGCGCCATTTCAGCGCGCTTTCCTGTGTGCCGCAAAATCAATAAAACGTCTCGCAGATAACGTCTTACAGATACGAGATCGATGCAGCAAAACCATCCCTGTCTGCCGTCATCACCGCCGCGGAGCCTTTGCTGTTCATCTCACGCGGCCGCCGGGTGCTGCCCGGGTTTACGAACAGGATGCCATTTCTCTCTTCAATCACCGCTCTATGAGTGTGTCCGAAGCAGACCGCCGCGCATTTCTCACGTCTCGCCAGATATTCAGCGCTTTCCAGGGAGAATCCCACATCCTCATTGTGCCCGTGGATGACCAGAATATTCCCTGCCGGTGTCTGGGCGACTTTAAACTCTTCACCCCAGCCGCCGTCGCAGTTACCGTGTACAGCAAAGACCCTCTGTCCATATATTTCAGAAAGCCTCACCCCATCACTGTAAAAATCACCGCAGTGGATGATGAAATCAACGGGCCCTCCTTTCAGGGCCCTGTCGTATAGTTCTATTGCATTTTTCAAGTCACCGTGAGTATCGCTCACGACAAAAATTCTCATAACAAATCCTTGATTCCTTCGTGCACTCTGACTGCTACCTTCGGATCGTTCATGGTGTAAATATGAACGCCGTCAACACCGCGTGCAATCAGGTCTCGGCACTGTCCTACTGCATACTCGATGCCCGCTTCATACAGGGCTTTCGGTTCATGCTGGTAGCGTGCAATCATCTCAGTGAAATCATGAGGCAGACTTGCACCGGAGAGTTGAACTGTCTTCTCGATCTGCTTCGCCTTGACGATCGGCATAATGCCAGCGGAAATCGGAACATGTATGCCATCTTCTCTGACTCGCTCCAGGAAACTGCAGAACTTGTAATTGTCAAAGAACAGCTGTGAAATCAGCACTCTGACGCCTGCGCCGATCTTATACTTCAGATTCTGGATGTCCTCCTCCAGAGAGTTTGCTTCGTAGTGCCCCTCCGGATAGCATGCTCCCATGATCTCCAGCTCGCCTCTGGATTTTCTCTGTATCTCAATGGCCAGTTCATTGGCATGTGCGAATTCCCGCTTGATGTCTTCGCCGGGAACAATATCGCCGCGCAGGGCCATGATGTTTTCGATCTTCGCATCCCTGAGCATCTGTATCATGGTCTTGACGTCTTCCTGACTTGAATTGATGCAGGTCAGATGCGCCAATGTCTCAATCTTATATTCTTTCTTGATATTCGACGCGATTTCACAGGTTGAAAAGTCAGCGACACTTCCGCCGGCGCCGTAAGTCACGCTGATAAAATCCGGCTCTGTCACCTTCAGGATCTCAACTGCTTCATAAATGGAGTCCCTGTTGCTTTTGCGCTTCGGTGGGAATACCTCCAGCGAAAAAACAGGTTTCCCTTCTGCTCTCTTTTTCTTATATATCTCCGGGATTTTCATCTCATCACCCCCACTCTCTGCGCCATCTGCGCAGTTTATTTGTAAACATTGAACGTCACGATAATTCTGTCCTTGCGGCTTCTGCCTCCCGTTTCTGCAAGAACGACTTTGCCTTTGCCGCGCAGGACGATTCTATCGCCTTCCGTGATCTCCTGATCCACCTTGAGCGCTTCCATACTGTTGACCGAAACGATGCCTCGCCGAATGGCTTCTGCCGCTTTTGCCCTTGATAATGCAAAGGCAGACGAGACGATGTTGTCCAGCCGCAGGGATGCTACCGTGTCGTGCTTCTGCACGATATTCATCACGCTGGTCTCAAGTCTGTCAATCGGCAGAATCTCCACGGTCAGATTCGTGCGTCCTGCCTTATCATAATTCATCTCGATGAACTGCGCAACGCCTGTTTCAACAATGATGTCAGCCCCTCCGCCTGTCTTCTCATCCGGCTGTCGGACGAGAATGTCGCCGGTTACTTCCCGATCCAGCCCAAGGGCCAGAAGTGAACCCAGATAGTCTCTGTGGGTCAGAATACGTCCGCCCTTCGGTGCGGTCACCCTGACGATCCGCACGAGGTCAGATACTTCTTCCGGTACCTGCCATCCATCGGATGCATCCGGCATTTCAATGTAGTCTGGCAGAAACACCGGCATGCAGCG
>SVCS01000004.1:49185-64431 GCA_015058205.1 Clostridiales bacterium
CCGTTGGTGAAGAGCATCAGCGGCAAATCGACTTCATCCGCATACCGGCACGCTGCCTGGATGATTCTCGAACCTCTGCCCTGTCCCTGAACTTCGTCGCTGACGCAGAGAAAATCCGCATACAGATACCTCTCAGGTATCGTTTCCAGTTCCGCTTCCGTTCTATCCAGCTCATCGAAAAAGGCCCACCAACGCTTCACATTCTCCTCGCTCAGCCGGGATGCAGCCTTTCTGAACTCCGCGCTGTCACATCCCGCCGCCGCAAGGCGCTCATCGGAATAGTCCACTTCCTCAGAGAACATGATCATCAGCACTTCGCTGACTGTTTCATCAAGACTATAAGCACTCCCATATTTGAAATCAAATGGGCAATAGTAACGCAGCACCATTTCAATGGCAGCCTGACGGTCATCCCAATCCGGGAAGGTCCCGATGAGTTTCGGATAATTCCGGAATGACCGGCACATCATTTCATAGGCACAGGACATCTCTTCTTCTGTTAATTTGTGCAGTTCTTTAATCTCTGGTTTCATGTTACAATTGTACCACAGGAGGCAACTGTTACCATGGATAAATTCAGCAAATATTTCGACCACACTCTATTAAAACCCGATGCGACGCCCCAGGATATCCTGAAGATCGTCAGTGAGGCTGTCGCCCTTGACACTGCCGCCGTCTGCGTAAACGGGTGCCATGTGCGCTCTGTCCGTCGCTTCATCGATGCGGTTGGATCCAACGTGAAAGTCGCTGCTGTTGCAGGTTTCCCTCTGGGCGCCATGTCAACAAACGCCAAAGCGTACGAAGTGCAGCTGGCTCTCGAAGACGGTGCTGATGAAATCGATCTCGTCATGAATATCGGTAATGCAAAGGCAGGAAACTGGGCTTATGTCGAAGATGAAGTATATACCATTGCTGAGATGTGCCATGAAAGCGGCGCTATTCTGAAACTGATCATTGAGACCTGCCTTCTGACTGATGATGAAATCATCCGGGCATGTGAATCTGCTCGGAATGCAGGCGCTGATTTTGTGAAAACATCCACCGGGTTTTCCGCCGGGGGAGCTACAGCCCATGCTGTTGAAGTTATGAAAAAAACCGTCGGCGATGACCTCAAGGTCAAAGCCTCCGGCGGTATTCGTACATTAGATGATGCGCGCGCTATGATTGGCGCGGGCGCAGACCGACTTGGCTGCAGCGCGACTGCAGCAATCCTTGCAGAATTGGAACAGGAGTAAACACTATGAATTACGGAAAAAGACTTGCATATATACTGTTAGCCGGCGGCGGAATGATGATCACGATCATCGGTATCTCTTACAAGACCGGTTACTTCCCCGGACACTCTGAAATGAGCGCCTATGCCTGTATGGTCATCGGCATTATCCTCACGCTCATCGGGCTGATGAATATGCGCCGATTCTAATCCGCAGGCTGGCTGTACATCAGCAGATTCTCGGCAGACCTTCTCCATAGAGCACATCGAATCTGCGTGTTGCGCCCAGGTGTGTCTTAATGAAGGCACCTTCCCCGTCAAGAACACGTCCGATCACAGCAGCGTCCTTGCCATGTTCCGTAGAGCGCATGGCCGAAAGAGCCGCCTCCGCCTGTTTTTCCGGAACAACTGCAATCATCTTTCCTTCATTGCCCATATAGAGCGGATCAAGTCCTAAGATATCTGAAAATCCCTTCACCTGAGGACTGACAGGAATTGCTTCTTCATCTAATTCGATTTTGCAGGATGAACTCTCAGCGATTTCATTGATGACTGTGCCAAGACCTCCCCGGGTCACATCGCGCATGGTCCTGACATCTATTCCTGCGTCAAACAACGCGCCGACCACATCATTCAGTGCCGCGCAGTCGCTGACGATATCGTTTTCGATTTCCATTCTGTGGCTCAAAATACACGCATGATGATCTCCCAGATTTCCGGAGCAGAGAATCACGTCTCCTTCTCTGCAGTTTGCGCTGCTCACATCACGTCCTTCCGGAATCATGCCGATTCCTGTCGTATTGATGTAGAGACCGCCGTTTCCTTCAACAACTTTGGTATCCCCTGCGGCGATGATAACACCGGCTTCCTTTGCCTGGGCTGCCATAGATGCGACGAGCTGATCCAGCAGCTCTGTATCGAGTCCTTCTTCCATGATGAATCCGCATGTCAGATACTTCGGCTGGGCTCCCATCATCAAAAGATCGTTCACTGTACCGCAAACGCAGAGTTTACCGATGTCGCCGCCCTTGAATACCAGCGGCGTCACAACAAAGGAATCTGTGCTGCAGGCGATGCGTCCCGGGATGTCCAGCACTGCTGCGTCTTCCATCTTGTTCAGCACATCGTTGCTGAAATGTTTTCCGAATATATCTTTCATGAGCTGGGCAGAGGACTTTCCGCCGCTGCCATGCGCCATTGTAATCTTCATTTTTTCCTCCGATTGGCAGTTTCCCACCGCCTGATTAGTGTTTATTCCTGTACCAGATCCCGCAGGATCCTTCGCTGGAAACCATGCATGGCCCGAATGGAGCCATTGGAGTGCAGCTTCCTCCTGCAAACATCGGACACTGATCCGGATTGATTCTGCCAGTGATAACGTCGCCGCATCTGCAGCCTTCCGGCAGTTCCATATCGTCATCAAGTCCGCGGCTCCCCCCGTCATAGACCTCATATTCATCCTTCAGATAGAGTCCTGACCCATCGATGGGGCCAAGGCCTCTCCAGACAGCTGCTCCAGATGTGAATACTTCTTCAATCGCCTGCAGCGCTTTCGGGTTGCCATCCTCTTTCACCGCGTTCGGATACATGTTCTCCACACGGCCCTCTCCCGCTTCAATCTGTTTCACGATTCTGTAAATCGCTGCAAGGATGTGCTCTGCCTCAAAGCCAGAGACAACGAAAGGCTTGTGATAATCCGCAGCCAGCTGATCATAAACATGGACTCCTGTGATGACACTGACATGTCCCGGACAAATGAACCCATCGATATCGTTCTGATTCTCACAGATCCATCTCAGTGCCGGTATCGCCGTCTTGAGGGCGGTTACGAGTCTGATGTTTTCAACGCCCTGTCTGGCTGCCTCTTTGACCAGCAGCGCGTATGTCGGCGCTGTAGTTTCAAAGCCTACTGCTGCGACGGCATAGGTGATTTCCGGGTTTGCTTTTGCCTTTTCAATGGCTTCCAGCGGCGAGTACATGATGGTGATGTTGGCTTTCGCACCATCCTCTCCCGCTGCTTTATTCTCTGAGAGACTGCCTGCTGTGCCCGGTACTTTCATCATATCACCAAAGGTCAGCAGCTCGCAGTTCGGTGCCTTTGCATACGAAACGCATTTATCGATAAAGGCGGTCGGTGTCACGCATACGGGGCATCCCGGCCCTGAGATCAGCTTGATCTTCGGCGAGATCAGATCCCGTATGCCGTTCTTAAAAATTGCGGCAGTGTGAGTGCCGCAAACTTCCATCAGCTTAAGCTGTTTTCCGTCATATTTTTTGAGATACTCAATTACCTGTGTGATTTCCATCACGCCATCGCCTCCAGATCGGCAAAGAGATCGATAATCTCCTGCGCCTGTTCCTTCTCCATGACTTCAATGGCGCAGCCTGCGTGCACCAGAACATACTGGTCGATCTTAGGCTCCACCAATCCGATATTTACGTTAACAAGGTTTCCGTTGAAGTCCACCTTGGCTGTACTTCCGTTTATTTCAGCGACTCTTCCGGGAATTGCGACGCACATAATCTACGCCTCCTCTTCCGGCAGCTTGCAGATATCCACCCAGCCGATCGCGTTGGAATACTTGTATATTTCATCACAGGTCAGTTCGATGGCGCTGTTGTCAGATCCGCAGGCAGGAAATACTGTTTCAAACCGCTTCAGTGTTTCGTCACAGTACACATCCACATCATCACGCTCTATCGCAAAGGCGCAAACGCCTCCAATGGCGTGACCTGTGTATTCCAGCACCTCATCCGGCTTCAGCATTTTCGCTTTGAACCCGAACTGATCCTTGAACTTTCTATTGTTGATTCTTCCATCGCCTGCCATCTGCACGAGAATGGCACCTTCCCCATTTGGCTTGAGGAATGACATGGTCTTGCAGATACGCGCGCCTTCTACGCCGACTGCTTCTGCTGCCAGATCAACGGTAGCGCTGGAAACGTCAAACTCCATCACTCTGTCTTCCATTCCGAACTGACGAAAATATTCTCTTACTTTATCAATTGCCATTTGTTACCTCCATACATAGCGCATTCTAACACTTTTCCGCAGGTTCGTAAAGGCAGACCTTCCGATTGGCCGTTCAGCAAAAAAAGACTGACGCAGCGATAGATGCGCGTCAGTCTTTCATTACTCATTGACCTGTTAGTTCTTCTTCTGGTTCAATTTTTCCAGCTCTTTTTCAAGTCTCTCTCTTTTGAGTTCATCTTGATCCGGAAGCATTTCCGCTTCTGACCATTCCTTGGTAAGTGACTCCCCAGCAATGTTAGCGGCTTCGGCCTTCTTTCTGTTGCTCTTCATCATGATGACGAGAGAAACAGCAATACCGCCCCACAGTCCGATGCATGCGATCAGCATCATTATGATTGCACTTGCGCTCATTGTGTTACCTCCTTCTTAGTCATCATATCCAGGAGCATCATCCGGCTTCTTGTAGAAGCTCGACTTGCCCTTTGCCATAGTCAAAACGAATGTGCCGATTACCAGGAACAGAATGAAGATGACGCCGATCCAAAGCGGATATACATCATATCCATCTCTGAAGTAAGTAATCAGGTTGGAAATCGTCGTGTAGCCGAGTACGATTACAGTGACGATCTTCAGACACCATGTCCACCACTTGCCGATGCTGAAGTTGGAATACTCGTTAGCAGCTGCTCTGATCTTTTCAGGCTTGAAGAACCATCCAATCAGGACAACTTCGATAACGCCGCTGGCTACGATGCCGATGTTGTTGGCAACGTAGTCCGCCAGATCCAGGAAGTACAGACCTGCTTTCGTGACAAACAGGAATGATACGATGAAGGCAGGAACCAGAACTGTTGTAACCGCCTTTGTATGAGACATTTCCCACTTGTCCTGTACGCCTGTGATAACTGCCTGGATGATGGAGATCAGCGATGTGATACCTGCTGTGAACAGTGATACGAAGAACAGGACTCCGAAGAGTGAGTTCAGTGCAGGCAGCGTGCTGATTGCAGTCGGGAATACAACGAATGCCAGACCAACGCCTGCTGCAGCAACGTCTTCTACGCCGCAGTTCTGCGCGTATGCCATGTAACCGATGATGGAGAAGATGCCGATGCCGGCAAAGATCTCAAATCCGTGGTTCGTGCACGCGGTCAGGAACGCGGTGTTGACAACATCTTCTTCCTTAGGCAGGTATGAAGAGTAGCTGATCATGATCGCGAAGGCGATGGACAAGCTGAAGAATACCTGGCCATAAGCCGCTACCCATACATCCGGCTTGGCAATTGCGGACCAATCCGGTGTGAACATGTAAGCGATACCATCGATTGCGCCCGGCAGTGTGATACCTCTGAAGAAGATGACCACGACACAGAGCAGCAGGATCGGCAGGCAGATCTTACACGCGATGTCGATACCTTTGTTGATGCCGCCGTACATGATGACTGCCACTACGATCCATACGATGAAGAACGGTGCGAGCAGACCTACGTTGATGCCGCCAACCTGCGTGATGCTGTCAGTGATCTGCAGCATACCGTAGAACGCACCGGCCGTGTCATCGCCCCAAGTACAGCCGAATGCCTTACCGATGTAGCAAAGTACCCATACAACGATTGCGAAATAGTAAACGGTGATCAGGAATGAAATCAATACCTGGAACCAGCCGAGGAACTCAAACTTCGTGTTGATTCTCGCCAGTGTACCAGGCGCACCTGATCTGTAGGTTTTCCCTAATGTGTATTCCAGGATAAGGATAGGAATACCAGCTGTGAGAATGGCAAACAGGTACGGGAAAATGAATGCGCCGCCACCGTTGGTTGCTGCGATATATGGGAATCTCCACAGATTACCAAGACCTACCGCGGAACCGATAGCAGCGAGTATGAAACCTAGTTTGCTGTTCCATTGTGCTCTCAAATTAAACACTTCCTCTCTAAAAAATAATAATACCGATTTGTGAAAAAACACAATATAATGAACTCAAACATTATACTGATTCCACAAGTGTGTGTCAATGGTTTCTGTGATATAATATTGTTATGCATGAACTACCAATCACAGAACAGATCGTAAAAACAGCCGCTCGGTTCTGCCGTGAAAACAACGGCAGACGCGTTCACAAAGTCAACATGGTCATCGGTGACTACTCCGGTTATGTCGGAGAAGCCATCCAGACCTATTTCGGCATCATTGCAGAAGGCACCCTCTGCGAGGGTGCCTCTCTTGAATTTGTTAAAGTTGAACCGAAACTCCGCTGCACCAAATGCAGCAAACTGTTCAAAAAACAGCCCTTCACCTTTGAATGCCCTTACTGCGGCGGCCAGGGTGAAAAATCTGAAGTCGGCAGCGAGTTCTACATTGATACAATAGAAATCGAGTAATGTAGATATTTGCTGCAGCGGAGACCAGCTGGTGCAGCACGGCTTTTCCGCAGGAGCAGAAACAACTGCAAACGAAGTGAATCGAAGAAACAGAAAAACGTCAGGCATGTCTGAGCAGCATTCGCTGCGAGTTTGCCTGACGTTCTGTTTCATATGAACAAGTTTATGCAGTTGTCTGCGACGAGGACCCAGCCGTGCTGCGTCCGCCGGTCTCCACTGCAGTAAAACTCCTACAGTACCTGTACGCCTGCTTCTTTCAGTTTCGCTTCAGCCCCTTCAATATCATCGACACGGAATACAACGTTTGCGCTTCCGGTGACCTCACCAGTATATGCATACATGTATTCAATGTTTACATTTGCTGCTTCCAGAGCCTGCAGTATGTCATAAAGCGCTCCTGCCTTATCTTCCATGACTGCTGAGACAACTTCTGTCGTTGTAATAATATGATCGTCCTGCAGAACTGACATGGCTTTTTCTACATCCGATACGATGATTCTCAATATGCCGAAGTCTCGTACTTCCGCAATGGTCATTGCGCGGATATTGACACCAGCCTCTGAAATACGCTTTACAGTCTCGTGCAGCGTTCCCGGTTTGTTTTCCAGGAAGATTGATAATTGTGTAATAGCCATTTCCGTTCCTCCTTAATCATGCAGTTTACGATTATCGATAACTCTTACTGCCTTACCCTCGCTCCTTGTAATCGTCTTAGGCGGTACAAGGTGGATTTTAGGCCCGATACCCAGCATGGTGCGCATTGCAGATGCAAGTCCATTCTCCATATCCTGAATATCGGCAATCTTATCGGATATCTTTGTTGGATCCGCTTCAACATAGATATCCAGCGTATCTGTATTGTTTTTACGTCCAATCTCAATCTGATAATTCGGTGTGTATCCCTCGTTCAGGAGCACTGTCTCGATCTGGCTAGGGAATACATTGACGCCGCGGATAATCAGCATATCATCGCTTCTTCCCATCGGCTTGCTCATCTTCACGTGGGTACGTCCGCAAGGGCATTTCTCACGGGTGAGTACGCATATATCGCGGGTACGATAACGCAAAAGCGGGAATGCCTCTTTGTCCAATGCTGTGAATACCAGCTCGCCTTTAGATCCTTCCGGCAGCACTTCGCCTGTATCCGGATCGATGATCTCTGCGTAGAAGTGGTCTTCATTAATGTGCATACCGCTTTGCGCTTCACATTCGAAAGCAACGCCCGGACCACTGGTTTCCGTTAATCCATAGATATCATATGCTTTGATTCCCAGGCTCTTCTGGATACTCTGACGCATCTCCTCTGTCCAAGGTTCTGCACCGAAGATGCCTGCCTTGAGCTTATTATCCTCTGGCTTATATCCTCTCTCTGCGAGGGACTCTCCGATGAATGCTGCATAGGAAGGTGTGCAGCAGAGGATTGTTGCATCCAGGTCCATCATGAATTGGATCTGCCGCTCTGTGTTTCCCGAAGACATAGGGAGAGTTAGACATCCGACCTTATGGGATCCGCCGTGAAGGCCGGCACCGCCTGTGAACAGCCCGTATCCATAAGCGACCTGAACAACATCGTCTTCGTTTCCGCCTGCCGCTACGATGGCTCTCGCACAGCACTCTTCCCAGAGATCCACATCAGGCTGCGTGTAGAACGCAACGA
Organism: Clostridiales bacterium; assembly: GCA_015058205.1. GTDB lineage: Bacteria > Bacillota > Clostridia > Peptostreptococcales > Anaerovoracaceae > Lentihominibacter. The sequence continues at coordinate 57,411 of SVCS01000004.1, forward strand.
CGCGCTTTCCTGTTGTACCGGAGGTGGACTGGATGCGTACGCAGTCTTTCAGGTCCACGCCCAGAAGCCCATATGGATAGGCATCTCTCAGGTCTGCCTTCGACAGGAATGGCAGTTTTTTTATGTCATCAACACCTTGGATATCCTCAGGTGTTAACCCCTTTTCTTCCATCAGATTTCTGTAATAGGGTACGTTTTCGTAAACGTGTTTGACCTGCTTCCGGATTTTCTCATTCTGGATTCTGAGAATCTCATCTCTGGATGCAGTCTCAATTTCTTTCTGATAATAGTTTGTCATGTTTTAACTCCTTGATTAATATTATATCAATTATTTACCCAGATTATCTGTGATTCCAACTGTCCGTTTCGACTTGTAGCAGCTGAATATCTCATCTGTATTCTTTGGAATCGCCCTGGCGCTGAGCGCTGTGACGATCGGTACAATGATGAGCCCTCCAACCATGGCGAATACACCTGAGTAGAGCGAATTTCTGAACACGAATCCCAGCAGTGCGCTTCCTGAAACATCGAGCATTCCAAGAGAGATGAACAGCTGCAGAATCTCAAGGCAGGTAGCCCATATGAAGCAGCAGGCAACGGCCACCTTGGAAACGTGCTTCGTGTACAGCCCATACAGGAACGGTGCCAGGAAGGATCCTGCCAGCGCGCCCCATGAAATACCCATCATCTGTGCAATAAAGAGGCTCTTCGCATGTGCCTGCTTGATTGCTATGATTGCTGAGATGATGACAAATATGACGATGAATACACGCATGATGACGACTTTCTTTCTCTCGTCAATAGGATTCTTCTTCAGCGGTCCGATAAAGTCCAGTGTAATCGTGGATGAACTTGTCAGCACCAATGATGACAGCGTGGACATGGATGCGGATAAAACCAGCACGATGATGATACCGATAATAATCGGTGAAACTGTTGAAAGCATGCTTGGGATGACTGCGTCGAATCCTTCTGCTTCTACATCTATATCATACAGTCTGCCGAAACCTCCGAGGAAGTAACATCCGCCTGCGACAATCAGGGCAAAGAATGTTGAAATAACTGTTCCCTTCTTGATTGCATCTTCGTTTGTGATGGCGTAGAATTTTCCGACCATCTGCGGCAGTCCCCAGGTTCCCAGGGATGTCAGCATGATGACGAAGAACAGGAATCCTGGATCTGCGCCAAGAAATGCTGTGTACTGCCATCCTCCGTTTTCTCCCGTAGCCAGTGTCTCCATTGCGGCGTTCAGACCACCATTGTCATGCAGTACTGCCAGGATGACCGCAACAATGCCGATCAACATGATGCAGCCCTGGATGAAGTCATTGGTTGCCGTTGCCATGTAGCCTCCGAGAACTACATAGACGCAGGTCAGTACTGCCATAACGACAACGCAGACTGCATAGTCAAGTCCAGGAAATGCAATTGCAAAGAGTCTTGAAAGTCCGTTGTACAGAGATGCTGTATACGGGATCAGAAAGACGAAAGTAATAACGGATGCCGCAACTCTGAGTCTCTGAGATCCGAATCTTGATCCGAAGAAATCAGGCATCGTACGGCTGTCCAGATGCTGTGTCATGATTCTGGTACGTCTTCCGAGAATCAGCCATGCGAGGAGTGAGCCGATAAAGGCATTTCCCAGGCCGATCCACGTGGAAGCGATTCCGAAGTTCCATCCGAACTGTCCGGCATATCCTACGAAGATAACTGCCGAAAAGTATGAAGTACCAAATGCAAAAGCACTCAGCCACGGGCCTACGGATCTGGAACCAAGAACGAATCCTGCCACGCTTCTGGCGTGTCTTCTTGTCCTTATGCCTATCGTTATCATAACCGCAAAGAAAATGATGATAAGCACTAAGGTCAGCACTGTAGTCATGTTCATAAAAATCCTTTCTCTATAACGAATAAATAATGAATAATAAATAATAAACCCTTAAAAGAAAAAGCGCCTCAGGTTAACCTGTGACGCTTCAAACTTAACTAGTTCATCCAAATAAGCTTAATCATTCCAGCATCGCAAATTAACCCTACTGTTCACGCCAGTAAAGCCGAAATAAAAGTAGTAATATTCGTTTGCGATGTTTATTCTCTTACTCATTTGGTTCTCCAGTCTGCAATTTCAGGTTGCAGCGCTTTAATTACATAAACCAAACTAACACACTTGTCAAAGGCTGTCAACACATTTTTATAATCTGCTGCGAATTTTTATCAATAGTCTTTGATGAGCAGCAGTCTGCCCTTTGCAATAGATACTTCAGCAATCTTTCCGGGCAGGACCTCGTTGCTGACCGCATACTGGTAGCTGCAGTCCACCCTCCCATCTTCCAGAGGATACTTGGCGTTACGAATCGTAATACCCTCTGCTGTTCCTGTAACATTCAGCAAGGAGAAGAATGAGAAGGAATCTTCAATGGATGCCCTTCCCGGTTTTCCTGCCTTTGCAGAAATGACTTCCATCTCAGAATAGTCGTCGATTGCCTTTGCATCTTTATCCGCTTCATCGAGCATCAGGAGAATCGATAGATTCGCCAGCGTGTGATCCAGACGCGCACCGATGACGCCCACCAACAGGAACGTATCAAAACCGCGTTTTACCATTTCCTTCGCCGCAAAGAAAGTATCTGTATCATCTTTTTCTGCAGGCAGTACAATGGTTTCCACTTCCATGTGAGGATTATCCCAGGAATCAAAATCCCCCACAATGAGATCCGGTTTCACGCCGAGACCCGGCATGTGTTTCAGGCCGCTGTCGCAAAACACAAAAAAATCATCCTCGCGCAGCGCTTTCTGCACCAGATCGTATCTCTTAATTTCAGCTCCTCCAACGATAACACAACGTTTCATAGTATTCCTCCCGGCAACATTATACACCAGGCTCTTCTCTTATGATAGCGCCTGCCGCGATACAGATCACAATAATCACTGCACCTGCGATACCGCCTGCCGACAGTTTTTCTCCAAGCAAAAGCAACGCAAAAACTGCCGTCATGACCGGGCAGAGACTTTGCAGCAGTGCGACTGCACGGTCGGATATCTTCGTGAGCGCCAGATTCTGCATCAGATAGCCGAGAAACGTGCATGTGATTGCCAGATAGAGAATGATCAGCCAGGCTGTGCCTGTCGTCGTTTCCAGCCGCAGTCCTCCTTCGAAACAGATGCATCCAATCAGCGCAAGGATCGCGGAACATCCGGCCTGCAGTGACGTCATGCTGGCCGGGTCGACCACATCAAGATAATTCTTGCTGAAGACGAGCGCGCCGGCCATCAATGCTGCGGCTGCCAGCGCAATGATTTCACCGATACCGAATCCGGACAATCCGCCGCGTACGCACAGCAGATACATGCCGGGCAATACCATCACCTGAATCACAATCATCTGCCATTTATAGCTGGTACGGTACAGGAGAAAGGCGAACGCAGGCGTCATAACCACCGACAGAGACCGGAGAAAAGCGACAGATGTAGCATCCGTCATTGACAGCGCTACATTGTTCAGAAGATAGCTCAATCCGATGCACATGCCCGGAATCAACCACATCCTGACCGGCACTGTCTTTAGGGTCTCAATGATCCTCTTCCGAAAAAGAACCGCACAAACGACAAAGGCAATCAAATAGCGCACCGACATCATTGTATAGACCGGCGTCACCTCAAATGCGATTTTTGATATGGGATCACCAAATCCGTAAATGATGGACTGCATGATGATCAGGGCCTCCGGCCACCTGCTGAATCGTTCGTGCTTCATGTCAGTTATTATATCATCCATCCTCGTAAACATTTCAAAAACTTTTTCTTGACAATGATTATTTGCTGTGCTACTTTATCTCCATAAAGAAGACTTCTCAGGAGAGTTATGATGGTTATTACAAGAATCATGACAAACGGATACTGGTGGTGCAGCAGCTTTACAATCTAAGATGTAAGGCCTGTTAGCATATGCTGAGGATCTGAACCAACTGATAAGTAACACATATCATTACAGAACAAAAGCGGCACAGGTTGACCTGAAGCCGCTCTTTTTATTAGGAGAACAAGATGATGAGATATACGAAAGCATGGCGCACCCGCGCCGGAAGATGAAATTGAAAATAAGACAAAACAAACACCACATAAAGGAATTATTATTACACAACCAACTATTACATGATTCAAAGTCAGACTTTGTGATGACGTCAGACTTTGTGACGATATAAAGAAAGGAACAGTAACATGTCTAAAGATACGATCCCTTATAAGATATACCTTGAAGAAAATGAGATGCCAAAAGCATGGTACAACCTGAGAGCGGACATGATCAATAAGCCTGCCCCTCTCATTCATCCGGGAACGCATCAGCCGATGACCTTGGAGGATCTCTCGCCTGTATTCTGCGAAGAGCTCTGCAAGCAGGAGCTGAACAATACGGATCCGTTCATTGAAATCCCGCAGGAAATCCGGGACTTCTACAAAATGTACCGGCCTTCACCGCTCGTCAGAGCATATTGCCTTGAAGAGAAGCTGGGCACTCCTGCAAAAATCTACTACAAATTCGAGGGAAACAACACGAGTGGAAGCCACAAGCTGAATTCTGCCATTGCGCAGGCATACTACGCCAAGCAGCAGGGTCTCAAAGGCGTGACGACTGAGACCGGAGCCGGTCAGTGGGGTACCGCCCTCTCGATGGCTTGTTCCTATTTCGATCTTGACTGCAAAGTCTACATGGTCAAGGTGTCCTATGAACAGAAGCCGTTCAGAAGAGAGGTGATGCGCACTTACGGTGCTTCCGTCACCCCATCTCCTTCTGAGACAACGCAAATTGGTAAAAAGATTCTCGAAGAGCATCCGGGCACAACAGGAAGCCTCGGCTGTGCCATCTCTGAGGCGGTAGAGGTTGCAACCTCAACGCCAGGCTACAGATACGTCCTGGGAAGCGTGCTCAATCAGGTGCTGCTCCATCAGTCCATCATCGGGCTTGAAACAAAAGCCGCTCTTGACAAATACGGCATCGTTCCTGATATGGTCATAGGATGTGCCGGCGGCGGTTCCAATCTCGGCGGGCTCATCGCGCCGTTCATGGGTGAGAAAATCAAAGGCAACGCAGACTACCGCATCATCGCCGTTGAACCTGCATCCTGCCCAAGCTTCACAAGAGGAAAATACGCATATGACTTTGCTGATACAGGCCAGGTTTGTCCTCTTGCCAAGATGTACACATTGGGCAGCGGTTTCATCCCAGCGCCGAACCACGCAGGCGGCCTCAGATACCACGGCATGAGCCCTGTTCTCTCACAGCTCTATGATGATGGTCTTATGGAGGCTATCGCTGTTCCGCAGACAGAAGTATTTGCAGCTGCAGAAGAATTCGCAAGAGTGGAAGGTATTCTCCCTGCTCCGGAAAGCTCCCATGCAATCAAAGTCGCTCTCGACGAAGCCAAGAAGTGTATTGAAACGGGTGAAGAAAAGACCATCGTATTCGGACTGACCGGAACCGGCTACTTCGATATGGTGGCTTACGAAAAGTACCACGACGGAATCATGGACGACTATGTTCCAACAGACGAAGAACTCGAGAAGTACTTCGAAACACTTCCACCGATTGAATAATACTCTGCGTATGAAACGCAATAAAAAATGTGCCTTGCGGCACATTTTTTATTTGTGTTTTTCATTTGACTCTTCGATCGTATCAGCGAAGAACTGGTTCAGCTTCCTCAGCCCATTGAGCAGAGCTTCCTTTTCTTCTTCTGACATATTCTCGCTGAGTGCCTCAGCCATTTCCTCGATGTAAGTCTTTTGGTATCGGGCGTAAATTCTGCCCTTACGCGTCACTTTGACAATAGCATTTCTGTGATTTGAAGGATCCACCTTCCTCTCGACAAGACCGTTTTTTTCAAGCTTCTTAATCGTCATTGTTGCGGAAGGTCTCGTGATCTTCAGGTAATCCGCCACGCTGCTGATATTAGTTCCGTTTCTGAATCCCAATATGAAAGTTACAGCGTTTCTGTCTCTAAACGTGAAATTCCCGCTGCTGTACTTTCTCTTGGTCTCCTCAGCAAGGAGCGCATTATGATATGCCTCTGTCAAAATGGCACTTAACTTGCTGGTATAATCACTCATACTATTTGTACGCTCCAACAATGATACTTGAGTTCTGTCCGCCGAATCCGAAGGCGTTGGACATTGCATACTCAAGTTCTTTAACGGTTACTTTTGATACATAGTTCAGATCGCACAGAGGATCCGGATTCTCCAGATTGAGTGTCGGCGCAATCAGACTTGTCTCAATGCTCTTGATGCACGTGATGACTTCTGTAATGCCGCCGGCGCCCATCATATGTCCTGTCGCTCCCTTGGTCGAATTCAGGACAAGATCCTTTGTCGCATCTCCGAACACATTCTTTACTGCATCTGTCTCTGCCACGTCGCCCTTGATCGTAGCGGTGCCGTGGGAATTGATATAGCCGATGTCTGACGGAGTCAGTCCTGCCATCTCAATGGCCTGCTTCATGCAGAGAATCTCTCCTTCTCCATCAGGACGAGGTGTGACCGGGTGATAGGCATCTGTGTTGTTGCCGCATCCCGCCAGTTCTGCGTAGATCACTGCGCCTCTTGCCTTTGCGTGTTCTTCTGTCTCGATGACGATGGCGCCTGCTCCCTCGCCGATGACGAATCCGTCTCTGTCGATGTCAAATGGTCTGCAGGCTCTCTGGGGCTCATCATTTCTGGTGCTGAGCGCTTTCGCAGCTGCCAGTGACTGGATCAGAATCGGCTCTGTGGCTGATTCTGCGCCTACTGCGACCATCATATCCGCAAATCCGGACTGGAGCATCATCGCTGCCAGCGAAATGGCATCTCCTCCGGAAGCACAGGCTGTGTTCAGCGTCATGCTCGGACCGTGCAGGTCGTGCTCGATGGCGATCTGTGACGCGCAGACATTTCCGAGAGATTTCGGAAGGAATCTCGGACCTACTCTCTTCAGCGCAGAACTCTGATAGGACCGCTCTGTCTCTGTAATCGTTCTGATTCCGTTGAG
>SVCS01000108.1 GCA_015058205.1 Clostridiales bacterium
TAAACGCTTCAGGATTTCAGAGGGAGTTTTATACATGAAACTTGATAAGCTAAAAGAGGTTGTGGCTGCTTCAGAGCGGGGAGAAACGTCTTATCTGGAGATGACTGCGGGTAATGATTCTTGCTGCAGGAAATTCGTGCCGCGGGAGCGACTGATTGTTCTGGGAGGAGGACATATCTCTCAGCCGGTCTGCCGCATCGCGTCTATGCTGGATTTTGCAGTCACCATAGTCGATGACAGGCCATTGTTCGCCAATTATGAAAGATTCCCAGATGCAGAAGAAGTCATCTGCGAAGCGTTCCGGAAGGCTATACAGGAGCTTCACATCCGTGAAAACGACTATGTCTGCGTCGTGACACGCGGCCATCAGTGGGACGGAGAGTGCCTGAGTGAAATCTTGTCCGGGCAGATGCCGGCATATCTGGGCATGATTGGATCACGCAGAAGAGTCAGAAGCCTCTATGATGCGTTGGAAAAGGAAGGCTACAGCAGAAGGGTCCTGGAGAGCATCCACTCCCCGATCGGTCTTTCGATCCAGGCGGTCACACCAGCGGAAATCGGGGTTTCAATCTGCGCGGAACTCATCGCCCATCGGAGGTCCTCTGCTCCAAAGGCAGAAGAAAAACAGGTTCTGGAACAAACCGATGTGAACCGGCAGATGCTGGATTTCGCAACACATGGAGATACTCCAAAGGCAATCATGACCGTGATCGGAACGAAAGGTTCCACACCGGCACCGTCTGGTGCCATGATGGTGATCGATACGCTAGGAGAGAGCAGGGGCACGATAGGAGGCGGCTGCAGCGAGGCAGAGGTCATCGGCCTAGCGCGCAGGATCGCTACGGAAGGCGGTCGTGCAATCGCATACATCGACATGACGAACGAAGCAGCAGCGCAGGAAGGAATGGCCTGTGGAGGGACCATGGAAGTGTTGGTCGAGGCCATCGAGGAGTAAGAAAGAAATGAGTGGTATAACAGACATGATATACGCGGACAATGCGGCGACAACAAAACTGAGCAAGGCAGCGCTGGACGCGATGATGCCCTATCTGGAGCATGCATACGGTAATCCTTCCAGTCTTCATAAGGAGGGACAGATCGCCCGCAGAGCGCTGGACGAGGCAAGAAACGATATCGCAGACATTCTCAACTGCTCCACGCAGGAGATCACGTTTACCTCCGGGGGAACTGAAGCCAACAACCAGGCGATCCTCACGGCTGTATCGGATCAGCGAAACCGGGAGAAGAAGCATATTGTATCAACAGCATTCGAGCACCACTCTGTCCTGCACATGCTGAAAAAACTCAAGCGCAGCAGGTTCGAGGTGACGCTGCTGGATATCCCGCAGGACGGGATCATACGCCCGCAGCAAGTTGCAGAGGCGGTCCGGGATGATACATGTTTGGTCAGTGTGATGCATGCTAACAATGAGATCGGCAGCATCCAGCCCATCGATGAAATCGGGCAGATCTGCCGGGAGCGGGGTATCATGTTTCACACGGATGCGGTGCAGTCAGCCGGACACCTGCCGATTGATCTCGGGAAGAACCCCATAGATTTACTGTCGCTCTCTGCCCACAAATTTCACGGCCCGAAAGGGATCGGAATTCTCTATGCGAAACGCGGCATCCATCCTGCGAACCTGCTGGAAGGCGGTGCGCAGGAACGAGGGCATCGCAGCGGGACCGAAAATGTGGCAGCCATCGCGGGAATGGCAGCAGCGCTGAATGAAGCGGGCAGAAATATGAACGAAAACACTGCGCGCACAGCGCATCTCAGGGACCGTCTCATCAGGGGACTGGAGACGATTCCTCACAGTATCCTGAACGGCAGCAAAGAAAACCGACTGCCTGGTAACGTTAATTTCTGTTTCGAGGGAATCGAGGGTGAGACATTGTTGCTTTTGCTCGATCAGGAAGGAATCTGCGCATCTTCCGGAAGCGCCTGCAGCGCGGGGTCTTTGGAAGCAAGTCATGTGCTCCTGGCGCTGGGACGGTCGAGGGAGTTGGCGTTCGGATCTCTGCGGCTTACGATCAACGAGGAGAACAACGAGGAAGACATCGACCAGATCATTGCCGCAGTAAAAGAAGGGGTTGCCAGACTGCGGGAAAGTTCGCCGATTTGGCATGACAAACTTTCGGGACGAAAGGAGTATTACTTATGAAAGCGCTGATTGCTATGAGCGGAGGCGTGGATTCCAGCGTTGCGGCCGGTTTGATGCAGGAAGCCGGATACGAGTGCATCGGCTGTACGATGCGCCTGTTCGAAAACGAGGACGCCGGTCTGTGCAACAGCCGGACATGCTGTTCTGCGAAAGATGTGGAAGATGCCAGAAACGCAGCGGGACGTATGGGGATGCCATACTATGTATTCAATTTTACGGAGGATTTCAGACGTCTTGTGATCGACCATTTCGTTGAGGAATATCTAAGTGGCAGGACGCCCAATCCTTGCATCGACTGCAATATACATCTGAAGTTCGACAGACTACTTCAGCGGGCCAAGCAACTAGATTGTGATTACATTGTGACCGGTCATTACGCGAGGATACAGTTTGATCAGGAGCAAGGAAAATATCAGCTGTTAAAAGGTACGGACAAATCGAAGGACCAGAGCTATGTGCTGTACGGCATGACCCAGGAGCAACTGGCACATACGCTACTGCCTTTGGGAGAAATGACAAAGACCCAAGTGCGGGCAAAGGCTGAAAGCTGGGGCCTGCGCAACGCCGAGAAGCCCGATAGTCAGGATATCTGTTTCGTACCGGACGGCGATTATGCGAGCATGATCCGAAGATATGCCGGAAGCGTTCCCAGCTCTGGGAATTTTCTGGATCTCGACGGTAATGTAATCGGAACGCACAAGGGTATCATCCATTACACCATTGGCCAGCATAAACGGCTGGGGCAGGCTTTCGGTGAGACAAGATATGTCTGCGCCATAGATGCTGGCGCCAATACAGTCACCCTTGGAGGTGCGGACGATGTCTACGCATCTTATGCAAAGGCAACCCATTTCAACTGGATCTCTGGGGAGATTCCGGAGAGTGAAATCCGCTGCAAGGTCAGGCTGCGCTACAAGCAGCAGGAGCAATGGGCGACAGTCAGGCCATTGCAGGAGGATTCGGTGGCAGAATCAGGAAATCGTGTTGAAATCTTTTTCGATAAGCCCCAGCGAGCCGTCACACCGGGACAGGCGGCCGTTCTGTATGACGGGGATATCGTGCTGGGCGGAGGAACAATTATTATATGAGGATAGGAGAAAAAATGAAAACCACAGAAACTGTAAACGAGTCGTTGCTCACAAAATATGAACAGTTAAAAGAGTACCTGAAATCATTGGAAAGTGTAGCGGTAGCTTTTTCCAGCGGTGTAGACTCTACGTTTTTGCTCTTTGCCGCAAAAGAGGCACTTGGGGATAGGGTCATAGCTGTAACGGCCTCTTCCTGTTCTTTCCCTGCGAGAGAATTGAATGAGGCAAGGGAGTATTGCGAGGCACAGGGAATCCGCCATGTCGTCGTAGAGTCAGAAGAACTGGAAATAGAGGGATTCGCACAAAATCCAATCAACCGATGCTATCTGTGTAAGCATGAGTTGTTTGAAAAAATCCGTATGATAGCGGACCAAGAAGGGTTCCGGGAGATAGTTGAGGGATCGAATCTGGATGATAACGGAGATTACCGGCCTGGGCTGATGGCCGTGACGGAGATGGGAATCAAAAGCCCGCTCAGAGAGGTAGGATTTCACAAAGAAGAAATACGGAGTCTGTCAAAACACCTAGGACTTCCGACATGGGATAAACAGTCTTTCGCATGCCTGTCCAGCAGGTTCCCATATGGTGAGGAGATAACAGAAAAGAAACTTGGTATGGTAGATCAGGCAGAGCAGCTGCTTTTGGATCTCGGGTTTCATCAGCTGCGTGTCAGGATCCACGGCAACATTGCGAGGATCGAACTGGAACCGGCGGAATTCGGACATTTCCTTGAGGAAGAGACCAGGCTCAAAGTAAACAAAGCGTTTAAAGAACTCGGATTCCAGTATGTAACGCTTGACATTCAGGGCTACCGGA
>SVCS01000005.1:0-35239 GCA_015058205.1 Clostridiales bacterium
ACCATATTCAGTTCCTCCAGTGTGACATACCCCTGGACGAGCCCGTCATCCGCGAGTGCTGCGATATCTTTGTATGGGATATAGTATGAGATAGACTGACGCTCATCACTGATCCAGCCCGTGTCAGTAAAGAACTCGATCTGATCCTCTGCCATCTTTTCTATCGGCAGATCCCAACATCCGAATTCATCCCATTGAATGAACGAACGGCTGCGGCTCAATATCGGTGTTAGACGATATTCTCCATCTTTGCGGATATACGGTCCGATCGCCTCGATCTTCCCATCTTTCTCTGCAGCTGCATAGAATTCATAATATGTGCTCATACCTTTCCCCTCCTTCATCTCCAGTGATAATGTAGTAGCATAATACGCCGTGAGTACAAAAGTCTGTACTCAGAACCCGGAAATGAAAAAGACGCCGAAACCATTGAAATTTCAATGTTTCAGCGTCTGATAAAATCACTGTATTTTTAGAACCATTTTAGAACCACGCCGCTTCTTCCGATTGGCCAAAGCCAGTCATACCAAGGGTTTCAGCGATGTGGTAAGCCATCCGCAACTATTCCCACTCTATGGTCGACACTGGTTTATCCGAGATATCCCAGAGCACTCTGTTGATGCCCGGAACTTCTGCGATGATTCTGTCGCGGATGATGCAGAGCATATCCCAAGGAATCTCTACTGACTTTGCAGTAACCGCATCTACCGTGTGAATCGCGCGGATGACTGCAGCCCATCCCATATAGCGTTTGCCGTCTTTGATGCCTGTTGACTTGACATCCGGAATTGCTACGAAGTACTGCCATGGAGCCGGATCCATCTTGCCGATCTCCTCACGGACGATGGCATCTGCTTCACGTACTGCTTCCAGTCTGTCGCGGGTAATTGCGCCGACGCATCTGACGCCCAGGCCAGGACCTGGGAACGGCTGTCTGTAAACCATGCTGTCAGGCAGACCCAGCTGCTTGCCGACAACTCTGACTTCATCTTTATACAGAAGCTTAACCGGCTCAACCAGTTCAAACTGCAGATCTTCCGGCAGCCCGCCTACATTGTGATGTGCCTTAACGCCATCCGATTCCAGAATGTCCGGATAGATGGTTCCCTGACCGAGGAATTCGATACCCTCCAGTTTGGATGCCTCTTCTGCAAAGACATCAATGAATTCTTTGCCGATGATCTTTCTCTTCGTTTCCGGATCATCCACGCCTGCCAGCTTGTCCAGGAATCTGTCAACAGCATCCACATAAATGAGATTTGCGCCGAGCTCTTCCTTGAACACTTTGATAACCTGCTCCGGTTCGCCTTTGCGCAGGAGTCCGTGGTTGACGTGAACGCATACCAGCTGGTCGCCGATCGCCTTGATCAGCAGAGCTGCTACAACAGAGGAGTCAACGCCGCCGGACAAAGCCAACAGCACCTTCTTGTCTCCTACCTGCTCCTTTACTGCCGCAATCTGCTCATCGATAAAAGCCTGCGCCAGCTCCGGATTGATGATTCTCTCCATAGTTTCCGGTCTTACATTTGGATCCATTTCTTTTCCTCCTAATATATTTCAATGCATTATTTACGCAGTTCATGTATTTCATCAAAGAATAATTGATTATATCACAAAAGTCAGTAAGCGAAAATCAGTATGTGAAAATATGTTGGGATACTTTCGGATGCTGCCCGCAAGGTACTTTTGGCTGCGGTGCTTTTGTGTTAGAATCGTAGGGTACGACATCATAAGGAACGACATCATAAGGAAAGGCTGAATCATGACATCAGAAACATCTATGAAACCATTGCTCGCAATCATATGCGTTAACTTCATATGGGGATTTGACTTCATCGCCATCGAATACATGATGGGGTTTATGTCCCCTGCCATGTTTACCTTTGTGCGGCTCATCATTGGATCAGTGGTTTTGACGGCATGTGTCTTCCTGTTCAGGGGTGGCCTGCATATCAAACGGAAGGATATGCCTCGCATTTTCATTTCCGGCGCGATCGGCATGTCTGTTTATTTCACCATTGAAAATCTCGGTACGGGACTGACATCCGCCTCTTTTTCTTCTCTGATTATGGCCACCGTCCCGATCTTCGGCATGATCGGCGACCGCATTTTCTATGGAAACAAAATCACACCGCTCAAAGTTGTTTGCATTCTTGCCTCGATTTTCGGCGTCTACCTTCTGGTATCCGGTGAACCGATGGGCATCAGCGCAATCGGTGTTTTGGCAATGTTCGCCGCGGCGATTGCATGGACCATTTATATTGTTGTTGTGAAACCTCTCTATGATAAATACGATCTGCTGACCCTCCTGACAGGACTGTTCCTTTCCGGACTGATCGTCCAGATTCCAATCGTTGCGGTCAGCCAGGCTGTGACCCACACGCCGATCGTTGTGACCCCGATGGGCATCCTGGTGACGCTCGCCACCGCCATCGTCTGCATCATCATCGGGGAATTTGGATACATCTACGCCGTCGGCAAGCTGTCTACGACCCTAGTCGCTGCTTTTGAAAACGTACTGCCGGTTACTGCGGTCATTTTTTCCATTTTCATCTTCGGCAAAATTCTGACCGCCATACAAATCATCGGCGGTGTTATAATACTGATAGCTGTTACTACTATTGCATTTCTCGAAAGGAATAAAGAATAAATGACGGATAAAATCATACGCGCAACCGCCGCGCAGGAATACATCAGAGCTTTTGCGGTAGATTCCACAGAAATGGTGGCGGAAGCCCGTGAAATACACAAGACATTCCCCGTCGTCACGGCAGCCCTCGGCAGACTCCTGTCCGCCGGCGCCATGATGGGCTCCATGATGAAAGGCGATAAGGACCTGATTACTCTGACCGTGAAAGGAGACGGACCTATCGGCAGCATCACCGTGACGGCAGATTCCCACGGCAACGTGAAAGGATTCCCCGGAAATCCTTCCGTTGACATTCCTACCCGCGAGGATCCAGTCAGTGGCGCGGTCAAACTCGATGTTGGCGGCGCGGTTGGACCTGGCATCCTGACTGTAAGCATGGACCTTGGTCTCAAGGAACCGTACAATGGGCAGGTCGAACTTCAGACAGGTGAAATTGGCGAAGACCTAGCCTATTATTTCACTGTCTCTGAGCAGACACCAAGCGCTGTTGCCCTCGGTGTCATGATCGGCAAAGACAGCAGCGTCCTTCACGCGGGCGGCTTCATTATCCAGCTTATGCCGGATGCGAAAGAAGAAGTCATCTCAGCCCTGGAAGCCAAACTGGCTGATCTGGAACCTGTTACCACCCTGATGGAACGGGGCCTCGGGCCAGAAGAGATCCTGCGCCTCATCCTCGGCGATATGGATCTTATCATCACCGAAGAGAAGCCCGTCCGCTTCCACTGCAACTGCTCCCGTGAGCGCATATCCCATGCACTCGCCACCCTGAGCACTGCTGATCTGGAATCCATGATCGCCGATGACGAAGAGATCGAAGTGAAATGCTTCTTCTGCAATTCCGCCTACAAGTTCGGCACCGATGAACTGCGGGAGATACTGCAGCAACGAAACACAAAAGACACGGAATAATGTTATGACCCATACGCGTTATGATCCATACGCGGGCTGTTCAATCTGACAGCCCGCTTTTCTTGCGACGCTAACCAATGTTTTGTTCCACTGCGGGCTGGCGGTAAGCACCTGAAACAATACTTCTTTCACTCTGGCCTCCTCCCGGATATCGTGATGAAAGGTCATGAAGACATTTCTTCCAATCATCAAGCCTATGCTGTCATAAGCCTGAAGTCGTATAATGAGGTCTTCATCATATTCTCTCAAATCCATCCTTCCCACGTGTTCCAGAATCACTAGTCTCCCATCAGGCAACATAATAATGAAATCCGGATGGTATGCCCGGTTGCTGATCGTTACACGAGTTTCATATCGGTACGGAATATGCAGCCTCTCAAGAAGGTCCCCGATAAACCTCTCTGACTGCGTACGCATATATACCCCTCCCCTCGTCGGATAGATCAGTTCCTCCCTCCGGTTCTCCTTCTGGCTGTGCCGGTCCGAATTCCATATTCTCTGGTTCGGTGTCATCGTGATCCGTTCAATGTCCAATCCCGCATCCTCATATTTCTTCAGAAGCGTTTCGATTTGAGGGTAGAGTCTTAAAATGATACGTACCGTTTCGCTCGTCCATCCTTCCTCAAGAATCTGTTCCAACAAAATCGCGCGAAGTTCTAAATACTGCTTACTTGCTAGTTGATACACCGTTTCAGGAAAACTCGTGATTCCTTTCACCGTTCCATCCAATCTATGATTGAACTGGACGTGTCCATTTCTGACCCTGATACTCAGTTTTCCCTTCGGCAACGAACTCAGCTCTTTTTTCATTTCGCTGAGTTCACCGTATAGATTTGCGTTTATTCTGTCGATTTTGGTTTTAGCGAGGACCGGAGTCAACAGCACTTTTGATTTTTCTCCCATTATTAATATTCCCCTTTTATTATTCGTGTTTAGGGTATTTATACCATTATTAACAATATTTGGCAACTCTTTCATTGGCTTTCTTGATCTTTCTTTTTCTCTAACCACATACAAAACGAAAGATCAAGGGTTCTGCATAACTGAAAGTGGTTATTGCCCTTCCCAAGTTCGCTCTCAACCACTCGCAATACGAAGTTTCAAGGACTTCAGGTGCTTGCTTGTGGTCATTCCCTTGTTGAAAGTTGTTTTCAACCACGCAAGATGTGTAATATCAAGGGTTTCACGCACCGCTGTGTGGTTGTGTTCCTTCTAAACCCCTGCTTCAACCACTCACGATACGTAATATCAAGGGTTTCACGCACCGCTGTGTGGTTGTGTTTCTCTCTCACCCCTTCCTAACCCCACAACAAAACCCCGGTCCGCACATTTGTGGATCGGGGTTTCTGATTAATCAACTTGATTGTTGCGAGGTGACCAGTGGAATTACATCATTCCGCCCATGCCGCCCATTCCGCCGCCGCCCATTGGTGGCATTGGAGGCATGTCTTCCTTCACGTCAGTTACGCCTGCTTCTGTTGTCAGCAGCATTGCGGATGCAGATGCTGCATTCTGCAGAGCTGATCTTGTAACCTTAGCCGGGTCAACGATACCTGCGCCGATCATGTCGACGTATTCTTCTGTTGCTGCGTTGAAGCCAACACCTTCTTCACTGTCTTTGACCTGAGCTACGACTACGCTGCCTTCATAACCGGCGTTTTCAGCGATCTGTCTTACCGGCTCTTCCAGAGCTCTTACGATGATCTGTCCGCCAGTCTTAGCGTCGCCGTCCAGACCTTCAACATATTCTGCTACTGCAGGAATTGCATTGACGAGAGCAACGCCGCCGCCTGCAACGATACCTTCTTCAACGGCTGCCTTTGTTGCGTTGAGCGCATCTTCGATTCTGAGCTTTCTTTCCTTCAGCTCTGTCTCTGTTGCTGCACCAACCTTGATAACTGCTACGCCGCCTGCCATCTTAGCGAGTCTTTCCTGTGTCTTTTCTCTGTCGAAGTCTGAAGTCGTCTGCTCAATCTGTGATTTGATTGCAGCAACTCTTGCTTCGATATCTTCAGGAGCACCGCCGCCGCCAACGATAACTGTGTTTTCCTTGTCGACTTTAACGGTTGCTGCTGTTCCCAGCATATCCAGTGTAGTTTCCTTCAGTTCATATCCCAGGTCGCTTGAGATGACTGTTGCGCCTGTCAGAACTGCGATATCTTCCAGCATTGCCTTACGTCTGTCGCCGAAGCCAGGTGCCTTAACTGCTACGCAGTCGAATACGCCCTTGAGCTTGTTGACGATGATGGTTGCGAGCGCTTCGCCTTCCAGATCATCACAGATGATGAACAGCTTTCTGCCAGCCTGAACAACCTGCTCGAGCAAAGGCAGCAGTTCCTGAATGTTAGTGATCTTCTTATCTGTAATCAGGATGTAAGGGTTTTCGGAAACAGCTTCCATCTTCTCAGTGTCTGTTACCATGTATGGTGAGAAGTATCCTCTGTCGAACTGCATACCTTCGACAACATCCAGAGTTGTTCCCATTGACTTTGATTCTTCAACTGTGATGACGCCGTCCTTGCCGACTTTGTCCATTGCTTCAGCAATCAGTCCGCCGATTTCTTCATCTGCTGCGGAAACGGAAGCAACGTTTGCAATGGATTCTGAAGTGCTTACTTCCTGTGAAAGTCTTGCGATTTCATCTACTGCTACATCTACTGCGCCAGCGATACCTCTCTTCAGTACCATTGGATTTGCACCAGCTGCAACATTCTTGAATCCCTCTCTGATGATGACCTGTGCCAGCAGTGTAGCTGTCGTTGTACCGTCACCTGCAACATCGTTTGTCTTTGTTGCAACTTCCTTAACGAGCTGTGCGCCCATATTCTCAACTGCATCTTCCAGTTCGATTTCTCTTGCGATGGTAACACCGTCGTTTGTGATCAGCGGTGAACCGAATGTCTTGCTCAGAAGTACGTTTCTTCCCTTCGGTCCCAGTGTGATCTTAACTGTATCTGCCAGCTTGTCTACGCCTGCCTGCAGCGCTCTTCTGGCTTCTTCGCCATAGTGTAATTCTTTAGCCATATGTCATATACCTCCTTTTATTCAACCACGGCCAGGATGTCTCTCTGGTCCATGATGGATACTTCTTCACCGTTGTACTTCACATCTGTTCCGGCGTACTTGCTGAAAATAACCTTGTCGCCTACCTTCAGTTCCATCTTAACGTCTTCCGTTCCAGGTCCTACAGCCAGTACCTCAGCGATCTGAGGCTTCTCCTGAGCGCTGCCCGGAAGTACGATTCCGCTTGCTGTTGTCTCTTCACTGGCAACTTCTTTGATAACTACTTTTGTGCCGAGTGGCTTGATTCCGTAACTCATACTTGTCATCTCCTTTTTATTTTTCAAGGGCCTTCAAAGCCCCATTCTATCGGGCCTCTAATCCATCCCTTTCGTCGTTGTTAGCACTCCCCCTGTTCGAGTGCCAAGTATAATTTACCTCTATTGTACGGGTTTGTCAACCTGTTTTCTCATCCTTTCGATAAAAAAAGTACAAATAAAAACGGCCCATCGCATGGGCCGCTGCTTACCGTCAATATGACCGCGCAAACTACACAACTTCCTTGACGTCGATATTGACCTTGTTGACATTGAAAGCTGTCATCTCCTCAATGATCGTAGCAATCATAGCCTGAAAAGTCTCGGCTTTGCCTGGCAGATCATCGCTGTAATCCATATTGATAGTGACATTGAGTTCGATTCCTTCATTTCTCATTTCCCGGTTTTCTTTGACTGTCACCATGTCGATCACATTGATGCTCTCCGCATCCTGCCTGATACAATCAATGATGTCAGTCATGACCTTTTCCGAAATGTTATACCGTCCCATATAGCTGTAGGAAGGACGGACGACAGATTTTTCGGCGCCTTCTTTCCAGTGTTCTATGGGATTGAAGTCCTTCAGCAACTTCATCGGCTTCATAAAATACCCGGAGAACTGCTTCTTCAGCTGGAATGTCGGCGCAGGGATGACATGCTGCCCCATTTCCTTGCGCTGCTTGCGGGCGATGACCCTTTCTTCGTCAGTGGTGATCTCTTCTATGTAGATGCGTTCCTCCGGTTCTGGTAGCTCAAGTCTTGCAATGATCTTATCGACCATTCTGTCCGAGGTCCCGATGATCAGAATCGACTTCGGTTTCATTCGCGCGATGGCTGCTTTTGCCTCTTCTGCTCTGTCATCATCATCAAATACAGCAGCCTGCACGGCGCGGATGATCGTACGCTCACGTTTCGCGGAAATGCCGGAAATGACCTTGTTCTTATATATGAAAAGGCCATCGTCGATGATACTTTCTATATTCCTTTCTTTGCACAGGTTGATGGCTTGAAAACTCTTCCCTGTACCGCTTCTCCCCGATAATGTGTAAACTTTCATATTGAATTCTTTCTATGCAAATGCTATAATTCAGTCATCAAATGCAGAATCTTTTAAGGAGGTAATATTAATGGCTTACAAAATTACTGACGAATGCATCGCTTGCGGCGCTTGCAAAGACGAATGTCCAGTAGAAGCTATCTCAGAAGGCGACATCTATGTTATCGACGCTGAAGCTTGCATCGATTGTGGTGCTTGCGCAGGTGCATGCCCTGTAGATGCTCCAGTAGAAGAATAGTCTTTTACCAAGGAACGTAATTCTATGACCGCTTCATTGCGAAGCGGTCATTTCATTTTAAAGCCATATCATTTTTTTACTAATTCTTTTCGTCTGATGCTCTGCTCATGTGGTAAGCCAGTGAGTGGAGACTCTCGCTGATGTGTACATTCTCCACCGCAACATGGGATGGTGTTTCAATGTCGATCGGTGCGAAATTCCACAATCCTCTGACACCTGCGAAACAAAGCTTGTCTGCAACTTCCTGGGCGACTTCCTTCGTTGTACAGATGATGCCAATGTCGATGTTGTTATTCTCAACGAATTCAACAATGCCTTCGTAATCCATGACTTCAACACCGTTAATTACAGTTCCTATGAGTTCCGGCTTGACTTCGAAGATACCCTGCACTACGAAACCTGTCTTATAGTAATAGGTGTGGTTTACGATGGCCTTGCCGAGATTGCCGGCTCCCACAACGACCATCTTGTACTCTCTGTCCAGTCCGAGGATGGAACTGATCTCATTGTAAAGACCTTCTACACTGTATCCGTATCCCTGCTGTCCGAATCCGCCGAAGTTGTTCAGGTCCTGTCTGATCTGCGACGCGGTGTAACCGATGAGGCTGCTGAACTCATTGGATGAAATTTTATCCACGCCCTTCTTGCGGAGCTCATTAAGATACCTCCTGTAACGAGGAAGTCTTCTAATTACCGCATTGGATATTTTCGCCTGTTTTTTCATATCGTTCTCTCCGAATTACCAATTCTGTTTCCATCGGAAACACTCCGTGGAGTGCCCGTAATCTTACCGAAATTATACCGAAATCACTCCTGCAATTCAAGCCACTGCTCATAGCAGGCATCGAGTCTGTCCTTATCCTCCGCCATCTTATCGCTGAGAGACTGGAGCTTCTCATGATCTGTCATCACTTCCGGCTTCTGTAGCTCATCGTGGGCTTTGCTGATTTCATCCTCAAGCCGCTCAATCTCCTTCTCCAGAGATTCTCTCTTTCGACGCAGCCGCCGTTCCTCTGCCTCTATTTCCTTCTTGCGTTTTCGTTCCTCTGCCGCAGACAGCCCAGTCTTCTCTTCTGTATCCTCTGATGCAAAGGCAACACCTTCTGCCGTTGTTGCTTTTGCAAGGCCAGCCACGTATTTGCTGCCTGATTCAATCAGCTGCTGTTTCTTCTCCACGTAGTAATCGTACTTGCCGAGGTAATTCACCAGTCCGGTTTCCGTCAGTTCCATGATCCTCGTCGGAATCCTGTTCAGAAAATATCTGTCATGGGAAACGATCAGGCACGTCCCAGGGAACTCCAGTAACGCTTCTTCAAACACTTCCTTTGACTCAATATCCAGATGGTTCGTTGGTTCGTCCAGGATGAGCGTATTTGCTCCGGACATCATGAGCTTGAGCAGGGATAGTCTCGCCCGTTCACCGCCGCTCAAAGATCCGACTTCCTGGAAGACTTCTTCGCCACGGAAAAGGAACCTGCCGAGGATATTGCGCAGCTCTCCCTCAGAGTAAAGACTGTATGCATCCTGCAGTTCCTCAATAACGGTATTGTTGTCGTTCAAGAGCTGCTGTCCCTGATCGTAGTATCCGAACTGAACATTGTGTCCAACCCTGATGTGGCCTGTGGTGCTGACCAGATCACCCATGAGCATCCTGATCAGCGTGGTCTTGCCGATGCCGTTGGCACCGACGATACAGACACGTTCGCCCCGCTTCACATCGATGGACACGCCTCGGAAGAGTTCCACTCTGTTGATGCCGTAGCCGAAGCTTTTGCTTAAGTCTTCAGCCAGCAGCACATCTTTACCGCTCTGAAAATTCTGCTGGAAATTCAGTTTGAGCTTGCCTTTGCTCTGATCCGGCCGCTGCATCAGTTCCATGGCGCTGAGCCGCTTTTCTCTTGATGCCGCACGTTTAGCCAGTTTTTCTGTTCCGCGCTGCTTGAACCGACGGATCATCTCTTCCTGACGCTGGACCTCCTTCTGCTGCTTCTCGTACTGCCGCATCTCCGCTTCACGCCTGTTTCTGCGTTCAGCAGCATAGAAGTTGTAGTTTCCCTCGTAAATATTCAGTCGCGCGTTTTCGATTTCAAAAATCCTATTTACAGTCTCATTGAGGAAGTATCTGTCGTGTGAAACGATGATCATCGTTCCTCTGTATCCCTTGAGATACTGTTCCAGCCACTTCAGTGTTCCGATGTCCAGATGGTTCGTCGGCTCGTCGAGGAACAGGATATCCGGTTTCTCCAAAAGCAGGATTGCCAGAGCAAGTCTCGTCTTCTCACCGCCTGACAGAGTCGAAATTTTCTTATTATACATGGACTCGTCAAAAGACATGCTGGTGAGAATACCTCTGATTTCACTCTGGTACATGTAACCGCCCATGCGCTCATACCGCTCGCGCAGCTGCTCGTAGCGGGTCAGTTCTTCCTCCGCCAGAAGCTTCTCCATTTCCTTTTCCATCTCAGGGAAGTGTTCAAAAACTTTGTTCACTTCCTCGATGACTGTCCTATCGGAATCGAATCCGCCGTCCTGTTCTAGGTATCCGATTCTGAGATCGGAAGACACGAAAAAATCTCCCCCCTCGTGAGGGAGCTGGCCGGACAGGATCTTCAGAAGCGTCGATTTGCCTGCGCCGTTGATGCCGATGATGCCGACACGTTCTCCCTTATTGACGGCGAAGCTCACCTTGTTCAGCACCGTGTTGGAACCATCATATTCTTTTGTCAGATTGTTCGCGGATATTACGATCATAGTCTAGTTTCTGCGCGTTTCAGAATACTCCTGTTCTCCTACAGCGGCAGGTTCGGAATAGCGTCCAGAGTCAGATCATCTGCTCCCTGCGCCTGGTATTTATAGTAGGCTGCGCATCCGATCATCGCTGCATTGTCAGTGCAGAGAATCGGTGACGGATGATACAGCTTCAGTCCATGTTTCTCACATGCATCGCTTAACATGCCGCGGAGTCTGCTGTTGGCAGCCACGCCGCCGGCGACGACGATTTTATCCTTATTCAGAGACAATGCCGCGTCGATGGTCTTTGCAACTACGACATCCAGCACAGCCTGCTGAAATCCCGCTGCAACGTCGGCGATATTGATCTCGCGGCCCGCCTGTTTCTCGGAGTTGACGTAGTTAAGCACGCCGGTCTTGATGCCGCTGAAGCTGAAGTCCATGCTGCCTTTTTCAAGGAACACTCTCTTGAACTCCACCGCATCGGGATTGCCTTCTTTCGCGATTTTATCGATGAGAGGTCCGCCCGGATATCCAAGTCCCAACACACGGGCGACCTTATCGAAGGCCTCCCCTGCTGCGTCATCACGGGTTCCGCCAAGTACATGCAGTTCATTGTAATCGGTGACTTCCACGATGTTTGTATGACCGCCTGAAATAACCAGCGCCATGAATGGCGGCTCCAGCTCTTTGTGTTCAATATAATTTGCGCAGATGTGTCCATGGATGTGGTGCACGCCAATCAGCGGCTTTCCTGTCGCCAGTGCATAGGCCTTCGCCGTAGCCAGTCCGATGAGAAGCGCTCCCACAAGACCTGGGCCGTAGGTCACGCCGATGGCATCGATGTCATCCATGGAAGCTCCCGCATCTGCGAGGGCTTTCTCACACACCCAGTTGACGTTGTCCAGATGATGGCGCGATGCGATCTCCGGAACAACACCTCCGTAAGCTTTATGGATATCGATCTGTGACGAAATGACATTGGAACGCACATCGCGCCCTTCCAGCACGACTGCCGCCGCCGTTTCATCACAGCTTGATTCAATTGCAAGAATTGCGAATTTACCGTCTATCACGTTTTACTCCTCTTCATGACGCCACATGAGCAGAGCGTCTTCATTTTCGAATTTGTAATAGCCTTTGCGGACGCCCTCTACTTCAAAGCCGAATTTCCTATAGAGATTGATGGCCGCCTCATTGCTCCTGCGCACCTCCAAGGTGTGATGCAGGATTCCTTCTCGTGCCGTGTGCTCGATCAGCACCTTGATGATTCCTTCAGCGATCTTCCTGTTCCGGTACCCCGGCCTCACCGCTACATTCGTAATGTGCCCTTCGTCCATGATCCACCACAGTCCTGCGTATCCGACCACCTTGTCGCTATGTTCCGCGACGACGTAAAAGGCTCTTGGGTTCTCCTCCAGTTCATATGTGATGGACTCCATACTCCAAGGGTCTGGAAAGCAGATCATTTCAATTTCATAAATGTCTTCGGCATCCTTCGGCTCTGCCTGTCTGATTGTCACGTCAGCCATTCGCTTTCACCTCAGCCTGCTTCGCCCTGAGCTTTCGTTCTGCCTCTGCCATCCTCATGTATTCCGGCTTGAGCATGTCGTAAGAGACGCTCTTCCCGGCTGCGAACGCCGCAGCACCCAGCACCGCCACTTCTTCTGCTCTCTGGTATCTTATCTCCTCCGGTGCAAAGGCAACGCCTTCCGTTCTATTTGCTTCTATCTTCTGTCCGCAGGTGTCCACGCCGTCGCCCAGCATGTAGATCTCGTCATACTCCTCGACAAGTTCCATGAACTCATCGATGGTGTACGGACCTGCTTTGACTGCTTCCTGAAGCTGCACTGAGCCGTCGGTAGCGCGTTCAACAAGGTATCCTCCTCCGTAAACCTGGCTTCTGCGCGCATCAAGAATCGGGCAAACCAGTGCTCCATCAGAAGGTGCCGTGCCAGACGGCGCTGCGCACACGACTCTCATGGCCAACGCTTCCAGACTCGATACCGGCACGCACGGGATGCCTTTGACCTGGGACAAGGCTCTCGCCGTGGACACGCCGATTCGTATTCCCGTGAAAGAACCAGGTCCGTTTGCGACTGCAATTGCGGAAAGATCATCGATTGTGATTTCCGCATCAGAAAGTACCTGCTGGATCTGCGGTGTCAGATTCTGCAGATGTGAATATCTGTCATGGCCTTCTACATGTGCAAGGATGCGGCACTTGCTTCCATCATCAATTGCTTCGGCAACAGCCACCGATGCGAAGGCTCCTGTTGTTTCAATTGCTAGAATATACATATGTCTTCTTCTGCGCCCTCTATTCTGTATTCTCGTGCTTCTTCAGATGCGCCCCGGTCGATGTGTATGACCACTGCATCCTCCGGCAATAAATCCTCAATGATGTCCGCCCACTCGACGACGCAGACACCGTCGCCGTAGAAGTACTCTTCATAACCCAGTTCGAACATCTCGTCAGGATCTCCGATTCTGTAGACATCAAAATGGTACAGAGGCAGCCGTCCGCTTCTGTACTCTCTGATAATATTAAACGTCGGACTCGTTACCGTTTCCGTTACGCCTAAGCCTCTGGCGATGGATTTGGTCAGGGTGGTTTTGCCGGTTCCCAGATCTCCGATCAGCGCGATCACTGTACCGGGCTGCACCTGCTGTCCAATCTTCTCGCCAAGTTTTTCTGTATCTTTTTCGTTTGCAATATGAATTCTCGTCATCCTATTATTCCATACGTCTTACACGACTATTCGTACATCTCATAAACGGCTTCCATGGTCATGTCGTTCATGTTCATCGGTTTGTCGCCGTGTACTTTTTCACTCTTCTGTTCCGGGAACGGTTCGAGCATTTTGAGTCCGCCTTTCGGAACCGGCTCCCATGCATCATCCACCTGCTTCCCAAGAATGTTGTTCTCAAGGGCGCGGATGACACCGCTGTGCGCGATGATGATAATATCCTTCGCATCGTCATTACGCAATATGTTTCTAAACGCTGCTTTGACTCTGTACTGCATATCGTAGAAGCTCTCAGCTCCCCGCATCTTGAATGCGAAGATGTCTTTGCCTCTGCGTTCATACTCTTCCGGATACTCTTCTGCGATCTCTCTGATCGGGTGTCCGTCCCAGGCGCCGAGGCTGATTTCTCTGAGTCCCGCGTCCAGTTTCACTTTTACAGGGCCTCCTGTCATCTCAGCAAGCTGCGGATAGGCTTTGTTGATGGCTTCTGCAATGATGTCCGCGGTTTCCTTCGCCCGCACCAAATCACTGGCGTAAATCCGTTCGATGGCGGGCATTGGTTCTTTGCCGAACTTGTCCATGCCCAGCATCTCCGCTTCCACATCCTCTCTCATGAGACTGACAATTTCCTGCCCTGCTGCCGCTGCCTGCGCACGGCCTTCGTCTGACAAAGGAACATCGTACTGCCCGATGAACATAGGCTCTTCATGCTGCTGCGTCTCTCCATGACGGACAAGGATGATTCTCTTTCTCGCCGTCAGAAGGTCCAGCTTCTCCCTGGCAAATCCCTTCGCGACGAACCGCTTGATATCCTCATACCCTTCCGGCGTATCCATATCCAGAAGGCATCCTTCTTCGCCTGTCTCGACGCGGATCATACTGTCTGCATACCGATCCGTGATTGCCGCGAGTCCGCCTTGTCCCTCTGACGCCAGAATCTCATCAATCCGGCTTTTCGGAATGTATAGCGGGTGTCCCTTCTTGCCTTCAAAGACTGCTACCGCAAAGGCATCACCACCTGCGCCGTCTTTCGCAGCATCCGCCTCGGTGGCGCCATCCATGACCGCCCGCATAACGCTGACGCTGATGAGCGGACAATCTACCGGCATGAGCAAGTAACCTTCCTTGCCGGACTGTCTTGCCTTTGCAAGTCCTGCCTGTATGGAAGAGAACATGCCCTTCTCGTAGTTTTCGTTATATGCTTCGGTGACGCCAAGACGCGCGAGTTCCGGAATCAGCGCTTCCCTATTGTGCCCCGTAACCACCGTGATATCGCTGAGTCCTGCTGCCTTTACTGTTTCGATCAGGCCTTCCAGCGCCGGTCTTCCATCGACAGGCAGAAGCGGTTTGAACGCCTGCATCCTCTTCGACAGCCCTGCTGCCAGAATCACTGCGCCGAAACGCCCATCGTATTGTTCTGTTTTCTCTCTATTGTAGCCGATTCTCATATGCTATTCGTTTGTCCTCTTCATGCAGTTGATGCCTTTATTCATGCAGCTGACGCAGGCTTTCCGCATGGCGTGCCGCTGCTGTCGCTTCATTGTGCTCAGCGCGAACCAGAATCATCTCCGCCGCGATGCTGATGCTGATTTCTTCCGGTGTTTCAGACTTGATCTCAAGACCAATCGGTGTATAGACCTTGTCCAGTTCTTCCTGGGTAAATCCTTCCGACAGAAGCTGATCCGCCAGCAACTGGTTTTTGCGGCGACTTCCGATCATACCCAGGTATGCATGTGGCTTTCTAAGCGCCTGACGCAGAACCTGCAGATCTCCTCTGTGACCTCTCGTCACGATGATGAGGAAGCTGTCGTCATCCGGTTCAATTTCATCGAAACAGTGATCGAAGTTATCGCACACAATGGTTCTTGATTCTGGAAAACGCTCTGTGTTGGCGTAATCCGCACGGTCATCTATAATCGTCGTCTCGAAATCGATGTGTCTGAGTACCGGATCAAGAGCCAGCGCTACATGCCCGCCGCCGAAGATGTATGCCTGAGAAGATGTCTTGAAATCTTCCACAAAGTTTCCCGGATTCTGCGGATCCACATAACGGATCTGTATGGTGGCATCTCCGCCGCACCCCATGGCCAGAGCGCCTTCTCCTGTTGCCTTCTCATCAAGAATGAATTCGTATGTACGGAGTGGCTCCTTCGTCTTCAGCTGCTCTCTGCAGTGACGTTCTGTCTCTGCTTCCAGCAATCCGCCTCCGACGGTTCCCCATGTTTTCTCTTCGAAGTTCATGAGCAGCACCGCGTCACGCTTACGCGGAGCGGAGCCTTTGGTCGCGATGACTTCGGCGATGACGAAAGGTACATTTTCTTCTATAAACTTTCTGGCTATGTATGAGATTTTATCTGCCATTTTCCATTTTCTCCTTGTTTTTATTCTTCCGGCGGGTAGATCTTATCCAGCCGCTTCAGCCAGCTGCCGCATGGACACTCCCCGAAAATCCACCTGCTGTAATAACCGGTTCTGTATCTGACCAGCGGTGCGCTGTCTCTATTAAGTGTAGTAAAGACGATTTCACCATAGTTGCTGAATCCCGGCGTCTTCGGCGACTCTGTACGGACCACTTCCCCCGTCACCGGGTTGATGAGTTCGATGAAGATATCTGTCTCACGGATGTGGCTGCCTTTGCCGTAACCGCAGCTGACGGCAAACCCGAGACCCACGTCAGCAACATCGCTGAATTCGAAAATCATGGCCTGGAAGGTTTCCTCCAACATCATGACGGTCTTGTTCGGCGCCAGTCCTCCGCTTAACAGAACGCTTCTCAGGTAAATCTCATCAGCGCCCGCTTCTGCCTGACGCGCCGCTGCTCTGGCCAGCGCTACCATGTGGGTCGGACTTGCGATGACACAGGTGACACCTTCGTCCCGAATCAACTGGAGAATCTGTTCCGCCTCTTCCCGTCCGCCTGACTGGGTTTGTGTAAATGCTTCTCCATATGCAATTGTCTTGGCGCCTATGCGTGTCGCTGCGTCGGCGAAGAACGTTCCTGCCCTGCCGTCCTCGGAAGGAAGGAGAATCAGAACGTTGTCTGTCTCATCGACAACCAGTTTCAGTCCCCCTGTGTAGAAGTCCAGTTCATGCTGCAGATCCGCCTCGCTGAGCTGCAGCGCAGAATTGTCCCCATTGCCTAGCTGCCCGTTTGCGCGCAGCTGCTCCTTTGTCGTAAATGGAACGTTGGCCCATCTGTCACAGCCGGTTCCGTCCAGGATCTTCTGCAGTTTTTCTCTTGTGTAAATATCGATTGCCTGACGCAGGGTTGCAACAGCCAGGTCGGGTCTTCCGCCAAGCTCCTCGCTCAGAAACTCTGCTGTCCAAATATCTAAATCCAGTGCCATATCTTATCCTTTCGCACTTGCCATAACGTCTATTGTCGCCGTCTATACGATGGCCTTCTGTGCCACCAGAATGAAATATCCTATCTCACGCTTCTTACCGCCGCTCTCTGTCTTCACGTCAGTGTAAACATCCTCTGCTCCAATTTCGATTCCTGCATCCTCAAAGGCCAGCACCTTCATGCCCAACTCCTCTTCGATCATTCTGATCAGCGGTTCTCTGAAGAATGCGCCGCCGAAGCAGAAACTGGTGAAGTGACTCGGCGTCCCCGCCTCGCAGTCCCCTTCGTTATGAGGCATGTGCGCCTGACGGGCCGCTTCCATGGCCACTACTTTCAGCTGCTGGGCATCCGGATCTTTCTCGTAATAGTCTGTGATGATTAGTCTGCCGCCCTTTTTCAGCACGCAGTAAGCTTCGTGGAGGGCTTCGTCCGGCTGGGGCATGGTGCTCAGCGTACACTCGCTGATAATACCGTCGAAGGTATAGGACATATAATCATCCATAAATCCGCCGTCCCCGAACTTCACATTGATGCCCGGATAGTCCTTCTTGGCCTTATCGATCTTAGCCAGATTGATGTCGATACCTTCCGCCTTCAGTCCCATCTTGTTGAGACGATCGACGGTGTCGCCTTCTCCGCAGCCTACATCCAGGATGCGGCTTCCCATCTTGTAGTTTGCTATTTCAAGGGCTTTGTCGGTGATTTCGAATCCGCCCGGTCTTGCGATTGCCATGTTTTTTCCTCCGATTTCACATTATCCGAATGTATATTATAACATGAAAAAAGGCAGCAGTCTGTATCCTCTGCAGCCTTTTTGCGTTTTGCATTTACATTGCAAATCTAGCTCCTGATTTGAAAGGTTTTTATTTGCCGACCATGACATCAGTCGCCTTGATGACAGCAACGGCATCATCACCTACCTTCAGATCCAGCTCTTTGATGGATGTCATGGAAATAGTTGCCGTGATTACGTTCCCTCCCGGAATCTCAATTTTCACGATGCCGTTTACAGCACCTTCATTTACCTCAACGACTTTTCCTTCAAACTGATTTCTTGCGCTTAATGTGTATTTCATAGTATTCCTCCTTGTTTCTTCTTTTTCCTGCTTACTTTCTTCTCTCGTCAAAACGTAAACCGGCCGCTTTTGCCGCCTTCCTTGCTGACGAGGTGGATCTCTTTGATTACCATTCGTTTATCGATGGCTTTGCACATATCGTAAACGGTCAGTAGCGCTGTGGATACACCAGTCAGCGCTTCCATTTCTACACCGGTCCTGCTGTCCGTAACAGCGCGGCAGATCGCTTTGATCTCGCAAGCTTCCTTGTCCACCTCGAAAGTGACTTCGGCGTTCGTCAGCGACAGCGGATGGCACATCGGTATGAGATCCGGCGTGCGCTTGGTCCCCATGATGCCTGCCACTTGTGATACGGTCAGCACGTCTCCCTTCTTGACTTTATTCCCTTTGATCGCATCCATCACTTCACGGCTGACGGAAATGATCCCTTCCGCGATCGCGACGCGGTGTGTGATATCTTTGCCCGATACATCTACCATACGGGCGTTTCCCTGTTCATCGAAATGTGTAAATTCCATAATACTTACTCCAATGCAAAAGCAACAACAACGCTTTTTTTCGCGAAACTATTTCCGCAAAAGCATGATCGATTCTTCCCGCAGTCTCAGATAGTCCGGTGTCGGTTTTCCATCCATCTGGACGCGTTCCCTGTCCTGGATAAACCAGCAAATCAGCTCACTAGGATCTTTTCGAAGCGAGCCGCCTGCACCACTGTCCTCCGTACGCGAATCGCTGTCCTCCGGCAGCAGATAGTATCTGCGTTCAAAAGGCAGTTCATCCACTCCGGACAGATGGAAGGCCAGACAGTTTTTCTGCCGTTCGCCCCAAATCGGTTCGAAGGCATGCGCTCTGTATCCGACTGCATGAATGTCTTCCGGAATATCCTGCACGAGCTCCAGTGTGATGCCCCAGTCTTTCAGTTTGATGTGATGGGCATCCAGGCGCTCCGCGGCAGAGAAGTTCTTGCATCCGGTCATGCGTGCGACAGCGACCGTACCCGGATCGTCAAACAATTGTGCGGTTTTCCCTCTTGCCATAACATGTCCGCTGTCCATGATGAGAAGTTCTTCACTGAATCTGTAGATCTCATCTCTGCTGTGAGATACGAGGATAACCTGTCCCTCGTAGTCCTCCAGCATTGTCATCATCTCATGCTGCAGACGTTCCTTCAAATGCTCGTCCAACGCAGAGAAAGGCTCATCCAGAAGAATGATGTCCGGTCGGTACGCCATGATCCGTGCCAGCGCAACTCTCTGCTGCTGTCCGCCGGAGAGCTGACCCGGCAGATGCTTCTCAAGTCCATGAAGGTGAAATCGTTCAATCATCTCTGCAACCCGGGTATTCCGTTCTTCATTGGAAAGACCAAGCCCGGCTCCGATGTTCTGGGCGACCGTCATAGTCGGAAACAGCGCATAGTTCTGGAACATATACCCCACTCTTCTCTTCTGGGGCTTCAGATTGATCTTCTGACCGTGGTCAAAAAGGACACGGTCATCAATCAGGATTCTGCCCCCGTCAGGTTTCTCAATGCCTGCGATGCTTTTGAGCGTCATGCTCTTACCGCATCCTGACGGTCCCAGAATGCCGATCCGCTTCGCGTCAGAATCAAAGGCTATATCAAGGAAAAAATCCCCGAGTTTTTTTCTGATATCTATCGCAATGCTCATAGGATTCCAACGTCCTCTACCAACGCTTTATATTCTTCATTCGGCTTCCCGTCACCAAGTTTACCAAAAAGATGATAACAAAGGCAATCAGGAGTACGACAACGACCCAGAATCCCGCCGTCACGAAGTCTCCGTCCTGGATGACCATGGCGATTCTCTGAGAAATGGTCCCTGTCTTGCCCGGAATATTGCCGGCGAGCATGGATGTGGCTCCGTATTCCCCCATGGCTCTTGCGAAGGTCAGAATCGTTCCGGAGGCGATTCCAGGTCCCGCTGTCGGAACCACGATTCTCCAGAAGATGTTCATTTCCGACATGCCCAGTGTCCTGCCTGCATAGACAAGATTGGCGTCGATCTGCTCAAATGCAGCACGCGCATTTCTATACATAAGCGGGAACGCGATGACTGTTGCTGCCAGGATACAGCCGAGCCAGGTATGTACGACTTGAATGTCCAGTTGCTGATCCAGGAAGATTCCAATCGGTCTCCTTCTGGAAAAAATGAGCAGAAGGATAAAACCCGCTACAGTCGGCGGAAGTACCATTGGCAAAGTCAGAATACCATCGACGATTGCCTTTGCTTTGTATGAAAGTTTGATGACCTTCCTGGCTGCAAAAAGGCCGATGAAAAAAGAAACGATTGTTGCAACAACACCGGTCTTGAGCGAAATGATGAGCGGACTCCAGTCCAGACTTTCAAGAAATTCCATCATGATATAACGTCCTTCATTTGATTCTAAAAAATACAGAGTCCCGGTCAGAGAATCTTCTGACCGGGATCTTATATGCTTGATCAATCAATGTGCTTTTGCTCTGCATCAATGCTTACTCTACATCAATGTCGAAGAGATGCGTTTCATAAACCGACTTCGCATTGTCATTGGTCAGGTATTCAAGTACTGCCGCTGCAGCTTCGTTTTCTGCGTCATCAGCATCCTGATTCACGATCTGTGCGATTGGATAGATGATGTCGCCTGCAACATCGTAGGAAACAGTCTGCAGAATTTTCACAGAATCTTCCTGTCCATAAGTGTCAGACAGATAAACGGTTCCTACTTCCGAGGACCCTTCCTGTACTGCTGCCAGAACTTTGCTTACATTGCCCTGTTCGCTGATTTCAACACCGCCCAGCGCATCGGAGACCTCCTGTGTCGTGTAAACAGCAGGGTCTTCTGCTTCAGGGAGGACACCTAGATTCATCAGTGCTCTGCGGGTGTATTTCCCTACCGGTACACTGCCGTCAGCCAGTGCGATGCTCTCTGCATCTCCCAGATTCTCAAGTCCTGTTACCGATGTTTCGCTGTCCGGCTGGGTAATGACGACCAGCTGGTTGTTCAGAACATTGGAGCGAGTTCCCTCAACCACAAGGCCTTCGGCTTCCAGATTATCCATGTTCTTCTGCGCAGCGCTGAAGAAAATGTCGCAAGGCGCACCTTCCAGAATCTGCTCTTCCAGTGTTCCGGAACTGTCGCAGTTGAGCACTACATCAACTCCAGGATTTTCTGCCTCGAAGCTTGCTTCCAACTCCTCAAGGGAAGACTGCATGCTTGCAGCCGCAAAAACAATAACTTCTGTGCTCTCTTCCGGCGCTGCGGCTTCTTCCTCACTGCTTCCGCAAGCAGTAAATGCGAATACCATCGCCAGACAAGTGAGCAGCACCAATAATGATTTCTTCATTCCTACCTCCTGATTACTTTCTCGCACAGTCGGAAGTTCTGCCATTCAGAATCTCCAATCCGTGCTTTAATGAAGACATAATAAATTCCATACTCTCTCTGACTGCCTTCGGACTTCCCGGAAGATTGATGATCAATGTTGTTCCGCGAATCCCGGAGACTGCTCTCGAGAGCATCGCACGAGGAGTCTTGGTCATCGAGTAGGCGCGAATCGCCTCCGATATCCCCGGCGTCATGCGCTCGCAGACTGCTTCTGTCGCTTCAGGCGTGATGTCTCTCGGCGAAAATCCCGTTCCGCCCGTTGTCATCACAAGGTTTACCTGCCGCTGATCAGCAAGTCTGATGAGCTCCTTTTTTAGTATATCTTCATCATCAGGAATGAGAATTGTTTCAACAACATCGTAGCCGTTTTCTGTTAGTATGCCACCAATCAGAGGGCCACTTTCGTCTTTTCTTAGTCCCTGGGCGCCTTTATCGGACAGCGTGATCCATGCTGCGGTGAATGGCCTTGCAGGGTCCGGCTCGATTTGAACGACTTCGTCGCCAACCTTGATCGCGCCTCCGTGCACTACCCTCGCGAAGACACCTTCTCTCGGCATAATGCAGTCGCCGACCATGTGGTAAATCGCACAATGGGTGTGACACTCCTTGCCGATTTGTGTCATCTCCAGGAGCACGTCTCCAATGCGGAATCGGGTTCCGACAGGAAGATTCCGAAAATCAAATCCCTCAATGACCAGATTCTCGCCAAAGGCACCGAACTTCACCTCTGCGCCTCTCGCTCTGAAATCTTCTATCTTTTCAAGACCCAGAAGGCTGACCTGCCTGTGCCAGTTCCCCGCATGGGCATCTCCTTCAATGCCGTAATTTTCTCTAAGCATCGCTGTTTCAACTTGCTGCTTCTGGGTTCCTTTCTTTTCACTTGTGCAAATTGCGATCAGTTTTCCCAATTTGTTCGTCCTTTCTGTCTGTTCTTTCCGCTCGCCCGTCAACCGCCGATTTGAGACATGGCTCTCGGTTCCACCGTTGCTCTGTCCTGGAAGGTATGTCCCTGCGGCTTCCTGCGCAAGGTTTCCTCCAGGGCGTTTCGAATTGCTGCGTCTACATCCGTCTCATCTCCACCTGTTCTCTGTGCTGCATGCAAAGCTTCCTTCAGATCCGTTCCTTCTTCATAGCAAAGGCACGGCTTGAGCAACCCCAGAGACGTCAGCCTAATGCGGTTGCAACTGTCGCAAAATCTGTGATGCATAGCGCTGATCAATCCGATGGCACCGCCTTTGACCGCTTCACTGCCCGGCAGTCTGTAATAGACCGCCGGCCCATTGCCGTGAACCCTTTCATCCTTTTCAAGAGAAGGATACTTCTCCTTCAGCCTGCTCAGCGCCTCATCATTGGAGAGCCCTGTATCCGGATTTCCGAAACCGACAGGCATGATTTCAATGAATCTTACATCGATGCCCTTTTCAAATGCAAAAGCTGCGAAGTCGCAGATCTCATCTTCGTTGAATTGCTTTTGCAGAAGGCAATTAACTTTCGTTCTGATTCCTTTATCGATACAGGCGTCAATGGCTTCCAGCACATTGGAGAGCTGACCGCCGCCGGTGATGTGGTGATAGCGATCCTCTCTGAGAGAATCCAGGCTGATGTTCAATCCGTCGATCCCAGCCTCTGCCAGCTCGTCGAGATGAGGCAAAAGCTGCTGACCATTTGTCGTCAATGTGACCTGTTCCACACCCGGAAGTTCTTTGATCTCTCGCACCAATGCGGTGCAGCCTCTGCGCACAAGAGGCTCCCCTCCTGTGATCTTGAACCGCGTGATGCCGATGCTGACTGCCGCTCTGCATATTCGCAGTATTTCCTCATAGGTCAGAATGCGGTTCATGGACACCTTCTCGATGCCTTCTTCCGGCATACAATACCGGCATCTGAGGTCGCATCTATCAGTGATGGAAATACGCATATAGTTGATTTCTCTGCCGTAACTGTCCTTCATTTATTTACCAAACCCGCAGTTCGGGAATGTACACACATCACACCCAAGGCAAAGACCGCCCTGTCCCAGTTTGTCAAAATCTTCTTTGGAAAGAATCTCTCCTGCCATAACTCTCGGCAGAACGAGATCGAATATCGTTCTCTTCGCATACATGACGCAGCCCGGAAGTCCCATGACCGGAATCTGCTCATCGCCATAGTAAGCCAGCAGGAACATGGCTCCCGGAAGCACTGGTGCGCCATATGTCACAACTCCGCCGCAGACGTTTCTGATTGCCAGCGGTGTTTTGTCATCCGGGTCTACGCTCATTCCTCCAGTGCAGATAATCATATCCGCGCCTGCTTCAATCAGTTCCCTTGCTGCGCTCTCAATATGAGCCGCTTCATCGTCGCTATATTTATGCCCGATGACTTCTACGCCAAATGCACTGAGCTTATCCACAACAACCGGCGTAAATGTATCCTGAATTCTTCCCAGAAAGACTTCATTACCTGTTGTTACGATGCCTGCTTTTTTCGGAAGGAACGGCAGCACATTCAGAATCGGTTCTTCGCCCGCCTCCTCCTTGACAGCATCCATCTTCTCTTTTTCTATGACGAGTGGAATAATGCGTGTTCCTGCCAGTTTGTCTCCTTTGTGCACCGGGAAGTTCCCATGGCGCGTCGCGATCATCATCTGACCGAAGGAGTTCACCATCTCCAGCTTTTTCTCGTCTATTTTAAGCAACCCGTCGCACGCAGCCGTCAGCTCGATTTTGCCTTCCTTGACTTCACCGCGATCGATATTATCACCCTTGCAGATTGCGCACAGCACCTCTGCCGCGTCATTCTCATGCATCATGGTGTCATCATTTTCCCAGACGTATATATGATCCTTCCCTACGCTCAAAAGCACAGGAATGTCCTCTTCCTTTATAATGTGACCTTTTCTGAAAACAGGTCCCTTGCTTACATCTTTGATGATCTGCGTGATATCATGACACAGTACGTGTCCGACTGCGTCCACAGTTTTGATTTCTTTCATTCGGCTTCTTCCTCTTCTCTGCTATATTGATATATGATTCATTATATCCCACAACCCTGTTGCAAAATGTTGTTACAACAACAAAAAACGACGAATTTCCTATTTCACAAACTCGTCGTTTTCGTTTTGAATGATTGATACGTGCAGCGACTCTGCTGTCCTGTGGTTCTCTGCTAATCAGGGAACGAACATGTAAGTGTTATCGTGCTCGAATCTTTCAGTATTGTCCCCAGATTCGGACTGCAGCTCCACTGGATCGAGTTGAATACACTGTCCTCATTCTCATCCTTCCAGTCACTGTATTCCTGAGGGGTTTCATCTTCTCCAACACCCTCTAGATATTTGTCGTACTTATCCTTCAGCACTTCTTCTAATTTTTTATCAAAGTCGCTGTTCAGAAGTTCTTTTGGTACGGAAATGACGTCATCCTCAACAGATACACCCGCTTCTTTCAATGCGTCAGCAACTGTCTTGTCTTCTTCTATTTCGATATCTGGAATGCTGACATACTCACCTGAAACCTTCACTTGCGTCTTCTGAGGCGTTGGCTCCGTACCCTGTGTTGGATCTGTATTCGTGCCGCCGGAGTTTCCGGCACCCACCTTGACCGTATACGGTCCAAGCGTTGCTTTCTTCTTTGTCTTTTTATCTGTTGCTGTTATTGTGATTTTGTTCTTTCCTTCGCCCAGCTCTATCTTATAGTAATGACTTCCGCCATCCGATTTGTATAACGTAGCGCTGCCACCCACAACGCTGACCTTGATATTGTCGCTGCTGATGGCATTCTTTGTCCTGAAAGGATAGGCACGGGCGGTGACCCTGATCTTAAAAGTGTCGCCCGCTACCGGCTTCTCAAGCTTCGAGATTTCACTTGAAACATCCGAAGTTATTCTTGGTGCTTTGGACGTCTTAAAGGAATGACCCCTGTACCTGAAGTGGGAACTGCTGCCTGATCGGAACACTCTGGATCCGCTGAATGGCCGCAGGGTATTCGGGTTCCTTGCTGCATTTGCCGCGTTGATTTTATTCTGCTTTTTCTGGAGTTTATAATCCTTTTCCTGTTTCTTGCTCAGCTTATAGCCATCTCCGCTGACAAGCACCTGGTACCGGTCTTTGTTGATACCATTCACTGGATCATGTCCCTTGTCAGCCACATGCGAACTGAGCGTTCCATAAACAGTGCCTGTCCCTGCAGCGAGAACTGCAACAACAATCAAAGACAACAAATGTCTCTTCAGAAACCGGTTATTGATCTTAAGGCCGCCGGGTTTCGGCATTTTCACTTTTCCCAAATTCGGCAGTTTCATGATCTCTTCTCCTTCTTCCCAATCTTATTCTTGAGCTTGACAGGACGGATGGAATGCTTCGTTCCATCGACCACCGCCAGCATAACCTGCCTGTCGCGATCCGTGACCTGATGCATGCTGTAGGATGCTCTGTTTCCGATTTCAGTCGTCAGTTCATCCGCGGTGAGACCTATTTCATCCATGTATCTGTACATATCTCTGACGGCCTCTCTCGGTTCGCCGTTCCTGAAGAACTTCTTTCTCTTACGCAGCTGAAGCGCTCTTCTGACTACTCTTCCAACCAGAATGGCAAGCAGCGCAAGGATCGCAAGCGCAATCAACGCTCCTACGATCATCAGGAATCTGGACATCTTTTTGCCAATGCCTTTGTCGATATCCTGATAGTTATCCTCCGGCGCCTGCCCTTTGGCCTTATTCTCATCAAAGTTGTTCTTCACAGACTTGTTGCTGATTCCGATATTGTAATCTGCTTCCTCCATGACCCCTGCATATTCAGGGCATGTCTCTACAGGAACAAACCCGATCCCATCTACATAGATTTCCGTCCACGCGTGGGCCGCCCCCTGTTCCACATTGATCGGACCGCCCAAACTGTTCTGCACATCATCCGGTGTGATGAGATAACCTTCTACATACCTTGCAGGAATACCGTAGTAGCGGAACATCATTGTCGCCACTGTTGCATAATGGACATCGTATCCGAGTCCTGTCTTGAAGAAGTTTCTCACTGCGGACTTTTTGCCAGCAGGTTTGCCTGGATTTTCATCGTAATTCGCATAGGTCATCAAAATACTTTTGACTTTCCTGATCGCTGTATTATATTCAATGTGCCCTCTGCTCTGATCGCCTTTATCGCCAACATATTTTTCAAGAGCTGCAGCATCCTCATCGGAAATGAAGAGATAGTTATCGTAAACGTATTTATTGTAATGGCTCTCAACCGTCATGTATTCGTCGATCTTCGCCTTGTTTTTCGTCGTAAACAGCTTCCCTGCTACCCTGGTCCATTTGCTGACTGCATTTGCGCCCATTGTGTAGGAGTACTCCTTCAGTCTGGATCCCCTGGTTGCGGTGATAAAGCTGTCATTCCAATTCTTTGCCCCGGCAACTCCGTGTTTGTTTATTTCATACGGAATGTACGCATATTTTCTGGAAGCCTGCTCGACCTTAACTGCAACAGTTGACTTGACGCCCCGGTCGAATCCAGCAAGCCGCGCTGCCTGCCCGACCTGCCCCAGTCCATTCAATCCTGCACGATGGAACCAGTAGATACGGTTTCTGTTCTCATAATAGGAAGAGTACGGCAGTGTCTTCCACTTGCATCCGTCCAGCACGTCCCCTACGAACCCCCTCAGGTATACGGACTGCGGATCGGTCATCTCTACCGTCAGCGCCAGTCCTTCTCCAGTCGTTCTCTTTGCCTTTGTCAGGTCGCCTTCACCGAGAGGACTCCTGCCGTAATATGACGTTGCGATGCTTTTGCTCGCCTTATCATCGATTTTCTGCACAGCGTCCGGTTTGTCCGCGAGCTTGGAGACAACCGGTACACAGACAATGACCAACGCCAATCCAACAACCGCCAGCGCATAAGCCATTCTGCTCCAGCGCCAGCCGCGGGAATCTGCTTTCCTGCCTGGGCAAACCGCCAGAAACATAACCACGCCGAGAGCCAGTACAGCCATGCTGATTACCGATGCGCTCAGTCCGAATCCTATGGTCACCGGCAAGAAGAGCAATGGATAAATCAATGTGAACCATTTGTTTCCGCTCTTTGCGATGAGGATGGACAGGATCACGAAGAAAAGCAGTACTGCCGTCAGGAACAGACCGCTTTCATCTGACGCACCCTTGAGCTGGTCCAGAAAGATGCCTTCCTTCCCCGCCAGAGTTTCTGCAATCTGGTTCCAGGATCTGATCATACCGCCCGGGAAACTGCCGCTTCCGATACCGCCTCCGGCCTTCAGACCAAACTGGCTCTTGAACACCATAAAAGCGCCGATACCCATGATGATGCCGGTTATGAGATACTTGGCGTATTCAATTATCAGGGACTTCTTATTTGAAGTCTTCCGGTCCGTATAAATCAGTCTTTCCATAGTTCATGAGTATTTCTGTACCGTCAGCTTCCTCAGAAATGTATATGTAATTAGAGAATTCTTTATCGATATCCGACTCAGCAAACTGCTGCGCTGCGGATTTGTCACTATCTCTAAATGGGCTGGATATCAGCGATGTGACCGCCATCCAGAAGGACTCCTCGCTGTCGATTCTGACCGTTTCAAATCTGTCGTTCAGATAATCAAACCATCCCAGGGAATGATACACTCCTTTCCTGAGCAATGTATAAGACAGTGACGATGTGAACTCTATCTTCTTGTCAATCTGATTCTTATCATCAGACGACGGCCTCTTATCTAATATGACAAGGACACGGTTCTCGATTGGCAGACCGTGTTCTCTTATCATAATCTCATCCAGTTTGCTGGAAAGTTTCCAATGGATGGCTTTGTAACTATCTCCTTCTCCATAAGCCTTGATGTCGAACATCTCCGATGGATCATTGCCCTTCTGACTCTGTGAGTATTTATAGCTCTCCATATCGTAAGTGCTCACTTCCTCTGGAGAAATCACAAGCTCTGCAATCTGCGGCAGATAATAGAGATTGCTGTCCAGCTCACTGTTCCTGTCATAGGATGTCTTCTTTGAGAAGATGCCCAGCGGGTCAGTGATTACGGCCTCTGCAGCAGTCAGTTTCAGGAGTCCGCAGTGTTCATCTTCTAATGCAAAATCAATCCTGTCCTGTTTGCCCGGCCAGATGGAGAAGTCCGAGTTGATCTCATCCTTCTCACCGTTGAGCATGTTCTCCGCAATCACCTTCGTCCTGCACTTGATGATCGGCAGTCTTCCGGGATTGGATACCGTGAATGCCGCCTTCGCCTTTTGTCCTCTCTCTCCCTGGAGCGGCGTTTGAATCACTGCCGAAATCATTCCTCCCGTCAGTCCGGTGATCAGCGCTGCTCCGCCCAGCAGCACTGCGAACAGCACCACAAGAAACGCTGCGTACCCTGCGTCTGTAAACAGGTATAGCGCAACGCTTGCAAGTAGAAGTCCTATGAGGATGAATGTACGAACACTTACTTTCATTGGAATGCCGATCTTTTACTTAGCTGCCTTTTTACTGCCGATGATTTCGTCGAGAATGTTCTCCTTCGTAACGCCTGTCAGCTGCGCCTTCGGCTGGAGAACCAGTCTGTGTGCACAGACATCCTTGAATACATTCTGGATGTTCTCCGGTGCCACGAAATCCTGTCCTTTGATGTAAGCGTCTGCCTTTGCCATATCTGCAAGGGCCAACGCACCTCTTGGGCTAAGTCCAAGTCTGACGAACGGGTGCTTTCTCGTCGCTTCAGCAAGTTCTGAAATATATCCGTAAATCTTATCGTCAACAAACATCATTCTAGCCTGGGCCTTCATCTGTAGGATGTCCTCTTTTGTGACAACTGTTCTGACCGTTGAGAGAGGATCCTGCACGCTTCTGTCCTTGAGAATTTTCGCCTGATCTTCTGCAGACGGATAGCCAATAGAGAGCTGTACCATGAATCTGTCCAGCTGTGACTCCGGCAGCATCTGTGTTCCTGCAGTACCGATCGGATTCTGTGTCGCAACAACGATGAATGGTTCCGGAAGTTTATATGTCTTACCATCTACGGTTACCTTTCCCTCCTGCATGACTTCAAGCAGCGCGGACTGCGTTTTACTTGAGGTTCTGTTGATTTCGTCCGCCAGAAGGAAGTTGG
This sequence comes from Clostridiales bacterium, assembly GCA_015058205.1. GTDB lineage: Bacteria > Bacillota > Clostridia > Peptostreptococcales > Anaerovoracaceae > Lentihominibacter. The sequence continues at coordinate 29,536 of SVCS01000005.1, forward strand.
TAATAACTGCTCCCGCCGTATATTTGAACTCACCGCTTGCCTTGTCATACATGCTGAATCCTGTAATGTCAGACGGTACCACGTCTGGCGTGAACTGCACTCTCTTGAAGTGCAGACCCATGGCCTTGCTGAATGCAAGCGCCATTGTTGTCTTGCCTACGCCCGGTATATCTTCCAGCAGGATATGGCCGCCGGCAATGATTGCCGTCATCACTTTATCGATTGCATCATCCTTACCGATGATTGCTCTTTTGACTTCGTTTTTTACTGCGAGAATTCTGTTATCCATCGATGGATTACCTCCGTGTCAAATACATGGTGTCTATTTTTCCTTAAATATTATCTTACCACAAGAGCACAGGATAATAAAGAAGTCGGCTCCTGTTTTGCAGAGTGTTGTCATAACAAAACAACAGCGGGTCTCCCCGCTGCTGTTCACAAGTCAAATAAGTCAATAATCAAAACGTTTTTTCGTTTTTCAGCAGATTCATCATACTTCCCCAGATGATGTTTGTATGTTGTTCTGCCAACATTATTTCGTTTTTTTATCTTTTTTCTTCAGGATGGTAAAGGATGAACCTTTGAAGTCGATGATTCCTTCCTTCTTCATCTTGCTGAGTTCATTGGACAGGGCTGATCTGTTGACACAGAGAAACTGTGCCAGCTGCTCCCGGTTCATTCGCACCGTTACCGTATCTGCACCGGCTTTTGCCTGCAGGACGTGCAGATAAACCATGATCCTTTCCCTGAGTCCGCGCTCCGCCAGAATCTCAATCTTATGACCCATCTTGATATTGTTGTCCGCCATCATATAGTTAAGAGCACTGTTCAATGTTTCGGCGTAAGGGCTTTTGCGGATGGAATGCATGGATACAAATACAATCTCCGACGCTTCATTGCTGATGAAGTCGAAGGCCGCAATACGGCTTTTTGATACCGCAAAAGCAAGGCCGAATACCGACCCCTCATCAAAGACATCAACAATATGGACTTCTCCGTTCAGATAGGTTTTCTCGCTTCTGACACTGCCCTTTTTGACGATGCAGAACTTGTCAATAATGTCCCCCTCGAAGAAAATCGTCTCTCCCGGACCATAGCTTCTGCCGGAAATCTTGAGCTGCTGAAACGCCTCTATGTAGTCTGTCTTTTTCAGTTCGTCGAACAGACCGCTTTCGATTACACTTTCAAGATACTGCATATGTGCTCCTTCGCCTCTATGTTAGCACAATTATACAGCAAAAAATGTTTGTACAACAACATTATTCAAAGGCGCTTTTCATATTCCAACTGATAAACGCCATGGAACTATTATCGTTGTGATCGAACTGCCAGAAGCCATCGAGCTCCTTTCCCTGATAGAATCCTTTCTCAGGATGATAGATGAGATGCGTTTGGATATATTGAAGGAATTGTTCTTCCTGCTCGTCTGTCATATGTGAAAAACCGCGCCGCAGCGCTTCTTCCGCTGCTTCAGGGCTCTCATATCTAGCCTGCCTGAACGGCGAATAAATATACTTCAGCTCCGGAAAAACATCTCTGTCCATCAATTCGCCCATAATCATGTAGTGTATGCCGATGCCGGGACGTTCGTAGCCGATTGCTTTTGCAAGGTGTCTGTCGTAACCTTCCACAGGAATATCCCAGGCTCCAATGCAGCACCTGCGTTTTGCTACGGACTCAAGCTTCTTGAGAGAACTTGTCAAATCACGTGTAATCAGCGATCGTGATGAGAATGCGATGTCGCACTTTGGAAGATCCCGCATGTTCCAGTCCTCGTTCCAGTTCAGTTGGATTGGATGAATGCGTTCGGCAACACCAGCCTCTTCTGCGCCCTGCGTCAGATACTTCAGCATTTCCGGTGAGAAATCCGCCGCAAACACCTCGTGGCCTTTCTGCGCATAGGGAATTGCCAAGGTCCCTGATCCACATCCCATGTCGAACAGCGTATCTTCCGGCTCTGCTTCTAGATAGTCGTAAAATATTTCAATGTAAGGATCCGGTTCTCCTACCTTCCTGCGGAACCGCGGCGCAAAGGCATTCCAAAAATCAATATTGTTTGAACGTTCTTTCGCGTCTTCTGTGTTTCGCCACATTTCATTCCAATTGATCGATGTCATTGATGCTTCTCCTTCACGATAATCAGTCCGCCGCGTTCTTCCATTCCTGTCTCCCAGAACCGGTCGAATCTGAGCCAGTGAGCCTTTCCATACGTTGCTGCCTTCGCATAAGTCACCGTCTGATTCCCTTCCTGCCTATCTTCATATCCGACGAGCAGGAACCAGTGCCACTCAAAAAAACTATATTCTTTTCGCTTGTGATTCAGCATCAGCATTGGAACTGGCATCCCAGCGTCAATTTGTTCCTTTAGAACCCGCTCTGCCATCGCATAGGTCTCCGTTCCCGGAAACTCTTCCATCTCGATTCCCCTGATGCCGCTGCTGCGCAGATAATCATCTGCGCCGTCAATAAATGTTTTCAGATCCTTGATTCCCGTCTTTCGCGGTTTCAGGTATGGCTTCATCTGCATGCCAAACCGGACATATTCCCTGCGCGTCAGTCGCGCCGCATTGAAGGGAATGCCCTCGGGTATATCACGGAACATCGCCATGTAGATCATCAGATCACACATGGTCAGAGCGCCGCATCCGCCGATGTGCATCCAGAAATCCAGAAACCATCTCTGATTTCCTCCGTATGATCTTCCAATATTGAAATATGGTAATTCGTTTCTGTTCAACTCCACGCTCCTTGTGTGAAACTATATCACAACTTCTGTTTTCGCGAAAGGTACAGCGATGGACTTACTGCCTTTGCGGTTGTACAATAGACACATGAATAATCTGTTTATCGAGGGCCCGATTCAGACGGGCAAATCAACGTTAATACGCAAAGTCCTCCGTGAAGTCTTTGGTCCGTCTCTGGACGGCGTTGCGGGCTTCACCAGTCAGCGTCTCACCAATTCCGACGGTCAACTTCTCGGATTTCGTCTCGCACCTGCCAATGCGGAGTTGTCAGTCATCGCCGATCCCACCGCATGTGACAATATCTTCAAATCATTCACTCCAAATGGCCCCCATGTTGATATGAGCGTGTTTCATACAGCCGGCACCGCATATCTTGATGAGGCCTTCGCACAGGCAAAGGCAGGACAAGCGCGGTTGGCACTGCTCGATGAAATCGGAGGCCATGAAATGAAAAACGACGCCTTCCGGCGCCGTTTATATGAACTGTTAGATTCTGAAATACCCTGTGTAGGCGTCATCAAATCTCCTGCCAACACCCGCCGCATGGATGACTCCCTGCTGGCGCTGAACGAGGAACTGCACGCACATGTGTCCGTTGTCACTGGACTGGGCACCTTTGACCCATTGCTGCGGGAATTCCTGAAACAGAATATCTGATGGCCACTTTTATGCGGTCTTATTTTATAATCACGCAGCTTCCGTGCAGATCGCCAAGTGGCACCAGTTTCAATGGTTTCCCGCCGGATTCGACCAGCTTCCGCTCAAACTCCTTTACAGCCTGATGGATGCCTTTGAACCGCGTGTTGTTGTAGTCATGTATGATTAAGATGCCGCCCTCGTTGAGTCTTGGATAGAAGAACTCAATACCGGCTTTTGCCGGTTCATAGAGATCAGGATCGATGCTGACAAAAGCGAACTCCGCATGAGCCAGTCCTGCTGCCGTTTCAGGGAAATGACCTTTTCTGATGTGGCACTTCTCCGGGTGCGGCAGACGTTCCAGAACAGCGCCGACGGTCGTATCGGCAAAGTCCCCTTCCTCCGCATCTGATAACCGAAAAGCTTTTTCTGTTGCAATGTCTCCTTCCGTAAAACCTTCGAACGTATCAAAGAGATAGAACTGTCTGTCCGGCAGAAAGGCATTAATCTGCCATGCGATATCGCCCTGATAGACGCCCAGTTCTGCGACCGCACCGGGAACGTGATCGATACGTCCTGCCAGCTCCTTCAGGCAGCGGCTTCTGAGATCGAAGTCCTCGTACAATTCATGCAGCTTCATGATATTGCCGTAGAACCGGCAGACCTTCAGCTGTTCTTCGATGGCTCTCGCCCGTTCTTTATCGATGGCGCTGACGATGAATTCATCCGGTGCCAGATCGACTGCAGTTTGTATAGAGAACACCGGCGGTTTCTCCAGTGCTTCAGGATAGCTGCCGTCTTCCACGGTCCACTTGCCCGGATCATTATCTGCAAAACCAAGAAACTCGACCTTGTTCGGGTCCAACAATTTCGATGCTGACAGGCCCATATGGCCTGCGCCTGCAATTACGATCTTTTTCATAATACCACCTGCTTGTAATCAAAGAGATGTGATGCCTTTGCATTATTATACATCAAAAGAAGGGTTACTTTTGCTGAAGATTCTTTATGATTTCCGCGTGCTTCGTGCGGGTGATCGGATACCGGACCATCATGAGCAGGGCAAGCAGCGCGAAAAAGGCCGGTATGAATGTGAAGGATACATGTATGCACTGCATCGTTTCCAGACTCTGCCGGGCTGCATCCGTTTGAAATCCTGTCAGATGGAGCAGGATTCCCAGAACCTGAAATCCGACCGCTTCAAAGACAGACTCTGAGAGACCCTGCATGGAGATGATCAGGCCGGCTCTGTCGGTGCCGTTCGCAAGCTTGTCGGCGTCACACACATCGTAGAGCATGGAAGGAATCAGCTGCCAGTAACAGATGCTCCCAATACCGTATATAAAGAAGAGTAACAGAAGGTGCGGAACGCTGGAGACGCCGATAAACCCGTAGATGGTCAGGCAGGCAGCGGACATTCCAATCCCGCCGATACAGAGGGTTCTCTTATCCAGCACCCGGTTGATTCTGATGAGCGGCGGAACGAGCAATACCGAAACGATCTGCATGACGAGCATGATGAGACTGACTTCTTTGGCTGTCAGTTCCATGTTATACGTGAAAAAGTACATTCTATCTGCCATCATAATGGAGTTGGAAATCAGATAAAACACACTGGTGAGCACAATGAGCCTGGCAGGCTTGAAGCGTAAGACCTGTCCGTAGTTGCGAAGGATATCCGCCGCTGCAGAAAGGCCTTTGAATCTGCCTTTGCCTCCAGAGGCGGAATTCTCTGCATCGTCTTCATGGTCTTCAGCAGCCATATGTTCCGGATCATGTACCATCCATCCGGTGATGAATATCGCGGCGGCTGAAATAACGCCCACGAAGATACCTACGCTCAACCATCCGGTTTCAACCCGTGCGCCCCATTGCATGAGAAGATCGACGATAATCGGCGGCAGCGCTGTTCCGAAAGCACTTCCGATAGAATAAAAGATATAGACGATACCTCTCAGTTCCGTTCTCTCTTCATAGTTGTCAGTCAGCTCCGCTCCCCATGCCGTATAAGGCACGAAGAACACAGAGTAGCCTGTCCAGAATGCGATGAACATGAAGATATAATACGCATAGCGAACAGCCTGCGACGCGTCTATTACGATAAAGATGAGACTGCAGCATACCGCCAGCGGAAATGTCGCCGCAAGGAGAAAAGGCTTGCGCCGGCCCATAGAGGATTTGGTTTTGTCGGAGACATAGCCGACAAAAGATCCGCTGACCACATCCCAGACGGCGCCTATGGCAACAATAGCCCCTGCAACGGCGGGGTCTATCCCCGCAACTGTCGTAAAGAAGAACAGGGCGAAGTTTCCCATCAGGCTATA